>DATDCZ010000109.1:0-47658 GCA_036524055.1 Anaerolineales bacterium | reverse complement strand
GTAGGCCCGGTAATCCGCCTTCCCCAGCATCTGGCTCACTTTCGTGATCGCCGCCGTCAGCGTCGTCTTCCCATGGTCGATGTGCCCCATCGTCCCCACGTTAACATGCGGCTTCGTCCTCTCATACTTCTGCTTCGCCATCGTGATCTCCTTGGTGTGTCCGATCGGAAAATTGCTATGCCTTGACGATTTCTTCGGCCACTGACTGCGGAATAGGCGCGTAGTGGTCGAATTCCATGCTGAACACGCCCCGGCCCTGGGTCACGGACCGCAGTTGCGTGGCGTACCCAAACATCTCGGCGAGCGGAACGAGCGCTCTCACGGCCTGAGCGTTTCCGGGCCTGACTTCCATCCCCTGTATTGTTCCGCGGCGGCTGTTGAGCTGCCCCATCACGTCGCCCAGGAAATCCTCCGGAACAACGACTTCCACACGCATGGTCGGCTCCAGGAGTACCGGCGCCCCCTTCTGAACGCCTTCTTTGAATGCCATGGAAGCCGCAACTTTGAATGCCATCTCGTTCGAGTCCACCTCGTGGAATGATCCATCGAACAGGCCGACCTTCAGATCGGTAACCGGATAGCCAGCCACGACGCCACTTTCAGCCGCTTCACGGATTCCCTTCTCAACTGCGGGAATGTATTCCCGCGGAATGGCGCCGCCAACGATCTGATTCTCGAACAATACGCCAGAACCGCGTTCGCCCGGTTCCAGCGAGATTACGACGTGGCCGTACATGCCCCGCCCGCCCGTCTGCTTGGCATACTTGAGATTCACCTTCGGCACTTCACGAGTTATGGACTCCCGGTAGGCCACCCGCGGCGCGCCCACGTTGGCCTGCACACGGAACTCGCGCAGCATTCGGTCGATGAGGATGTCGAGGTGCAGCTCGCCCATGCCCGATATGATGGTCTGCCCGGTATTCTCGTCCGTGCGAACGCGGAAGGTTGGGTCCTCTTCAGAAAGCTTCCGGAGCGCCTCCCCCATCTTCTCTTGGTCGGCCGTGCTTTTGGGCTCGATTGCAATCGATATTACGGGCTCGGGAAACGCGATGTTTTCTAGAACAATCTGCTTGTTATCGCAGAGCGTATCACCCGTGAAAGTCTCCTTGAAACCTAGCGCCGCACCGATGTCGCCCGCGCGGACCTCAGTGATGTCCTCACGGCGATCTGCATGCATGCGAATGAGCCGTCCAATACGCTCCCGCTTGCCCTTGGTGGAATTCGTGACCATCTGACCCTGCGTAATCACGCCAGAATAGGTCCGGAAGTAGGCAAGTCGCCCCACATATGGATCCGTCACGATTTTGAACACCAACGCACTCAGGGGCGCCTCGTCCTTGGCAGGCAGCTCAATTTCCTCGTCGTCGCTGCCAGGTACAGAACCCTTTACCGACGGCACATCCGCAGGCGAAGGAAGGTAATCGATAATTGCATCCAAGAGAATCTGCACGCCCTTGTTCTTCAGGGAGGAGCCGCAGAATACCGGGTACGCTTTATTTTGGAGCACGGCCTTCCGAAGAGCGGCCTTGAGCTCATCCACGCTGATTTCGCCACCCTCAAGGTAACGGACGGTGAGGTGGTCGTCAAGTTCGGCGATGCGCTCAACCATCGCACTCCGGGCTTCCTGGGCGGCTGCCTGGAGTTCCGCTGGGATGGCAACCACCTTGGGTTCCTTGCCGAGATCATCCTCCCAAATCACGCCCTGCATCGTCAAAAGGTCAACCACGCCCTTGAAGCCGGCTTCGGTGCCGATCGGAAGCTGCATCGCAATCGGATTTGCACCGAGGCGGTCCACTATTGAGCGATTTGTGCGGTCAAAGGATGCACCGATCCGGTCCATCTTATTAACAAAGCAGATTCGCGGCACGCCATAGCGATCCGCCTGGCGCCACACCGTCTCACTCTGCGGCTCAACCCCCTGGACAGCATCAAAGACCACAACGCCGCCATCAAGGACGCGGAGCGATCTCTGAACCTCGGCGGTGAAATCGATATGGCCAGGTGTGTCGATCAGATTGATCTGATAGCCCTTCCACTCCGACGAGATTGCAGCGGACACGATTGTGATTCCGCGTTCGCGCTCCTGGGCCATCCAGTCCGTTACAGTGGTGCCGTCGTCGACCGAGCCAATGCGGTGCGTCTTGCCGGTATAAAACAAAATGCGCTCAGTCGTCGTCGTCTTTCCGGCGTCGATGTGGGCAATAATGCCAATATTCCGGTACTTCTCAAGTGGATGCTCGCGTGCCATGATGTCCTAGGTGCCCGTGCCGATGAGGTATCCTCGATCTTCCAGATTAGATACGATAATGCGAGAAGGCGCGGTTGGCTTCGGCCATCTTGTGCGTTTCGTCGCGCTTGCGGATGGCCGCACCGGTCTCGTTGGATGCGTCGATTAGCTCTGAAGCAAGTTTGTCCGCGAATGACCGCCCTGAACGTTCGCGGGCAGCGCCGAGGAGCCAGCGAATTGCCAGCGTCGTGCGCCGCTCCGTGCCCACCTCCATGGGTACTTGATAAGTGGCACCGCCGACGCGCCGTGGCCGGACTTCCATGGCGGGCGAGACATTGCGCAGTGCGGCGTCAAATACCTCCATGGGATCCTTCTGCGCGCGTTCCTTTATCAGATCCATGGCCCCGTAGATCACTCGTACCGCAGTGCTGCGTTTGCCGCGCTTCATCACGTGTTGTACCAGCGTCTGAATGTGCACGCTGTTGTATCTCATGTCCGGCGGTGTGGGCCGGCGTGCGGGACTCCCACGTCTCATGCCGTCTCTCCCTTCGGCTGCTTGGCGCCGTACTTGGAGCGGCCCTGTTTGCGATTGGCGACACCAGTCGTGTCGAGCGAACCCCGCACGATGTGATACCGCACGCCTGGCAGGTCTTTTACGCGGCCACCCCTGACTAGCACGACGGAGTGTTCCTGCAACTGATGACCCTCGCCGGGGATGTACGCCGTGACCTCGATACCATTGCTGAGGCGAACGCGCGCTATCTTGCGAAGCGCTGAGTTCGGCTTCTTAGGGGTCATTGTCCGTACCACCGTGCAAACGCCGCGCTTCTGGGGTGCGCCGCGCGCCTGGCGGACTCGCCGCTGCTTGTGGCTATTCAGCGTAAACTGGAATGCCGGCGCTTTGCTCTTGGCCCGCTTGCTCTTGCGGCCCCGCCGAACCATTTGATTGATTGTTGGCACCTTCGCCTCCGATCACAATTTCCATCACAACTGTACTTACATGAAATGAGGCCATCAGAAACAATAATGATGGCCTCGTCTGTTGCTGCCACTGTTACGGCTGGCTGCGCGACTGCCATGTTCTGCGCAGAGCCGGGCTTAATCCGTGGTCAGCTGCGACATCAACTGCCCAACCTTCCCCGGAACGCGGGCGGGATCAGTGCCGCCCGCCGTGCACGCAATGGCAAAGTATTCTAACATGCGCTCAAGCGACCGTCAAGAAGTTCGGGCACCTACTTCCGGCGATCCGGGCCCCCCATGCCGAGGTCCATCAGGCCGGTTCCGAGCCGCGGTGGATGTGTCTTTTCCTCGTCCTTGCCAAAGCGGACCACATCTCCGCCCTCGTTGATGGCCTCGACAGCCAAACCTAGTGACTGCAATTCCTTGACCAACACTCGGAAGGACGCTGGAATACTCGGCTCCTCGATAGGTTCGCCCTTCACGATCGCCTCATACGTGTTCACCCGCCCTTGAACATCGTCGGACTTGACAGTGAGCATCTCTTGCAGGGTGTAGGCTGCCCCGTAGGCTTCGAGCGCCCACACTTCCATTTCACCGAAGCGCTGGCCACCGAATTGGGCCTTGCCACCGAGGGGTTGCTGCGTAACGAGGCTGTACGGTCCAGTAGAGCGTGCATGCACCTTGTCCTCTACCAGATGATGCAATTTCAGGATGGTCATCACGCCAACTGTGACTGCCTGATCATACGGCTGTCCGCTCTTGCCGTCCCGCAGAATCTGCTTGCCGAGCGTCGGCAGGGGCAGTCCGGTCTCCCGCGCCGCATTCTGGGCGGCCGCGTATACATCAGGGTCCGACAGCTGCTCTTTGCGATCAAGGCTCTCCAGCCAAAGACGCAAACAGACGGTCACTGCTTCCTGGTCGATCTCGTCGCTAAGCGGCGGCTGGTTTCCGTCGAACGAGGTGAGGATACGGTCTGGATCATACCCTCGGTCTCGGAGCCACTCTTTCGCAGTCGATAGCCGCGCGTAGTCGGGCTCATTCAGCCGATAGACATCGTACTTCCGCTTGCCAAGCCAGGACTCCAGGTAGAGTCGGCGAACTTCGTCATCATCCTGAATGGATTCGGGCGAATACTCCTGCCCCTTGAGCCATTCCCACGCAGTCTGAACGGATTCTTTCCAGGCTTCGTCCACGATCCACGCCCGCGCCAGCTCGGCTTCGATCTGCTCTTCAGTGGCACCATCGAATACCGGCGTAAGGGCCCGGAAACCGAGGCGCTTGGCGGCCCATCCCAAATGGACCTCGAGCACCTGTCCAATATTCATACGACCCGGTACGCCGAGGGGATTCAGGATGATGTCGACTGGTGTGCCATCTTCCAGGAACGGCATATCTTCGACAGAAACCACCTTGGATACAACACCCTTGTTGCCGTGGCGTCCTGCCATCTTGTCGCCCGCGGTGATTTTCCGACGCTGGGCAACTGAGACCCGGACCATCACATCGACACCGGCAGAGAGATCGGAATTCTCCTCACGGGTGAAGACCTTGACATCCACGACCTTGCCGCGTTCGCCATGGGGCATGCGCAGCGAAGTGTCCTTGACATCCCGAGATTTCTCTCCGAAGATCGCGCGTAGCAAGCGCTCCTCCGGCGTCAGCTCCTTCTCGCCCTTGGGTGTGATCTTGCCGACGAGAATGTCATTCGGGCCCACCTCTGCACCGATTCGGATTATGCCCTTTTCATCCAGATCCTTGATGGCGTCCTCGCCAACATTCGGAATGTCGCGAGTTATCTCCTCGGGCCCAAGCTTCGTATCGCGGGCCTCGACTTCGTACTTCTCGATGTGCACGGAGGTGAAACGATCCTCCTGAACGAGCCGCTCAGAGAGCAGGATGGCGTCTTCGAAGTTGCCTCCCTCCCACGAAAGGAATGCAACAACGACGTTCTGGCCGAGGGCAAGCTGCCCGCTCTCTGTTGATGAGGAATCGGCAATGATGTCGCCCCGCTTTACGATCTGTCCCTTTACGACCGACGGTCTCTGGTCGATGCAGGTGGATTGATTCGATCGCTGGTACTTACGCAGCTGGTACGGACGCAGCCCACCCCTTCTTTCTTTGATCACAATCTTGCTGCCGGTCACGGAGATGACCTCGCCCGGTTCCTCCGCCAGGACCACCTGACCTGAGTCCAAGGCAGCTGCTTTTTCCATGCCCGTTGCCACAAGCGGGATCTCGGGGCGCACCAACGGAACCGCTTGGGTCTGCATGTTCGCGCCCATCAGGGCACGGTTCGCATCATCGTGCTCAAGGAATGGAATCAGCGCCGCGCTAATACCCACAACTTGGTGAGGCGCCACATCCATGTAGTCCACCGACTCGGGGGTCGAGAACAGGAAGCCCGAATGGTAACGGCACGAAATGCGCTCGCGGACGAACTCATTGTTCGCGGCCAGGGGCGCATTTGCCTGGGCAATGACAAACTTGTCTTCAGCATCCGCGGAAAGAAAATTGATCTGTTCGGACACAAATGGAACAATCGCAACCGGGTCGGCATGGCGGGTCAGTCTCTTCGCCAGTTTTGCATCGACGACCTCTCCCGCCTTGGCGACCTGCTCCTTCGACTTTGGATCGACGATCGCCTCTCGAAGAGTCCGCCCGATCAACCGTTCATCATCGCCCGCCAGGAATTTTTCGACTTTTCGATAGGGAGTCTCAATAAAGCCGTACTCGTTTACTCTCGAAAAGGAAGCAAGGCGACCTATGAGGCCGATGTTTGGACCTTCTGGCGTCTCAATGGGACAAATGCGGCCATAGTGCGAGTGATGCACGTCACGGACATCAAAGCCCGCGCGCTCACGACGCAGACCTCCTGGTCCCAGCGCAGAAAGCGTCCGCTTGTGGCGGAGCTCCGCCAGAGGGTTCGTTTGATCCATGAACTGGCTCAATTGGCTTGAGCCAAAGAATTCTCTCAATGCCGCTACTACGGGGCGAATATTGATCAGAGTGACCGGGGAAAGCTGTTCCTGGTCGCGAATGGACATCCGTTCCTTGATCACACGCTCCATTCGGCGCAGGCCGATGCGAAGCTTGTTTTGAATCAGTTCCCCAACAGTCTTGACGCGCCGATTACCCAGATGATCGATGTCATCAGGTGGTTCAATGCCATTATTGATCTGGATCATGCGCCGTATCAAGCGGATGACGTCGTTCTTGGTCACCGTGCGGTGTGGGATGGGGATGTTAAGATCGAGCTTCTGATTCAATTTATAGCGCCCCACCCTCTCAAGGTCATAGTGCCGCTGATCAAACAGCTGTTCCTCGAGGAATTGCTTGGCATTCTCCAGAGTCGCGGGATCGCCAGGCCTCATCTTCCGGAAGAATTCGATGAGGGCGGCCTCCGCAATGCTCAGTCCAGTGCTCAGATCCCATTCCGGTTCCTGACGAAGCGTGGAGGCGATAAAGAGCCGCTCGGGATTGTTGTCCACATCCTGGAAGATGGTGAGCAGCTCCTCATCGGAGCCAGTCTTCAGCGGGGAATCTTTGGTCCCATCGCCTACGGTGGCAAGGGCGCGAAGGAATACCGTGATCGGCACAGTCCGCTTTCGATTGAACTTGAGGATGATGTAGTCGCTCTTGCGCGTCTCGAATTCCATCCATGCGCCGCGATCAGGAATGAGCTTGGCCATGGCGAGTGGTCTGCCCGTGGCCCGATCTGCAGGAGCCTCGAAATACACACCGGGTGATCGGATAAGCTGCGATACGACGACGCGCTCGGTACCATTGATGATGAAGGTGCCCTTGTCGGTCATCTCCGGGAAATCGCCCAGGAAGATATCCTGCTTGATCGGCTCGGGAACATCCGTCCCGGCTAGCAGCACCGAGACGTAGAGCGGATTCGCGAACGTGAGGTCGCGTTCGACGCATTCCTCAATGGAGTGCTTGGGCTCGCCGAACCAGTATTTCAGGCCCCATTGCTTGGCTTCGGGGCTCCGGCTGGGGAAGAAGAGCTTCATGCCCTTGTTGTAGGACTCGATTGGAGAGACCTCGTGAAAAAGGTCCCCCAACCCGTCCTTCTTTAGACGGGCGAATGAATCAAGCTGGATGTCGATAAGATTCGGTAGATCGAGTTGAACTGGGATCCGAGCGTAGTTTTTGCGGGGCAAAGGCGCCATTTGCCTCTCTCCTTACGTTACAGACAACCTGCCAGCTGTTGGCAGTGGGATGGAGTACTTGGTCAATCCCGCCCTCAATCGAATTAATCCTGTTCGTTGCGATGGGGAATCCGCAGCGCTGAGATTAGGTTGGTCTACCAAGCGAAATTGCGACCCTACATTATATGTCCCAAGCGCACCTTCGTCAAGGACCACTTCCCCATCGGCCCGCGTCCTGAAAGGCGGGGATTATGAGGCTCCGCATGGCTAGACTGCCTGGGCGTCGGAACCAAGCGAAGACCGAAGTGTTTCAATGTACAATCCCCGACCTTTGGAGGGCCAATGGAAGAGACCGAACGTCCGATTAACGACAAACGGGAAATCTTCGGCTGGGCAATGTATGACTGGGCCAACTCGGCGTTCAGCACGACCGTGGGTACAGTTTTTCTGGGCCCGTATGTGGCATCACTGGCCGGCCAGGCGGCAAAAGGGTCCGCCGATGGCATGGCCCGCATAGCCGGAATCCCCATCGCACCCGATTCCTTCTTCCCTTACTGCGTTTCCGCCTCCGTACTCCTGCAGGTGCTAGTCCTCCCCATCCTTGGCGCAATCGCGGACTACTCTCATCTCCGGAAGCGAATGCTGCAGGTATTTGCCACACTTGGGGCCATCCAGACAATTCTCCTGTTCCTCGTCACGCAGCCCGTGTGGTGGCTTGGCGGTGTCCTGTTCATGGGAGCGAACCTGGCCTTCGGCGCTGCGGTGGTCTTCTACAACGCCTACTTGCCGGACATTGCGAGCGAAGATCAACGCGACCGAGTTTCGTCCTTCGGCTGGGCCATGGGCTATCTGGGCGATGGCATTCTCCTTGCCTTGAACCTGGCGTTCTTTATCTTCCATGAAGATCTCGGGGTGCCAACGCCGCTTGCCATTCGCATCAACCTCGCCTCCGCGGGCGTTTGGTGGCTTCTGTTTTCATTCGTCACCTGGGCACGGCTTCGCCCTCGGCATGCACGCCGGCTCCTGCCCAGCGGAGAAACGTATGTCAGTGTGGGATTCAAGCAGCTCGCCCAAACGATCCGAGAAGTGAGGCACTTCCCCGAAACCCTGAAATTCCTGGGTGCATTCTTCCTGTACAACGATGGAATTCAGACGGTCATCGCTGTATCCTCAACATTCGCGGCAGCTCCACTGCTCCGCGGGGGGCTTGAGCTCGACCTGGACACCCTGACGATCGTCATCTTGATTATTCAGTTCACGGCTTTCTTTGGCGCCCTCCTTTGGGGGCGCATTGCCGGTTGGGTGGGAGCAAAGCGTTCGATCATCATGAGCCTCGTCATCTGGTCGGCGGTGGTGATATATGCCTACTCAGGCATGAAGGGCGAAAGCCGGGTTATTGAGTTCGGCCTGCTGGGCGTCGTCATCGCGCTTGTCCTGGGTGGCTCGCAGGCGATCAGTCGCAGCCTCTTCGCCCAGCTAATTCCGCGGGGCCGTGAGGCCGAATTCTATTCTTTCTATGAGGTGAGTGATCGGGGAACGTCATGGATCGGCCCGTTGGTATTTGGACTCGCGAATCAAGTCTTCGGGAGTCTTCGTCCGGCCATCCTTTCGCTAATATTCTTCTTCGTCGCGGGTCTTATCGCCCTTCCGTTTGTCAACGAGCGCAAGGGCATCGAAGACGTGAAGGCTCTGGCCTAGGTCAGGCGCTCGTTCCGCCTCCCTTCGGCTTTGCAGTTCACACAGGGTCGCATAAGCTGCGACCCTGTGTACCATCCAGCCCTTGCAGTGGACTCAGCGCAGCGTATCTACAGCTTCGGCAGCACGATGGATTGCTGTTTCTGATACTTTCCCTTCTTGTCGGCATACGAGACGTCGCAAGTCTCATCTGCCTCAAAGAAGAGCACCTGTGCGATACCTTCGTTGGCGTAGATCTTGGCCGGCAGCGGCGTAGTGTTTGAGATCTCCAGCGTAACAAATCCCTCCCACTCCGGCTCAAATGGGGTGACGTTGACAATAATTCCGCATCGAGCGTAGGTGGACTTCCCGAGGCAGACCGTGAGAACTTTGCGTGGAATCCGGAAATACTCCACCGTGCGGGCCAGGGCAAAGGAATTGGGAGGGATAACACATACCTCGCCCACGTAATCAACCATGCTCTTTGGATCGAATTTCTTGGGGTCGACCGTCGCGCCGAAGACGTTGGTGAAGATCTTGAATTCATCGGCAACACGAATATCATACCCATAGGAAGAAACACCGTACGAGATTACGCCGTTGCTGACCTGTGAATCGCTGTACGGCTCGATCATGTGCTGCTCAATGGCCATCTTGCGAATCCAGTGATCCGGTTTCAATCCCATTCAGACACTCTCCCTATCCCAATTCGGAAGGACTCAGGTTGAGGCCATCTCAGGCGAGCTTTGCCCGTTGCGCAAGCGCTTCTTGTATCTGCCGGTCGGCGGCTTCCGCCCGAGTACCCAGCCCCGAGAGCTCACTCAGCATTTGTTCCGCTGTGGCGTCTTCAGTCATTCCATACAGATTTATGCGCACGTTGTAGCCCGCTGCGGTCAGGGCCGCACGTGCCATGGAGGCGCCCGAAACAGCATCGCTGATAGCGTTCACGTTTCCATCGCGAGCACACCTCGCTGCCAGTTCCATCACTTGTACGGCGGCCTCGGCAGTGTGTAGCGGCACATGCGCGGCGTTCATCATGGCGCGGCTTATGGCATTCTGCCGGGCTTCCGTCGCTGCCTGAGTACTCTTGGGGAGTTTGTAGGCACCCATCACCGCCTCAAACGCGGCCGCATCATCTTCGACGGCCTGGCTCAGCTCTGCCCTCAGGCGATGCGCCTGGACGCGGACTGCCAGCATTTCGGGCTCTACTTCCTGGTACTTACTCTTTCCGATAGTGAGGCCCGCAACCATCTCGACCAAAGCAGCGCCAAGCGCTCCTGCAAGCGCAGCAACTGAGCCACCACCTGGTGCAGCGGTGGCCGCGGCGACTTCGTCGATGAAGGAAGCCGCCGGCTGAGCACTTCCGGCCACCGAAGGCAATTCGTACAATCGTGATTCCAAGATCTGCGCGCTACTGAAGTTGTCTAATTGGGTGTACCAGACCGCCGCGTCCACCAGGGCTTCCTGCGGGATCAAGCCCACAAGTTCGCTGTGATGTACAGCCGTGCCGTACCGGGAAGCCTCGCGCCGGATGAGTTCAACGACGCGCCCGACAGGCGACTCTCGGAAATTCGTGAGGTTGATAGATACCTGGGCGCGTCCCTCGACCAGCAATCCAAGTGCCTTAACGGACCGCAAACCACCGGAAGAATACCTGATTGCCCTGGCGATCTTCTTGGCGATTTCCACCTCACCGGTGGCGAGGTATACATTGAAGGCGATCAGGGGATTTCGAGCGCCGATAACCGTCGCACCGGCCAGACCGATTTGGCGAGGACCAAAGTCAGGGATCCGATCTGGATTGGTTGCGATCTCGGCCCTCAAGGCTTCGTACTGACCACGACGGATATTCTCAAGGTTCGTGCGGTCAGGTCGCGTGGCCGCAAACTCATAGAGATAGACCGGCACCTGCAATTGCTCCCCCACCCTCTGCCCCAGCCGGCGAGCCATGGCAACACACTCATCCATGGAAATACCAGAAATGGGCACGAACGGCACCACATCCGTTGCACCGATGCGAGGATGAGCGCCCGTATGCTTGCTCATGTCGATCAGTTCAGCGGCGACCTTGATAGTCTGAAACGCGGCCTCTTCGATCGCTGCTGGGTCGCCGGCCATGGTCAGCACGGTCCGATTGTGGTCCAGGTCGGATGACCGGTCCAGTAGCCGCGCCCCTTCAATCGAGCCAATGGCCGCCGCGATCCGGTCTATCACTTCAGGACGTCGCGCCTCAGAGAAATTGGGTACGCATTCCACGATCTGTGCCATAAGTTGCCCTCAGAAGTCTGCGGCGAACACGGGCTATTATAAATGCGCTAATCACCCGAGCATAGGGCGGCCGCTCGATCCCGCCACATTCTTGTCAGTCTGTGCGTCAGCGGCCCGATCTAATCGTCGCCCAATGGATGACGCGGCGATCACTGCGCCCGAATGCAGCGTGGACGCGTGGGTGCCCGCTGTGCCCTTGAACCGGATAGAATCCGTAAATTGGAGGTGCAGGACAGATGAGGCCCCTTATCGTAATGGTCATTTCGACCGCACTGCTTTCGGCCTGCGGAGTCGTTTCGGTTGCTTCGGAGGGTCCAGATGCATCGCGCCTTCTCATGCCCACTCCCGGTCTTCGTGGTACTCCCCTATCGAGCACCGCAATTCCCACGGCCAAGCCACCGATCTTGTACCCGCCTCATGACCCAGAGGCAACTTACCCTGTCATCCGCACTTGGGAAGAGGTCCTTGATTTTCAGCCATATGCCTACTTCCGGCGCCTGCCTGCGGCTGAGACCACGGGAATTGATGGCGTCTACGCCAAGGTGGATCCGAGGCCTCCGCAATGGTGGCGGTGCGCACGTTGCGCTGACTTCATGCTCGCTGGCGGCAACTGGCGGTTGATGCTTCACCAAGGCACAATGCGGTTGTATTACGAGGTGAGTGGATTCTCAACCATCTCATCGTACTCCGTCGACGGGAACAAACTGGAGTTGTACAACGATCCACACTGCCCCTATGAAGTCGGCACATACGAATGGAAAATGGAGGCCGAAGCCCTCGTATTGACCGAGGTGCAAGATGCATGCGCCATCCATTTGCGTGCTGAGAACCTCACGCACCAGCCATGGGTATCCTGCCAACCACCCAATGCTGAGGCGGGCGCAACTGACCACTGGATTCGGCCTCCCGGCTGCGGTGGCTAGGGCACGCCGGCTCGTGAGGGCGGCCGCAAGTGCCACCAGTTCACCGAAAGGCAAAAATGCCAGATCCTGATCGGTTGGTGACACACTGGGAACTCAAGCGAAATACCGGCGAGAGTGGGACGCCAGTCTGGATCGCGCGCAATGGCATCGTTTATGATGTCACATGCTGCCCGCGGTGGCGTACAGGGTTCCATGAACAGCTGCATTTTGCCGGACAAGATCTGACATCCGAGCTGCCGGACGCGCCCCACGGCGACGAGGTCTTTCGTCATGCAGGGATCCAAATCGTTGGGCGGCTGCGGATCAGCGACGAAACAGTCTAGGTTCTCCGGCACCTGAGGGGATCTAGCTTTCAATAGGATGGAGAGTACCCCAATGGCCAGCCGGCGTTCAGGAAGGCGATGTAGAATTCGCCAGTATTGCCGCCGCGGCGTTAGAGGTAGGTGAACCATGATCGCTCCACAACAGCAGATACATCTCGATCGCTATGAATTCAGGAAATGGGAACCGCTGGATTCGGAGACGATTGTCGAGTCACCTGTATCACTCACGGTGAACGGGAAACCTTGGCTGACCTTCATGTGTACGCCGACGGAGCTGGAGGCGCTGGCCATTGGCTTTCTCTATAACGAAGGTGTAATCACAGAGATGGGCGAGGTAGCAGATGTCCGGCTGTGCGAGCACGGCGACAACGTTGATGTCTGGCTTAATCGATCGATCCCTCAACCGCGATCCTGGAGACGAACCTCGGGTTGTACCGGCGGCGTGACAGCTGTGGATGCCTTGGCAATTCCAGACGTACACTTCGACCCTGTCCTGCCAAATTTCGCTCCGGAGGTAATCGGCGAACTCGTCGACCTTCTGTTTGAGTCCCAGGAGCTTTACCGTGAGACGGGCGGCGTCCATACGTCGATGTTGAGCGATGGAGAGACGGTAGTATTAAGCGCTGAGGACATTGGTCGACATAACACGCTGGACAAGATAGCTGGCCTATGCCTGATGCGTGCCATCTGGCCCGAGACCCGGGTACTTCTGACGACCGGAAGGATAAGTTCTGAGATGCTCCAAAAAGCGGCGAGACTGCGAGCCCCGATCCTGATTTCGAGAACGTCGCCCAGCTCGCTTTCGATTGAGATGGCGCGCCGATACGGAATTACGCTAATTGGCTATGCACGCCGACAGCGCTTCAACGTATATTCAAATCCCCAACGAGTGGGACGCCAGTAACCAGTAAGCCACAATAGGCCTTGTCATGAATGCCTGTGAGTTTCTGCTGGCGACCGCGCCCTCCCTCCACCGCATCAGGCTCTCCTTCTGTTTGCTTTGCCTGTTGTGGACGACCGCGTGTGCCACAAGCCCAAAATCACCCGCCAGTGGGTACCCGACATATGATCCATTCATTCGCGCGGGAGCGCCGACGGCGTCGGCCGGCTCGCCTGGCGAGCCCCGGCCGAGCACGATGCATGGACCTACTCCAACATTTGCGCCACTATCCATCGAAATTTCAACGCGCGTGCCGGGCGCTCTGCTGGTGACACCCACCGCTGACATGCCAAAGATCCTCCCGACGCCACGACAGCTCCCAGGTGAGTATGTGGTGCAACCGGGAGATACACTTGGGGCAATTGCGGAGGGCTTTGGGGTCAGTGTAGCTACGCTGCTAGAAGCGAATGATCTTTCAGACCAGGATGTGCTGGCCCTCGGAGCCACGCTAAAAATACCCCCGCCAGAGCCCGGCCTACCAGGTTCGGCCTTCAAAACCATCCCGGATTCCGAGCTGGTGTACGGTCCGGCCGCGGCCAACTTTGATATTGCCGGATTCGTGTCAGAAGAGCACGGCTACCTTGCATCGTACACAGAGGAACTCGATACTCAGATGGTCTCAGGAGCAGACGTAGTCTTGCGCGTTGCACAAGACTATTCGGTCAATCCGCGTCTGCTCCTCGCCGTGCTCGAACACGCGAGCCATTGGGTCACGGAGGCTGAACCATCCTCCGCCAGCACAGACTATCCGTTGGGTTTTGTTCATCCCAACCGGATTGGGCTGTACCACCAGTTGGCATGGGCCGCAAACGAACTGAATCGTGGTTTCTACTTGTGGCGGGCGAACGCCGTCGGAACCTGGGTACTCAATGATGGCACTGTCGTACCCATCGATCCGACCATCAACGCAGGCACCGCCGCAGTGCAGAGCTTCTTTGCAGTACTGGATGACCGCGCGACTTGGGATCAGGACGTCGGAGCATACGGTCTCTTCCAGAGCTACTTCTTTCTTTTTGGCAACCCATTTGACATGGCAATCGAACCGCTCGTGCCAACATACATATCGCAACCCCGGATGCAGCTACCATTCGAACCTGGAATCCTTTGGGCTTTCACCGGTGGACCTCACGCCGCATGGGATTCCGGTTCCGCCTGGGGTGCCCTGGATTTTGCGCCGCCGGATGTGCTGGGCTGTGCCGTCAGCGATCAATGGGAGACTGCCGCTGCGGATGGCTTCATTGTGCGGGCCGGCAACGGGGCTGTTGTGCAGGACTTGGATGGCGACGGTTACGAACAGACAGGATGGGACGTCCTATACATGCACGTTTTTGCCCAGGAGCGAATCTCCGAAGGCACCTATGCCTATGCTGGCGATCGCATTGGTCACCCATCCTGCGAGGGGGGCATCTCCAATGCGTCCCATCTCCACTTGGCCCGAAAGTACAACGGGGAATGGATACCGGCCGATGGCCAGCTCCCATTCGTCTTGAGTGGCTGGCTCTCCGCCGGAGCTGGCAGTGAATACGACGGTAGTCTTCGGCGCGGCCAGGAAGTGCTTGAGGCCGATGAGGGTGTAAGCGAGTCGAATCAGATCAGCCGCTAGAAGCCCCCAGTTTTTGACCATCCCCAAGACAGTTCGAGCGTAAGCCGGCAGGTATAATCCTCGCGGCGGGATAACGTGTTGCGACTCGGAACTTCGATCCTGATTCTTGTCCTTCTGTTAGCGGCGTGCGCGCCGCTACCGAGTCTGTGGGGCGAATATTCGACTCCAACGCCGCCCTCGGATAGCCGCGGAACCTTGGCTGCTGAGGCATACGTACTCCCGCAGACTCCGACAAGTCCCCTAGAACCGACCGCCACTTTCACGCCTACGCCCACACTCATCGCACGGGCCACATCCACGCCTGCATTGCTTACGGGCGGGGGATCCGACGAAGTTCTGCTTGAGGGCACCGTTACGCCTACTTTCGACGTGCCGGCCATCCTTTACTACGCGCAGAGTGGCGACACGGCCAAAGCCGTCGCTGCACGATTCGGCATTGATCTGGCCGAGGTTCACGCGGATAGTCCGCTTTCGGACTCTGGATTGATCCCCCCAGGAACCCTCCTGATTCTGCCTGACCGACTTTCGGGGGCTACGTCGCCCGACAGCCAGCTGCTCCCCGATAGCGAGTTCGTTTTCTCGGCCACAGCGTCGGATTTTGACATCGGAGCGTACATCAAGTCGGCAGGTGGCCGTCTTGCCAGTCAGCGTGACTATCTTGGCTCGACGGGCTGGAATACTGGCACCGATGAGATCACGCGTCTCGCGTACGAAAACTCCATCAACCCCCGCCTCTTACTGGCTATCCTTGAATACGAGAGTCGCTTGGTGCGCGGCGATGCGGTCGACGCGGTGCACCGGGACTATCCCATGGGATACATCAACCTCTACTACAAGGGCCTCTTTGGCCAGCTGCTGTGGGCCGTGAACCAGCTTTCGACCGGCTACTACGGTTGGCGCACCGGCACGCTCACAGAAGTCCAGTTCCCGGACGGAACGAGGCTGCGACTTAATCCGCGATTGAACGCAGGCACGGCGGCGGTTCAGTACTTGTTCTCAAAAATCCACAACCAGTCTCAATGGGCCCAGATGATCGATCCGAGTAATGGCTTTCTCGCTGTGTATACAGATATGTTCGGCGATCCATGGGCCCGCGCGGACGCGGTTGATCCCCTATTTCCACCGGGATTGACCCAGCCTGCTCTCGAGCTCCCGTTTGGGGCCAACAAGGAATGGAGTTACACCGGCGGACCCCACGGCGCTTGGGAGCATGACGGTTCCCTGGCGGCCGTCGATTTTGCACCTTTCACTGATCACGGCGGCTGCGATTCCACCCCAACTTGGGTCACCGCGGCGGCTCCCGGAATCATCGTGCGCTCGGAACGCGGCGTGGTTATCGAGGATCTTGACGGGGATGGTTTCGAACAGACCGGCTGGGCATTGGTCTACCTGCACATCGCGACGACGGATCGAGTGGTGAAGGGCACCTACGTGCAGGCGGGCGACCGAATCGGACATGCTTCCTGCGAAGGTGGGCAAGCCACTGGCACCCATTTGCACTTTGCCCGCAAGTACAACGGGGAGTGGGTGGCTGCGGATGGTCCAATTCCCCTGGTGCTCAGCGGATGGACGGTCGTGCAGGGTGCACGACCGTATGAGGGAACGATGGTGAAGGGGAGCGAGACCATCACTGCTGATCCAGTGGGGCAACACAAATCGGTTATCATTCGTCTCTTGGATGACGAATAGATCAATACTGCCCATCCTCGCGACCATCGGCGTCCTCCTGGGCGCGTGCGGCAACCCCTCAAGCCTTTCCACTTCACCTCTAGCCCAAAATCCCCTAACATCCGCCGCGGGCGAGACACCGGGCCCGCAACAGCCGACGGCGATACCGACGCGTCCCAACTACAAACCAGGCGAACTCGTGGACTACATCGCCCAGACGGGCGATACCGTGCCGGCGCTTGCAGCGCGATTCAACACCACTGTGGCCGAGATCCTCGCCGCCAATCCGATAGTCCCACCGAATTCAACGACCATGCCTCCGGGTTTGCCAATGCGGATTCCCATCTACTTCCGGTCTCTGTGGGGCAGCGCCTACCAGATCATCCCGGACTCCGAATTCGTGAACGGCCCGGCGCAGGTTGGATTCAGCACTTCCGCGTATCTAGCAACGCAAGCCGGCTGGCTGGATCGATATTGGACCTACGCTGCCGGTCGGGATCGCACGGGCGCAGAGATCGTTGACTATGTGGCAATGAACTGGAGTATCAATCCGCGACTTCTCCTGGCTATCCTGGAATACAAGGCCGGCGCGCTGTCCGCCTCGGCGGTCCCACGCAAGAAATACATCATGGATTTTGAGCAAAGCATCTACGCAGGCGCCTCCAACCTGAATTACTTGCAGCTGATCTGGGCAGCGAACACACTGAACAACGGGTACTACGGCTGGCGGTCAGGAAAGCTTACCGAGTTCTACACCACCGACGGTACCATCATTCGGCCCGATCCGTGGCAGAACGCGGCCACGGTCGCGATTCAGTATTTCTTTTCCCGAACGGAAACCGGCCAGGCGTATGACCTCAGCATCGGTCCCTCAGGACTGGCCCGGACATATCGCGAACTCTTCGGCGACCCATTTGCCGGACGCACTCTTTTGATCCCTGGAAGTCTTCGGCAACCGCAGCTCACGTTGCCATACCGCAGTCAACAAGTCTGGACCTACACTGGCGGACCGCACACTGGCTGGGGAATCGGGCAGCCGTATGCCGCCATTGATTTTGCGCCGCCTTGCGACCACCCCGGATGCGCGGGTCTGAATCCGCAGACGCAGGTTATTGCCATGGCAGGGGGCCTCGTAGTACGATCCGGTTCAGATGGCGTAGTTGTCGACCTTGACGGCGACGGCGACGAGCGCACTGGATGGGACTTGTACTATCTGCATATTGCGGCCAACGAACGCGTGGTTGCAGGACAAGAGTTGAATACGGGCGATCCCATGGGTTACCCGTCCAGTGAGGGCGGCGAAGCGACGGGCACACACATACACATTGCGCGCAAGTACAATGGCGAATGGATCCTCGCCGATGGGCCCATAGCCTTTGATGTAGGCGGTTGGATCGTGCACGAAGGTCAGGCTCCCTATCTCGGAACCCTCACGCGTGAGGGCATCACGGTCAGAGCATGTACTTGCTCCGACTTGTACAGCGCCGTGCCAGCGACACGCTGACCCTACTCTGTCACGGCGGCGGGGCCGGTTTCAGGGATCGAGCAGCGTCCCTGCCTGACGAGCTCAGCCGTTCCCTCCATTGTCTCGTAGATCGAATAATGTAGATCGATTGGAAATGCCTTGGCAAGCATCGCATGCACTGGGCAGTACTGCTTTACCGAGAGCTCAATTGCGCGCCGAAGGGAACTTTCGCGGATCTTCCGACCTGTAACCACGTACTCCAACACGGCCCCCGTGATCACTTTCGGGTAGGTGCTTGATCTCTCGGCGTGGACGTGTACGCGAAATGCATCCACGTGCTCCTGCTTCTTTTGCAGGATCGAGATCACATCCATAGCCGTGCATCCAGCCAGGGCCATGGCCGTCAGTTCCACGGGCCCCGCTCCGGAATCGGGACCGGACGATGAAGCCATCTTCACAGGGAAACCACTGTCGGCGACGCCCACAAATTCAAGGCCCTTCTGCCAGGTCACGTTCGCGTCCATGCAGCATCACTCCTTGATGAAGGGAGATATGTATCTCTCCAGATTTGGGCCGCTTATTGCCCCGACCCACATGAGCCGTACCATCCCCTCGCGATCTACCAGATATGAGCTAGGTAGGTTGCGCGTCTTGAACGCCCGATCCGTGGCCTCGTATTCTGGATCCAGCCACACCTGAAACGACAGCTGGCGGCTCTCGACAAACGCGACGACATCTCCAGCCGGCTCCCCGTCATTGATTGCGACTACGCTGAACCCATCGACCTGATGGCGCTCATAAAAGCGCTGAAGATTCGGCATCTCAGCCGCGCAGGGCGGGCACCATGTGGCCCAGAGATTCACCAGCACGACCTGACCGCGATAGTCTGCAAGCTCATGCTCCTCACCTTTCAGGTCATGCAGGCGCAGGGGGGGCGCGGGGAATCTCACCTGCGCTGGCACGGCAGTGAATTCCGGGGCAAGTAATGGAGAACCGGCGCGCAAATCCGAAAGCAAGAACCAGGCAGCAACACCCAGGAGCGTGAGCCCCAGGCCGGCCATCGCCAATCCGGGGAAGCGATGTGCCGTTTTTTGTCGGGAGGCTTCGTTCATCAACTCGTATCCATGCGACTCAGGAAATCACGTGTCAGAAAGTATATCCCAGGCCAAATCGGGATGACAAAATGGGACAAAAGTCCGGGCATTCGGGAGGTTTATTACTACAAGCTGCGAAGATGGCAAGGGTAGTATGGTGCGAACTCGTATGGTTGACAATCCCTTCCTGCGTGATCTTACTCCGGAGCAGTTCGAATTGCTTTCCGCGCTGTTCGAAAGGATGGAGTTACGCGCGCGTACCGCGATTTGTCGCCAGGGTGAGCCAGCTATCTACATGTACTTCCTGCAGGAAGGGAACGTATCTATTCGCTACAAACCCTACGATGGCCCAAGAATCACCCTCACTCATCTCGGACCCGGAGATGTGTTCGGTTGGTCCGCAGTCGTGGGCAACTTCGTGTATACGTCGGATGCGACGGCTACGACGGCGGTCTGCGCCTTGCGCGTGCGCGGCGTGGCCCTAAGGAATCTGTGCCTCCAGTATCCCGCCACAGGAACGCAAATATTGGAAAAGCTGGCGGTCGTCGTCTCACCGCGATGGATTGACGCCCGCAGGCAGGTGCAGGGGATCCTTCGCCGCGAGATGCTGGCGCGGGCCTAATCCGAACGCTACGAATTTTTCACTGCGGCGACGCTCAACCGGCGGCACTCGGTGTTGAGTCGCCTCAATTCCGCGGCAAGAGAGCTCGAAAGTGCCCCCTCCTGCAGCCGCCACTCCCAATTGCCTTCTGGCTGGCCCGGGAAATTCATTCGGGCGCTTGCGCCCAATTCAAGAAGATCCTGCATCGGCACGATCGCAAAAACGGCAACTGATTTCCAAATGGCCCTAACCATGGCCGGCACAACCTGCTCATCACGCGTTCCCAAGTACATTTTTGCGAATTCGCGCTCCTGGGCCGAGGCTCGCTCAAACCAGGCCCTGGACGTATCATTGTCATGGGTTCCCGTGTAGACCACGCAGTTTTCCACATAATTGTGCGGAAGGAACTCAGGCTGCAGCCCGGCTAAGCCAAACTGCAGGACGCGCATGCCGGGGAGTTGAAACTCCCTTAGTAGCTTCTCCACATCGGGGGTGAGCACTCCGAGATCCTCGGCGATCAGCGGCAGACCCCCGCCGGCGTGGTCCCCACCCAGCGCCCTTTTCAATTCACCCAGAAAGATGGCCCCGGGCCCCGGCACCCATCTCCCGCCTTCGGCTGTAATTGATCCTGCCGGAATCTCCCAGTAAGCTGCGAGTCCCCTGAAATGATCCAGACGGACCATGTCAACAAGATCAAGTTGGGCGTGCAGGCGCTCAATCCACCACGAGAATCCAGACTCTAGATGTTTGGGCCAGTGGTACAAAGGATTACCCCAAAGTTGGCCCGTTGGAGCAAAGTAGTCCGGCGGTACTCCAGCAATGCCAGTGGGCCTTCCAGCCTCGTCCAGGGAGAACAGATCAGGATGCGCCCACACATCGGAGCTGTCCTCCGCAGCAAAAATGGGGACATCCCCTATGAGGCGAACGCCTCTCATCCGGGCATGGTCTCGAAGCTGTACCCATTGTCGGAAGAACATGAATTGTCCAAAAGCCCAAAACGAGACGGCTTCGTGGAGCTGTCGGCGTGCCCGAGAGAGTGCCCCCGACTCGCGGACGCGAAGCGGCATCGCCCACTGCGACCAGGAATTTCCCTGGTTCCTCGCCTTCAAGGCCATATACAACGCGAAGTCGTCCAGCCAGGCAGCGTTCTCAGTTTGGAACTTCTCAGATTCCGCCCTGCTTGATTTCGATGCGGTGGTCCTGAACCGATAGTAGGCAGTCTTCAGTAGGCTGAGCTTCCAAGTGATAACGCGCCGATAGTCGACTCTCGTTTGAGACTCTTCACGGTTGGAACTCAGGTAGAGGGGAATCCGAAGATCCTCTGGCCTGAGCCAGCCATCGCGCAGTAGGAAATCCGGGCTGATGAGGTAAGGATTTCCGGCGAAGACCGAGTGGCACTGATAGGGTGAGTTGCCGAAGCCTGTGGGGCCAAGCGGGAGGACTTGCCAAAGACCGCAGCCCGCCTCAGCAAGCCAGTCAATAAACGCATGGGCAGCGGGACCAATGTCCCCGATCCCATACGGACCCGGCAATGAACTGGGGTGAAGCAGTACGCCGCCGGACCGCGGTCCTAACGCGGAAACCATCCTACACGCCGGGCAGAGGCTCGGTCTGGAGCAGCTGCTGGTAGAGACCAAAGTACTTGCTTGCAGAAGCCGTCCAAGAGAAGTCCTGGGCCATGGCCGCTCGCTGCATTCTCGCCCAGGCCTCCTTATCCGCCAAGAGCCCCACGGCGCGCCGGACGGCGACGGCCAAGCGAGCCGAAGTTGGGGACCCCATGTGAAATCCGGTTTGTCCGTCGACAACAGAATCGTTCAGTCCGCCTACAGAGCTCACAATGGGCAGGCAACCATATCGCATGGCAATCATCTGGGAGAGACCACACGGCTCATAGCGCGAAGGCATCAGCAAAGCGTCGGCGCCGGCGTAGATCTGTCGTGCTAGTCCGGCGTCAAACCGGATCTCTACGCGGACGCGGCCCTCAAATTCCTGTTCCAGTCGTTTCACGGCCCGCTCCAGCCTCGGCAGGCCGGTACCCAAGACAACTGCCTGCCAATTCAGGTCACGCAGTTTTCGCATGGCCGCCGCCAGCAGGTCGATCCCCTTTTGCGGGTCAAGCCGGGAAACCACGCTGAACAGCGGGACGTCAGCATCCACAGGCAGGCCAAGGCGGATCTGCAAGGCAATCTTGTTTGCCCTACGTTTACCGAGGGTTGGGAGGCCGTAGTTGGATCCAATTGCCGGATCTACGGCTGGATTGAACGACTCGGCATCGATGCCGTTCAGGATGCCGTGCAGCGATTCGTGGCGGGCGCGTAGGTATCGATCGAGGCCGGCCCCCCAAACAGCCGTCTGTATCTCCCGGGCATAGGTAGGCGACACAGCTACAATCGCATCGGCAGCCCAAAGGCCCAAGGCCAATGGGCGCGACTTTGCCCAGCCGGGAAGACCCGTCTGGACTTCTTCCAGGTTGAGCTCCGACAGCTGCTTGTCCAATGGCGGGCCCGAGAAGGGGAGATTGTGCACTGTCAACACGCTGACTACGCCGCTGTACTCTCCTTTCCTCCGGCCCAACAATAGGGCATAGCACGACAGCGCGGTATGCCAATCATTGGCATGTATGACGTTTACTCGCCAATCCAGGTGCCGGGTAAGCTCCAGTGCCGCCAACGAAAAGAAAGCATACTTCTCACCGTCCATGCTGGGATCCATAGAGTAGACGGATCCAACACTCGATATCGGCTCGGCATCAAGAAGATAGACGGGCATCCCGTCGAATTGGGCCGACATCACTTGCACTGAGACGGGCAGCCCATTGCGGCGGACGGAAAAGACAAGAAGCGGACGCAAGCCATGGCGCTCCGCTCGGATCACGGCATGCAGCGGTAGAACGAGGCGCGCGTCAATCACGGCCCCATGGGTTATTTCTGCTGGCAGACTCCGAAGAAATCGGGGGAGAGATCCGGCGACATCGCCCAGTCCGCCGACCTTGATGAACGGCTCTGCCTCGGCGGCAAGGAAGAGTACGTTCGTGGACCCGGGCATCCGATCATTCTACAATGAAATCGAGTCGCCTCCAACACACCGGTTAACCAATGAGCAGCCTATCCCTGACCGGCGCGCTGCCCCTCGATCTTGTTTGGAGGCGTGGCTAGCGCCGGTGCTCGCCTTTCCGGTCCGGCGATCGCGGCCGCCACACGGTACACCGTCAGGAAGATCAGTGTCGACGCCATGAACCAGTAGTACGCCTGAGCCCAAGGAGCCGCGGTGTCCGTTCCCGAAGCTATGCCGTGAAAGACAGCGATCACAAATGTGGAGAAGCTCGCGAAGTGTATGAGCTTCCACGTGTTTGGCCCGATCCGCTTCCGTACGTAGAAGCTTGCTGAGATCAGGATCCAGGCATACAGGCAGATCTGTCCCAGGCCAACCCAAATGGGGCGGTAATTGGTGGACGCAAAGGGCATAAGGATTTGCACGAGCGAGTAGCCTATGAATCTGTCGCCGAGAAGCACAAGTGCATGGAAGATCGCAAAGGCAATACCAAGAAGACTCACAAATTCGTGAACTGCAAAGGCCGCCGCTGCCCCTGGCCAGGACTTGGAAAGCTTGTCGGTGATCAGCAAGCCCAATACCATCGAGATCCATAGGAGGCCCATCGCCACTAGCGCGAGGCCGCGAGATAGGTACCAATACGCTTTTGGGCTATTGCCCAAGAGCGTGCCTGCCAGCTTGGGTGCCCAGAGGGGCAAGACTACCACCGCGGCAAGCACGCCGATCCCGACGGCCAATAAGATGCCAAGCAGTAGCCCGGATCTTTCATATGTCGCTGCGGGGATCTGTTGAGGCTGCGAATTATCCATGTCTAGGTTCCGCCAGTTTGATTGTCGCGACTACAGAAAGCTCTCCATGCTGCTCGTGAACAGGGTATCGCCGGATTCCAGAACCACAAGCGCGGCGGCATCTTCCTGCCGCTCCAGCCATTCAATTCCGGCTTTGCCACCGAGGATAAGGCTGGCCTTGGCGAGTGCTTCGGCGCGGATGGCATCGGCAGCTATGACGGTGGCCGTGACAACATCTGTCTCCGCCGGCTCCCCGGTTCTTGGATCAATGATGTGGTGCTTCAACCTTCCGGATCGGATCCAGTGCCTCCGATCTCTGCCTGACGTGGCCACTCCGCCCGACTCGAGGTAAATAGTCTCGATAGAGAATCCTGGATGAAACGGATCGTCGACCGATATTGCCCAAGGCTCGCCTTCCGCACGCGGGCCGCTGACTGCAATATCTCCCCCTGCGCTGATGAGAGCCGGGCCAAAACGGCCCAGGCGCTGGGCGGCCTGCTCGGCCGCCCAGCCTTTGGCGATTCCTCCAAAGTCCAATCCTGTTCCAAGCGGCAGGCAAAGAGTTCGAGTCGGCGCGTCTAGCACGAGATCGGCCGGGTCCGACGTGTCTTCCGGAAAGGCTGCTGAGTCGCTTGGTACATCCCAGCCGGGGATCAGTTCCGGAACGGCTGCTGCTCCAATACCCTCGAAGTCGCGATCATATCCGGCCCGATTCATGGCCTCCAGGACGAGGGGACTCACAAGGCCCCGTGTCCAGCGGTAGGCCTTGATGGAGACCGCGCAGACTTCCCAGAGGTCCGCACTTACTGCTACCGGCTCTCCAGCTTGTTTGTTCAGCCGCGTCAATTCACTATCCATACGGAAGCGGCTGAGCGTCTGCTCCCACGATTCGAACCATTCTGGAACATCTTCGAGCGCCGGCTGGGGATCTTGACTATCCACCAGGGCGCGCATAGTGCTCCCCATGGCCCGGAAATCAAGGCGCTGCATTATGAATCAGGACGATCCGGTGCTGGCAACCGCGGCTCCACCGCCACCGTCGCCACGCCTATTGCGCTTGGACTTCTGTTGAGTGCTGGCCGGCGCTGGGGCCGGAGCGCCGAGGAGAATTACCTGACCCGGCACGAGAACCTCGGTCATCGGCGCCGGGCCCGCGCTTCCGTTTGGCAGCAACGCCTCCCCTTCCACTGATGCCACCACTTTCTCCTTCGATGCCATCACCCCCCAAAATCCGAGACTCACCGCAATCGAAATAGAGGAGATGATGAGCCGGACATCGGTCCAATTTCGCGACTTGTTCTGCATTTGCTACCTCTTGCCTGCAGGTCAGTTGGCCATACTGGAATCTTCGGCGTCGTGCACTTCGATGCCCTCAGACTCGAATTCCTCGTGGGATTCGTCATCATTGTATTGAGCGTGATTCCCACCACCACCCCCGCCACCGCTCGAATATGCGACGTAGGAACTTGCCGGCACGAAGGCCAGAAGACTGCCGTCCAGGGTCATGTAGGCGAGGTCGCCGGAACTGAAGGTGACCTTGTAGGCCTGCTGGCCATTCCAGTCCGCGAGTTCAATCGAATACGCATCGTCTCGCTGAAGCAGCGTGCTGGCAATCGCGGCCACATCCCGGGCGGAGAGCGCCGGAGCCGAAGTCTCTGAATCACTGCCGGGCTGCCCCGAGGTCGGCGGCTCGGCCGCGCCGACTGACGGCTCCTGAACTCGCGCGAGCGCCATCGCACGGTAGGCGTACACAACGCTCACCGATATGACCAGCACAAATGCCGTTATTCCAGCTGCAATCAAAGTTACTCCACGTCTCATGCCTCGCTCCTTATTAATTTGACAACTTTGAGTGGATACCGTTCATTGACCTAGGTCGCTGGACTGAACCGTAGGTTACGGTAGCAAGGCCCTACCAGTTGGCAAGGTCATGACATACTACATGCCAAAAGGCACTGGGGAGCGGATTATATACAATATACAATGCGCGCAACCTTACCGTCATACGAAGGTACCTAAGCATGGAAGCCGTTCGAGGATCGCCACGGCATTCTCACGACTAGGGTGGCCCGAGAAGTTAACGGGCTAGGACGACCAGTGGCATGCAGGCAAAGCGAACGACCATCAACCGAAAGCCCCTGAAGGATGAGGTTTTTGACGTCCTGCACCGGAGTATCCTGTCCGGAGAATACCCAGCCGGCGCGTGGCTCCGCCAAGAGGAAATCTCTCGCCAACTGGGTGTGAGCATGACGCCGGTGCGCGAGGCGTTGGATCTCCTTGTGTCTTCGGGCCTAGCCGAAAGGGTGGCATACCGGGGGGTTCGCGTCCTGCATCTTTCGGATCCGGACATCCTTGATTCCTATGAGGTACGGCTTTTGCTTGAGAGTTCCGCGGCCGGCATGGCTGCAGCAAGAATCACGGTTCCGGAGCTCCACGGACTGCGAGAACTGCTTGATCAAGGCGCAACGCTCTTGAAGCTTAGGGACCTCCCCCGGCAGCGCGAAGTAAGCCGAGCTCTCCACGGCGCCATCGTGCAGGGCTGTGGCAATGCTCTCTTGCACATCACGTATCTGCAAGTGCTGAAATCATTCCCGGACTGGATGCTCTACGAGCATCTATACCGAAATCCCACGCTCCTTGAGGAGAGCCTCCGCGTCGAACACCAGGAGCACATTGGCATCGTGGATGCCATTGCCGCGCGGAATCCGGGGCGCGCCGTACAAATGGCGCTGGAACACGTTGTCATGCGTGGGCGCGAGCTCGAACGCTACCTTGGTATATCCCATGAGGCGCTGGCAGAGCGAGAGGCGTGTGCGCGACAGTGGTTGGGCGCATCCGAGGCGCCAGCCGATGTATTCGACAAGGAGACGACATGACCGAGGACATCTTCAAGAGAATGGCACAAAGCATCATTGATGGAGATTCAGACGCCGCCGTCGGGCTGGCCAAAGCGGCCATAGCGGCGGACCTGGATCCGCTTGAGGCGATTTCCAAAGGCTTCGTTGTAGGGGTCAATACGGTCGGCGATGCCTTTGGGCGCGGAGAGGCCTTCCTGCCTGAGCTCGTCATGGCAGGCGAGGCCATGAAGCTTGCAGTATCCACCTTAGATCCGGAACTCAAGAAGCGCGGTGCACAGCGGCAGATTCTGGGGAGAGTTGTGATCGGCACGGTTGAGGGAGATATCCACGAAATCGGCAAGTCGCTGGTGGCCACAATGTTGAGTGCTTCAGGATTCGAGGTTCATGATCTTGGCGTCGACACCCCTGGGGACAAACTGATTGGCAAGGCCTTGGATGTGAATGCCGACATCCTCGCAATGAGCGCCCTCCTGACCACAACCATGGTACGGCAACGGGAGGTCATTGAGGAGCTCGAGAAAGAGGGGCTTCGTCAACGCATTAAGGTAATGGTGGGCGGTGCGCCCGTTACGCGTGACTGGGTCGCCACGATACGTGCAGACGGGTATTCAGAGGACGCCATTGGCGCCGTGGCGCTGGCGCGCAAGCTCGTCAGTACCACATGATGGGACGGCCGTCGCGTCAAGGAGTGTGCGCCCGCAGTGAATTGGGCTAGCCGAAGAGGTAACATGTCAGGTCAAATAGCGTCGATCTCGGATCCCAAACTGAAAATCGAGATACTAAATGCCGGCGAGGTTCGGCGTATCCACGAGGCCACCCTACAGATCATCGAGACGATTGGCGTACGCTTCCCGTCGCACCGCGCCCTTGAGATTTGGGCACAAGCGGGCGCTGACGTGGACTTTGTCCGTAAGGTTGTTAAGGCGAAGGCCACCCTGATCGAGACTGCCCTCAAGACTTGCCCACCCGAATACCCGCTTGCTGCGCGCATTCCGACTCAGGACCTTCCCCTGGATGGAAATCATGTCTACCTTGGAACGGACGGATGCGGAGTAGAGGTCCTGGATATCGGGAGTGGCACGCGGCGGACCTCCCGGCTGCAAGACGTGCGGGATATTGCGCGTATCGCTGATGCGGTTGAGCAGATCGCCTTCCACTGGGTGCCAGTTTCCGCGCAAGACGTCCCGGCACGGACACGCGGCCTCCACGAAATCAAGGCAATTTGGGAGAATTCAACAAAGCACGTTCAGACGGAGAGCATATATAGCGAGCTTGAAGCTCGCGCGGCCATTGAGATGGCTCAGATGATCGCCGGCGGCAGTAACGCCCTGCGGAGGCGCCCAATCCTCTCGCTGATGCAATGCACGGCATCGCCGCTCGGTCACGACGGTGGATCGCTGGATGCAGCCCTCCTCGCCGCCGAGGCTGGTGTCCCCACCGGTTTCATGACCATGTCCGCATGCCTGACGACCGGCCCGGCCACTCTCGCGGGAACACTTGCAGTCGGCAACGCCGAGGTCGTTGCTGGTACAGCACTGCTCCAGCTCGCTCATCCGGGAGCACCTGTGTTCTATGCTGCAGCCCAAACAGCCTCGGACATTCGGACTGGAGCGTATACGGGCGGCGGGCCGGAGGATTTCCTGTTCGGCGGGGCGACGAATGCTCTCGCAGATTTCTACAAGATCCCCCTCTCCATGGGATCATTCGCCACGGGTGCAAAGGAACCCAATTGGCAAGCTGGACTGGAAAACGGACTCTCAACCTTCATGGCTGGCGCGTCGATGGCCGATATGCTCCTCGGCGTCGGCTTTCTTCATGGAAGTCGCATTTGGTCCTACGCAGAAATGATGATGGATTGCGAGATCTTCTCCACAGTTCAGAAAATGATGCAGGGCATCGTCGTAAACGATGAAACTCTGGCACTGGAGGCCATAGCCGCCGTCGGTCCGTCCGGCAATTTCCTCACTCAGAAGCACACCCGTCAGCATATGCGCGATCTCTTTATCCCGGAGTTCATGGATCGGCGGTCTTATACCGATTGGGAAGCAAAGCGCGATGATGCGCGGGATTGGGCCCTGGAGAAGGCCCGTCGAATTCTGACAGAACATCAGCCCGAGCCGCTCGATGGGAAATTGAGCCGGGAACTCGGGGCGATTATCGGCACCATCGAAGGGGCACCAATGACTCCTGAGCAGTCCAGTCTTTGAAATGATCTCGAGCGGAGGCGAAGGTGTGATGCAACCGCGAATCGACTTGCTCTCCCCCGCGCTCGTGACGCGTGTGCTGGATGAGGCATTTCAGCTCATGTCCGAGCCGGGTATCAAGGTCTTATCCAATCGGGCACAGATCCTGCTGAAGGACGCGGGGGCCCAGGTGGACTCGAGTGCCGGAATTGTCAGGATCTCCGAGCAGATCGCCCGCACCGCGCTGGAGTCCACTCCGAAAGTTTTTTACCTATATGATCGGGTGGGCCGGCGCGCGGTCACGTATGGTGGAGAGACGGTGCAGTTCGATCCCGGTTCTTCTGCGGTGCATGTACTTGATCCAGATACATTACAGCATCGGTCGCCCCGTACTCAGGATCTCGTGCGGCTGGTGAAAATTGCTGAGCAACTGTCGGAATATGACGCTCAATCCACGGCGGTCATTTGCGATGACGTCCCGAAGGAAGTTGGAGATCTCTACCGTCTCTATATTGTGTTGATGCACTCCATCAAGCCGATCGTCACCGGGGCCTTCTCTATCAACACGCTCGAGGCCATGATCGACATGCTGGCTTCATTAGCCGGTGGGCGCAAGGAGCTTGCTGCATGCCCGCAAGGAGTCTTCGACGTATGTCCGTCTCCACCCTTGATCTGGAGCAGCTTTGGTGCGGACAACCTGATTACCCTCGCTTCAGCGGGTGTGCCGGCAGAAATTGTTTCCATGCCGCTTGCCGGCGCAGCCGCGCCGGTCACTCTCCTGGGCGCCATCACACAGCACGCGGCCGAGTGCCTCAGCGGCATAACGATTCACCAACTGGCAAATCCAGGTGCGCCCATCGTTTGGGGCGGCGCGCCAGCGATCTTCGATATGCGCAAGGGAACCACGCCAATGGGCGCTGTTGAGACAGCCATGATAGATGCTGCCTATGCGCAAGTCGGTAAGTCACTCGGTTTGCCCACCCACTGCTACCTTGGCGCCAGTGACTCCAAACTTGTGGATGCTCAAGCTGGCTTGGAAAGCGGCATGACAGCTCTCATTGGGGCGCTTGCAGGCATCAACATGATCTCGGGCGCGGGAATGCTGGATTTTCTGGCGTGTCAGAGCGCCGAGAAGCTGGTAATCGATGCCGAGGCGATTGCCATGTCCAAGCGCCTCCTGGCTGGTCTGCAGGTAAGGGCTGGTCCATTGGCGACGACGTTTTTTGAGGGCATCAATTTTCGGGGAGATTTCTTGAAGCAGAAGGCCACGCGAGATCTATTCCACGAGGAGCAATACCTGCCGTCGGCGATCATCGACCGCGATTCGATGAGGGGCTGGCAGACTGCCGGCAGCATAGATACGTTCGCTCGCGCAAAGCTCCGCACGGAAGAACTGCTGCGCGCCTATGTGCGGCCAGCCATTGCAGTTGAATACGAGGTGGAGTTGTCGCGGAGAATGCAATCGCTGGCGACGGAAGCCGGGATGGCACACATTCCTGTACCAGTTTGATCCGGATGTACACCAAAATGTCGAGCAGTCGGGATCTCGCCCATCGAGAGTAGCTAAGAAGTGGAAGAGGAGTGCGATGCATACAATACTGGAGGGCAGCTCGCGCAAAGTGGTGATTGGTCCCGATCGCCCATTCACGATCATTGGGGAGAAGATCAACCCGACCGGAAGCAAGAGGCTGGCCGCCGCTTTACAAGCGGGTGATCTCGAGCTGGTGAGGAATCTAGCGACCAGGCAGGTCGCGTGGGGGGCGGACCTGCTCGACGTGAATGTCGGCGTCCCGGGGCTTGATGAAATCAGCATGATCGGACGCGTTGTCGAGGCCGTGACACAAGCGGTGGACGTTCCTGTGTGCATCGATTCCGGCAAGGCCGAAATCCTGGCTGCGGGGTTAAATGCCAGCCCCGGCAAACCACTTGTGAACTCCGTAAACGCGGAGCGCAAGCAACTCGACGCGATCCTTCCAATCGTCAAAGATCGCGGGGCCTCAGTGATCGGCTTAACCATCCTGGACTCCGGGATCCCTAAGACGGCCGAGGAACGGCTCGCCGCCGCAACTCTGATCGTGGAGCGCGCTGCCCAGCTCGGCATACCTCCGGAGGATGTCATCATCGATCCACTTGTAATGACAGTCGGTTCCGACAGCCAAGCCGCTGCCATCACTCTCAAGACAATCACGCTCATTCGCGAGAAGCTCGGCACGAACGTAAACCTTGGCGCCAGCAACGTCTCCTTTGGTCTGCCAGACCGGCATACTTTGAATCAGGCCTTCCTGGCCATGGGGATTCAGGCGGGCGCAACCTGCGCGATCACGGATCCGGTGAAACTAGGCTCCACCGCTCGGGCCGGCGACGTTCTGCTGGGACGCGATGAATTCGCCATGCGCTTCATCAAATACTTCCGCACCGCGGAAGGTCTCCGTGAGAAGGAAGGCAGTGCCGTTCCTGCATGACAGGTAATCCTAGGGTCGTCGCCCTTCCATCGGGCCGCAGCGGCCATGTACCCTCGGGAACCAGCCTGCGCACAGCTCTTCGTGGGCTTGGCGTTGCCATTGAGTCCATCTGCGCAGAAAATGCCACGTGCGGGAAGTGCAAGGTCCTGGTGGAGGAGGGCGTTTTCGCGGCGCATGGGATCGAATCAACGGTGGACCATCTTTCACCTGCCCGGTCAGCGGAGCAGGACTACGTGGCGAGCCGCCATGACCTTTGGGCCCGGCGCGGATGGAATCCTCGGCGAGTGCGTCTCGCGTGCCAAGCCGGAGTGATCGGCGATGTCGTTGTGACTGTCCCTGAAGAAAGCTTGACTGCTCGGCAGGTCGTTCGAAAGTCTGCTAATGAGAGGTATATCGAGGTGCGGCCGTCGCTGCGTAAGTACCTCGTGGAGATGAGCGCTCCAAGTTTAGCGAATCCAAAAGCGGACTGGGGCCGTCTCGCAAGTGGAACTGCGACATCCATCGGTCTGGTGCGCTCCGGCGAAACAGGTTTACCCAGTGCGCGTGATCTGACCATCGACTACCGGTGCCTTCAGGAGCTGCCGGCAACTCTGCGAGCTTCGAACTGGCGCGTCACTGTTACAGTCTGGCAGGATCGGGAGGTGGTTCGAGTGGAGCCGGGGTTCGATGATCGGCTTTTCGGCGCAGCCGTCGACGTTGGGACGACCACAGTTGCTCTGTACCTCTGCGATCTGATGACCGGCGCGGTTGTGGCAACCGAATCGGATGCAAATCCTCAAATTGCATTCGGCGAGGATGTGATGTCGCGGATTCAATTCACCGCTACAGATCCCGATGGGCTCCAGCGGCTGCACAAGTGCATCATCAAGGCCGTGAACCAGCTGCTGGTGCGTGCATGCGCAAGTGCAAATATCTCGGCGGCCGATGTCATGGAGCTCGTCATGGTCGGCAATACGACGATGCAGCATCTGTTCCTTGATCTCCCTCCCAAATTTCTGGGGATGGCGCCATTCGCCCCGGCAACCTCGCACTCGATTGATATAAAGGGGCGCGCATTGGGATTGGTGGTCAACAAGTCCGCCAATGTTCACGTGCTCCCTTCCATTGCATCCTTCATCGGGGCCGATACTGCCGGTGTGCTGCTCGCGGAGGAACCACACAGTCAGGCCGAGAATTGGCTGATCATAGATATCGGCACAAACGCCGAGTTGATCCTGGGCAACAGCAAGCAGCTCTTTTGTGCCTCGACCCCGACCGGTCCGGCGCTTGAAGGTGCACATATCGAGCATGGAATGCGGGCGGCGCCCGGGGCGATTGAGCATATTCACATCAACGCCTTGTCGATGGAGACGGAATGGAAGATCGTCGGCGAGACCGAATGGGGTGCTGGCTCGCCGAGGGGCATGTGCGGCTCCGCCGTGATCGATGCAGTATCCGAGCTTCTCCGCGCGGGCGTCATCGACTCCACCGGGAGACTATTGGAAGTCGGAGCTGCCAATGGAAGGATACGCAATGGCATCAGCGGCCGGGAGTTTGTGATCGCCTGGGCGGGCGAAGCTAGCACGGGAATCGATATCTGCCTTACGCAAAAGGATATCCGCCAGATTCAACTCGCGAAGAGCGCCCTGTTCGTTGCGGCACAGGCATTACTGGAGCTATTGGGGATCGATGCACCCGATAAGCTACTACTAGCCGGCGCGTTCGGCTCCTACATTGACAAGGGCAACGCGATGGCCATCGGGATGCTCCCACGCATGGACTTGCATAAGGTGTTCGTGGTCGGAAACGCGGCTGGCGACGGCGCCCGGATTGCCTTGTTGAATCTCGAGAAACGGAGAGAGGCACCGGAGGTGGCCGCACGCGTCACGCGCCATGAACTTCCCGCGGACCCGGCATTTCAGGATCGCTTCATCAAGTCGCTCGCATTTCCTGAGCCGCACGAGCAGCCAGGGAGGCAAATTTGAATACATTTCTGCATCGGCTTGCGGATGAGCGTCTCCTGGTCGCAGATGGGGCAACTGGCACTAACCTGCAAGCCATGGGCCTGCCCCCGGGTGTTCACACAGAGGACTGGCTGATTGAGCATCCCGAACGGATCCTTGCATTGGAGAAGGCCTTCGTTGACGCCGGAGCGGATCTCATCCTCACATGCACTTTCGGCGGAAGCCGTCTGCGCATGAAGGGTTCGAGGCACGAGGCGCAGGTCCGCCTAATCAATCAGACGGCGGCGTCGCTGGCACGCGAGGCCACCGCTTCAAGGCCATCGGTACTAGTGGGCGGTTCGATGGGCCCCTTGGGACAGCTCCTGACGCCGCTCGGTCCAATAACTTTTCAAGAAGCGACCAGCGCCTACGCAGAGCAGGCGCAGGCATTGTCAGAGGGCGGAGTCGATTTCCTCGTCTTGGAGACGCATTTTGCCATGGATGAAGCCAAGGCGGCTCTGGAAGCTGTCAGGAGCGTCACCGAACTTCCCGTCGTCGTTTCGTTCAGCTACGATCGCGGTACTCGAACGATGATGGGTGTCAAACCCGAGGCAGCCGCAGTGACTTTCAAGGAATTGGGGACAGAAATGATCGGCGTCAATTGTGGCACGACTCTGGAAAATGCTTTGGCTGTCCTGGCCCAATACGCCGCGGCTAGCTCGGGCCTTCCCATATGGGCAAAGCCCAACGCCGGACTGCCACGGATGGATGGGGCGAATACCGTTTATGACGTAACGCCAGCTGACATGGCTGGCTTTGCGCTCGCGGCAATCGGTCTGGGGGCACGCGTAATCGGAGGATGCTGCGGATCAACGCCGGCGCACGTGCGTGCGGTGGCCGAAGTTGTCAGGAGAGAGCGGCAGCGGGGCCGGGCAACGGATCCATCCAAGGGCTGAGACCGCGCTAGGAATGCACGGGCACCGTAAAGACGATCCGGGCGCCCTTCCCTACAGCTGAATCGACGCTGAATGTGCCCCCCAGCATCTCTGCGCGCTCTTTGATCAGCCTCAGGCCCAAGCTCGCGTTTCCCCCTGCTGCCTCGGGATCAAACCCCCTGCCATTATCGTCGACGCTGACGCGGACCGCGTCATTGCCCATGTCGACCTGCAGCTTGACGCTGGCGGCCTGGCTGTGTCGAGCTGCATTCCCGAGGAGCTCTTGAATCGCGCGAAATATCATGATCTCGAGATAGGGCTCAAGTCGTCGTTCCGTTCCGGTTATTGTCACCGAGATGTCGATCCCGTTCTGTTCTTTGAAAGCGTCCACATACCTGCCCACAGTTGGAGCCAAGCCCAGGTCATCCAACATCATCGGCCGCAATTCGAAGATGAAGTTCCGCAGCATCTGGAACGTCCCCAACGCGGATCCTTTGAGGCTCCCTAATTCATCTTTAGCCTTCTTGGGATCAGCGTCCAGCAGACGCATTGCAATCTCGGTCTGCAGGATGAAATTGGACATGGCTTGCGCCGGTCCATCGTGCATTTGCCGCGAGAGCCTTTGTCGCTCGGCCTCCTGGGCATTGACGACCATTTCGATTTCGCCCACCGGCCCCTTGCTTGAGGCGGCAGTTGCCCCCGCGGACGCGCCGGCACTGTGCGTGATCCGTTCAAGGGCCGCCCTGTACCTCTCCAGGTGTTTCTTGTCACTCTGAAGCTTGTCCAATTGACCGCGCATGACAAACAGTCTCTGCTGCGCATCGAGGGCAGCATCGTAGGCCATGCGTACTTCGGCCGAGGGTGTCTGTTCGATCTTCGCCTGAACTTGCTGTAAATGGGAGGTGATGGATGCGTTGCGTTGCGCAAGCTTGCCAAGTTCAGTCTGGCTCTGCTCGATCATGAGGCTGATCTCGCGCAGTGCCCGCTGGGTCTCGGTGAGCTCCGATTGGGCATCCATGGCTGCCCCAGCCGCAAGTTGTGGTTCTGGGTTCATGTCCCCCTACCCTCGGTTCGGACTCCGGATGTCTTAAGTCGTACCCATCCATGCTTCAGGGCGTACACTACGGCCTGGGTCCGATCCTCAACCCCGAACTTGCGTAGAATTGACGTCACGTGATTCTTCACGGTTTGATGACTGATCCCGAGTTGACTGGCAATTTCCTTGTTGCTTAGGCCCGTGACTACAGATTCTAGTACCTGCATCTCACGTTCCGAAAGCGGGTGAAAAGGACTGCCGGGCTCGCTATATGGCCGCGGCGCGGCTTCGATCTGGTCTTCGATCCATTTCTGCAGTTCGCGCCGGCTCATTGCCTGCCCACCAAAAACGAACTGACCCTCGGCAACTTCGCGTATGGTGCGTATCAGGCCCTTGGGATCAATATCCTTTGCGCAGTAGGCGGCGGCACCCGCCATGGCCGCGTGGAGCGATTGTTCCACGTCGTCGTAACCGCTCATTAGAACGATGCGAGCCTTCAGTTTCTCCAGGGTCGCCTGATGCGCGATCTGCTGCCCGTTCATGCCCGGCAGATTGACGTCCAAAAGCACAACCGCCGGCTTCAGGGTGCGGATCGTTTCAACCGCGTTCTCACCTGTTGAGGCTTGGCCTATCACCTTCATATCCGGCTCCAGCGAGATCGCGTCGATGGCGCCTTGTCGGAAAAGCGGGTGATCGTCAATTACCAGTAGTGTGACTTTGTTCACAGTGGTCTCTCAGCCTGCCCTGCGTGGAGTATAGCATGAAAGAATTGGCGGCCCACAATCTAGATATGCGCGCGCTACTGCGTTTCGATGGCTCATCGGCAGCGCCAGCAGTAAATCGTCATGCTGCCCAAATCTGGCGGAGAAAAGCGCCCTCCACTTGTATGCACTACTCTCGAGTCAGCCGCCAGCCGTGGGTAGAGACTTGGGAACGCGATCAGGTATCCAACTTTGCGGTCGTCCAGCAGTGCTGCAAGCCGCGTTTCGTCACGTATGAAGGGTATGACTTCGGGCGACACCAGGCCCGCCAGGTCGACCAGCTTGTGCGAATCGAAATAGCCCAACGCGCCGATATCGTGCGCTGCAAGAACGGCCCGTGTGGGGAGGTGCGAGACGCTCCACCGGGCTGTGTCCACCATTTCCGACTCGATCCATGCCACGTCTGCCGCGTAGGCGCGTGCTCCCAGCACCACAAAAGCGACGGAAACCACGGCCAAAGATGCCTGCCAGACGGACAAAAGAATGCGACGCGAGTTTGCAGGGCGAACCTGCTCGGTGATACTCAGCAGGCCCAGGAAACCGAACAGAATGAGGACCGGCATGGCTGGCATTAGGTAGCGTCCATGTTGGTACGCGGGCAGGCGCGCTGCATAGATCAGAACATATCCAATGCACCAGAGGATGGACGCGCCCAGGGCCACATTCCGCGACCGCACCACCCGGAGTGCGGAATAAACAAGGCCCGGCCACAATAGCACGAAGGGTCCAGTGGACAGCTGCAACAGCCCGGATCCCAGCCTTGGAATAAACGCTCGCGCTTGCCATGCGGTGTATTCAGCTTGCTTGGCGTAAAAGGTGTTGGGCATAGGCGTGCCTGAGAGCCATAGGTTGAAGCATATGTAGGGAACAAAAAGGGCTCCAAATCCAATGGCAAACCCAATAAGATTCCACACACGCCTGGGTCGATCTGCGGGCTCCAACAACAGAACGGCCACGACGGGCCCAATTAGTGTCAACCCATCGGGCCGGATCCACACGCTCACTCCGACTAGCAGTCCCAGGAGAGCATACCTCCTGGAGCCTGAGATCAACGTGGCGATGATCAATGTAGCAATCGTCGCGTGGGTCAGCGTTTCCATGCCTGAGGCCGCTGCCCAAAGCATGTGCCACTCCAGGCAGAGAAACAATCCGAACCATGGGATCTTGGGTCGGTAGGTGACCGTGAGCCGCCGTAAGGCGATCTCAACGATCGTTCCAAGTGCGATAAGCGTGAGTAGCCCGAGGACATAGCTCCAGAAAAGCGGTGCAAGCCCCACGGAGTAGCCGGGCACGAGAAGCAGAGTCCAGAATGGCGCAGTCGAGCCGGCGGACCTCTGCCCGAGCTGGAACGCCCAGTCGCCATTGACCGCAAGGTTCCGCGCATACGTCGCATGGATCCACGAATCGTCCAGGGGGAAGCCCAATCTATAGACCGCGGAGCTTGACGCCAAGTAAAGCGCCATGCCGGCGAGGGACGCTACGGCCAGGGCCAAGTAATCGCGGGGGGAGAGCCTATGGCTCGACGCGGAAGATGCGGGTACCATCTACCTCTCCCAGATACACAAAAACCTGGCTGCCAAGGTCGTCGTAGACGCTCTTGATCGGACCGGCCGCGCCTGCCGTCTCGATAATGAGGTAACGCGCGTCGTAGCGCCGTGCGGCGGCCAAGATGCCTTGGGCGTCCGCATAAGGGACAACAATCGCGGCTCGGCCAGTCATCACATAGTATCCGGGCGGATTGCGGACCATGGCAACTTCGCCAGCCCGTGCACCTGACCGATGCAGAAAGTCATCAATAGTTGGATAGTATTGCTCGCCCTCGCCCCACCCGGGCAGGACTCGGATGCGCACAATGGCGGCACTCAACACCACCGCCAATGCCACGAGCGCCCAACGAAAGATGACAGGTGCCTGCGGCGTGAACAAACCGCGCTTCCGCGCGGCTGCTACGACAGAATCAAGGCCTATCGGCGCCAAGGCCCACCACAGGCTTTGGAATCCAGCACCGGCATGAAAGAAGCCCCCACGCGAGCCCGCATAGGGAAATATCAGTGTCATTGTCAAGAGCAGCGCCAGCCAGCCCATGCCGCCGACACGAACTCGGGGATCATCTCTGAGACGCCACGCTCCAATGAGTATGAAGGCCAAGAGGAATATTTCACCTTGCGCGGCAAACGCATTCAGCAAGTTCCAGCGAAGCGCGGCCAGTCGCGCCGAGGTGATTGCCGCGATGCCCGTTTCCAGCCAGCGCGACAACGTGAGCTGGGCAGCGGGGTAGATAAATGTCTCATCGTACGCCGTCAGCCACAGAAGGTGACCCCCGCCGGGTGCCATGACAGTACCGTGCACTGCGTAGTTGCGCAGATACCAAGGGAGCATGACGATCAGGAATCCGGCCGCGGCCATCCCCATGCGGGACGCGCGGTCTGCAGACTGACGAAGGGAATCGCTGGGGCCCGTCTGGTGATCCATTTTGTGGGGCCTTAGTGGCAGCAGGAGTGCTGCAAGCCATGCCAGGACCAGCCATAGAATCCCGTCGCTCCTGGCAAGCGACATCATGCCTGCCACCAGCCCAAGGGAGAGAAAAGAGGTCATCCGCAGTCGTTCAAGCAATAGAAGAAAGAGTGCGCCGAGGACCATGTAGACCCCGTAATTGTCTGGCACGGACATGAAAGGCACGTAGTACGCAGAAAACACCGCGAGCAGGCCAGAGATAATCGCCAGTTCGCGGCGCCGACTGATCGCGTACGCCAGCGCCGCAGTAACGACGGGCGCGGCGCCAGCCAGTGCGATGAATCCCAGTCGACCTGATGCATAGTCCGGGTGTCCCGTAAGGAACATGCCCGCCGACGCCAGTATTGAAGCTAGGGGCATCCAATATGCATGGGAGGGATGCGGAAGACCCTTTGGATCGTCCAGGTAGTTCCACAAGTACGGCTCGGAGAAGCCTTTTCCATCTGCTAGCTGCAGCGCGCCCCCGAAGTAAAAATCCGAATCCAGGTAGCCCGGAAATCGCTGAAACTGAGCTACGAATAGCGCAGTGGCGATGCCCAAGATGGCGAGCAAGACATTCGAGCGCCAACCCATACTCACTGCCTCAGACCGCCTCGAGAAATCCAATCCCTCTGACGACACTAGCCTCCAGCTGCCCGGACCTCATCCAACCAGGTTCTCGCCGGGCGCAGAAATCGCCAGCGAATCCAGTAAAGCCCCATGACCGTCAGGCACGGAAGGAACAGGAAAAGCAGGTCGCCTTCGGCCGTCTTGCCGGCTGTCGTCATTCGCAGCAACCAAGGCACCACGAACGATGCAGCCATGAAGAGAACGCCGAACCATCCATATCGAGATCCTTTCTGAATTGCCACCGAGAAGATCAGGGCAAGGCTTGGAATCAGTACGACCAGGTTGGAAAGCTCGGTTCGAATGCCCAAGAGAGGCGTCGCAGCCAGAACGAGGCAAGCGGTCCATGTGAAGCCACGGAAATCGGCACCACGGCTGATAGCCCACTCATATAGGATCATGCCGCTCATAAGAATCGACAACACCCGTGCGATTGCCCGTCCGCCATCCGGAACGAGCCTGAGGAGCGCGGCAGAACTGCTGATTCCGGCGTTGGAGCGCAGCATGCCTACGCTGGCGATCAAAAAGGGCATAAACCATCCGGGGTCGAGCAGGAATGCTATGAGCAACAAAATCGCCAGCGCCATGCCGAAGCCGGCGAGCACGCGCCACCTTCGATCGTGAAAAACGCGCCATGTGATGAACAATAGATACACGAGCCCGGCCTCCCACAGGAAAAGGCCAAGCGCGCCAAGCGCTCCTGCCCATTCGTCACGCGCCTCTTTGAGCGCCCAGAGCATGGAGATGTAGATGAGGCAAAGGAAAATGACGGCACTGCCCTCGATCAAAGCAGCTACCGAATAATAGCTGAAGACAAGTGTTACGGCTGAAAGCACCACCACGAGCCGAGGTGGACTCCACTCAATCACTCGCATCGTCAGAAGCATTGCACCGACCAGCGCAAGTTGTGACGCAAGCGCCCATAGGCCTCGGGCTAGAGTTGCATCCGGCACCAGTGCAATGGGAAAATAGAACGGCAGGAGAAAGAATGGAAGGTCCAACCAGTACGGATTCTCATCTTGGTGCGCAGGTCGACCATATGCCAACACCTGCGCCTCAAAAGCACTCGTCGCTCCATATGGCTCCCCGCCCCTGACAAGAAATGTCCGCGCGGCCGCCCAAGACGAATAGAAACGGCCGCCTCCTGAGATCATGGAACTCCAACGGACGTCAGCGTATAACAGCCCGGACAGGATGGCAAGGACAAGGATGCCCATCCCCACTAGCACGATAAGCTCTCTCCCCCTCAAAGGTGGGCGTTTGCGCCTGATCATCCGCGCCTCAGCCGCGAGACCGGGAATACGGCCGTCACGGACCGCCCCCGCAATCTGAAAGAGCCAGCATTTCGGAGCGATTCCTCGAGATGGGGACAGGCTGATCGCATCCCGAGCCACGGCCTCGTATGCACTTCAAGTGCCCCGCGACGCTGATTCGCCGCGACTCCAAGTGCCGGCTGACTGCCCGCGTTGTCCATCGCACTCCAGTGACCGCGCTTCCGCCATCGGGACCTTATTGTTCCACCGCCCCGGTGTGGGAAATTCTAACCCATGCCCTAGCTTGAGACATGATCACAGCCAGGACTATGATCACACAACCGATGATTTGAATAGGAGCAAAGCGCTCCCCAAGGACCAACACCCCGCCACCCGCGGCAAATACTGACTCCAGACTCAGAATTAGAGCCGCGTCCGCAGGCGGTGTGTGTTTCTGGGCCCAAATTTGGAGGGTGTACCCCAGCCCAAGCGAGATGACAGCCGTAAACAGAATCGATCCCAGCAGGTTGGGATCGACTGGCAGCGCTGGTGTTTCCAAGACCGCGGCGGCTATCCAGCTCAATGCGCTGCATACGATCATCTGCCCTGCGGAAAATGCGACGGCGTCATACCGTGAAGCGAACTTGCCCAGGAGGACCACGTGGAGTGCCCACACTAGGCCGCCAGCGAGTTCCAACAGGTCCCCCCAATGCATCTGAAACGCACCGCCGGTGGATAGTAGGTACGATCCCAATGCTGCCATGAATACCGCAAACACGGAAAGCGCTTGTAGCCTCTCTCTCCAGCCCAGAAACAAGACAAATGGAACGAACACAACGTAAAGGCTGGTGAGGAAACCTGCGTTTCCAGCGCCAGTTGTGCGAAGACCGACTTGCTGCAGAGAGCTGGCGACGAAAAGGATCACTCCTGCGACCGAACTCCACAAGACTTGGCCCTTTATTGGCCTGGACCTCCATGCAAATGGCAGGAGACATAGCGCGCCCAAGAGAAATCGGGCCGCGTTAAAGAAATGCACACTGCCCATGAGACCGGCAATGCGTTGTGCCGCGAATGCTGCTCCCCACAGGACTGCAACGAGCAACAATACTAGGTCTGCCTTGAGTCGCATTCGCTTTCGAATCTGGAGATTACCCGAACACTTGTCGAGAGTCGCCGATACAAGGGCTCCCGCGTCGACGCCTATGGCCCATGACTAGAAAAGCAGGCGGGCGCCAACTGGGCGCCCGCCTGCTTGCGATTCCAGCAAAACCTACTGAACAGTGAAACCCTGCTCACCCACCTTCGTCCCATCCAGGTAAAGTTCCACGCGATAGGATCCCGGCGGCCAATCACCACCATCTGAGGTGGTCAACTGAAAGTACACATAGGCAACGTTGGACTCATAGGAGTAGTCCGAAGTGTTTATCTCCGAATTGGCGTCCACTCCTTCGACATTTACAGCGTACCACTTGGCTTCGATTGTCTGGCCCGCCTGCAGGCCAGATATATCCGCGAAGACGAAAAATTCGTCGCCCGGGGCATACGAACTGGTCGGGGTCTTGCCTGTATCGTCTGTGGTCATCCGGATATTCGATAAGCCCGGTGTTGTCGAAGAAGTGGAGCAGGCAATGATCGCCAACAGCAGTGCGGCTATGCCGAGAAACACCGAAATGCTACGCAATTTCATATCCCATTCTCCTCTCACGTCTGATGCAGGCAAGGCATCGGTTGCCTGCATGTCTAATTGTACATGTTCCTGCATCGCAGGATGAGCGCCTCCAACTCTATCGCATCCGTAGGCGTCGACGGGGAGAGGCTGGCCCTCTCTACTCTAGCTCCAGGTAGATTCGCTTGTTGGCGGCTCCTTTGCTCTTGTAATCGACTATACGAACAGCACCGACCTCCCCAGTATTTAGTACATGCGTGCCGCCGTCAGCTTGGAGGTCCAAGCCCACGATCTCCACCGTTCGAACTTCGGTCATCCCCGGTGGAAGGAGATTCACTTTTGTGCGGATCAGATCGGGTATCTCGAAGGCTTGTTCCCGCGGCAATATCCGAACGCGTACTTGACGGGCCAAGGTGACTTCTTCATTGACCGCTTTCTCGATTTTTGCCACGAGGCTGCGCTCCATTCGCTCGAACTCAAAATCCATTCGGCCATGAAGGCGCTCCATCTCCCCGCCCGTGACGAGGGCACCATAGTCGCGGAAGACCACTCCACAGAGAATGTGCATTGCAGTGTGCGTTCGCATGAGGCTGTATCGCCGATCCCAATCCAAAATGCCGTGAACACGATCACCGATCGCCGGCAGTCCTCCGTCAAGCACGTGCTCGATCTCTCCGGCTGAGCGATGCATCTTAACTACTGCCGACTGCGCCAGCGTGCCTGCATCGGCGGGCTGGCCGCCTCCACCGGGAAAGAATGCCGTCCTGTCGAGAATCACAGTCTTCTGGACAGCATCCGCTTGCGTGACCACCGCGTCAAACTCGCGAAGGTATCCGTCCAGCAAGTACAGTCTTTCGGTCATTTTCTCTTCATACACTCAACCGCTTGCGCGGCGTCCGCGCCGACAACACTGGGTTCTCCAGATCTGAGCATATTAGCATTTCATTAGAATCTGTGCCGCGACTTGACGTCAGTTGAGTGACTATTGTATAGTATTCTTCGATACAAAATTGGGCACTGCCGCCCTCCGGCGCTGTGCCCTTTGTTTCGCAATTATCCATACTTGAGGAGTGCCAATGATCAAAGTCCAGGGGCTCACAAAGGACTATGGTGCGCGTCGGGCCGTTTCTGACCTTACGTTCGAGGCCAGGCAGGGCGAGGTGGTTGGATTCTTGGGGCCCAATGGCGCAGGAAAGACCACGACCATGCGCATCCTCACCGGCTACATGCCGCCGACGGAAGGCAGTGCCCAGGTAGCTGGCTTCGACGTCGTCGAAGAGTCGCTGGAGGTGCGTAAGCGCGTCGGCTACCTCCCGGAGACGGTTCCCTTATACACAGACATGACAGCTGTGGAGTACTTGACTTTCATGGCCGATCTGCGGAGACTCCCTGAGGCTGAGGATCGCGCGCTTGAAACTCTTGAGCTGGTTGGCATGGATAGCCGTGCCGGAAGCTACATCGGGAGTCTCTCAAAGGGCATGCGCCAGAGGATCGGCTTGGCGCAGGCGCTGATTCATCATCCGGAGGTCCTCATACTGGATGAGCCGACCATAGGCCTCGATCCCGCCCAGGTGGTTGAGGTGCGCAACCTTATCCGCGAGATTGGCAAGCAACGGACGGTGCTTCTATCCACTCATATCCTCACTGAGGCCCAGCAGATCTGCGACCGCGTGCTGATCATCAACAAGGGCCGAATCGTCGCTGAGGACACGCCGCAGAACCTGCAATCCCGCCTGGTTGGATCCGAGCGCGCCAGCGTTCGTGTGCGCGGCGACTCCGATGGACTTTCCAAGGTCATCCAGAAAGTGAAGGGCGTGCGCAGCACACAGGCCCACGGGGATGGCACAGTCGAATTCCAGTTCTCTCCGGGTCAGGATGTCCGACCGGAAGTCGCCCAGGCAATCGTCGGAGCCGGCTACGAGCTGCTCGAACTGCAGGCTGTGGGAATGAGTCTTGAGGAGATCTTCCTGGAACTTACCCGGGAAGATGGCCAATCGCGGCGCAAAGAGAGATAAGAGATGAGCAACGTCTGGACCATCGCACGGCGGGAATACAGTCGCTTTTTCACCAGTCCCATCGCCTACGTGGTAGGCTTCGTCATGCTCCTCACACTCGGCATCATGTTCGCCATAACAATCCTGTACTTCCGACAAAATGCGCTCGGCGCTGGATATGGCCCGCCCCCTGCTCCGGACATGAGCGGGATCACTGGGACCTTTGCCTTCCTCTCGGTCTTGATGCTGCCGGCACTCACCATGCGGCTCGTCTCGGAAGAGAACAGAATGGGCACGATGGAGCTTCTGCTCACGGCGCCCGTGCGCGACTGGGAACTGATCGTGGGGAAATGGCTCGGGGGTCTGCTTTATATGCTTACCCTGCTGGGAGCGACCCTGATCTATGCGTTCATTTTGCACGTTCTGGAGACTCCCGGAATAGACCAACAGCAGCTTCTCACGTCCTATCTGGGGCTCATTCTGGTAGTGGCCTCACTTCTTTCCTTAGGAGTCGGGGTTTCGGCAATGTTCAACAATCAGATTGCAGCCTTCTTTGTGACGCTGGGTGTCTTCATCTTCTTCTGGTGGCTGGTGGGCTTTCCGGCATCATACGTGGGATCGGCCGGAGATTTCTTCAGCTTTCTTGACATGAAGACGCATTTCTATGACTCTATGAACCAGGGCGTGATCAACCTTTCGGACCTGTCGTACTTTGGAAGCATGATCGCTCTCGGCCTGTTCGCTGGCACGACGGCCGTTGAAGTCCGGAGGTGGGGCTAATGGCCAAAAAACGCACAACTTCCTCCAGCCGATATGCCGTTATAGGGCTAGTACTTGCGGGCCTGGGCTGCGTGGCCACGGGTGGGCTCGCCCTGGTGCGCGGCTCGGTGGCCCTGGGCTTGTACACCCTTGCGAAACCAGAAACCCTCACACGGGCGCTGGCAGTCAGCGCGGGGGTACTGGTCATCGGCCTTGCCGTGTATGGCATTCTGAATCCAGCGCAAGTCAGACGTTTTCTGACTGGGCGCCAGGCCCGCTATGGATCTAATGCGCTGATAATGTCGCTTGCGTTCGTCGGGATCCTGGTAATCGTCAACTGGCTGGTCTATCAGAACCCGAAGAAGTTCGATCTCAGCGAGGGCAAGCAGCACACCCTGGCGCCGGAGACTATTCAGGCGTTGGATACACTGCCGGGAACGGTCAAGGCAATCGCGTTCTACTCCACGCAATACCCGACGGATACTGCGAAGTCCCTGTTGTCGGATTTCAAGAGCGGTTCAAAGGGTAAGTTCGACTATGAGTTCGTCGATCCGAATGCCAACCCCGTTCTAGCTAACCAATATGGCATTACCGGGGATGGCAAGATCGTGTTGGTGATGGGCGAGCACAAGGAGATTGCGTCATACGCTGACGAGAACTCTCTCACCCAGGCAATGATCCGCCTCATTAGCCCTCAGACTCGGACCGTTTACTTTCTCACTGGCCACGGCGAGCCGGATCTCAAGGCCTCCGACACCACATCAATGTTGCGTGCGCGGCAGACGCTGGAAAGCAAGAATTACACGGTGAAAGAACTGAATCTAGCTGCAACACACAACGTACCACAGGATGCCAAGGCGCTGATCATTGCAGGTGCGACCGATCCGCTGCTCGACCAGGAAGTCGCCGAGGTTGGTAAGTACGTCGCGGGCGGCGGCTCGCTGATTGTGCTCTCTGATCCAGCGTTGACGGAAAACGCCGCCGCAGCAGCCGACCCGCTGTCAGGTTATTTGCAGGAAGCCTGGGGGATCACACTCCAGAACACGGTCGTAATCGACCTAACGAGCAATCAACCATTCAATGCTATCTCGGCGTCGTACAGCTCGACGGCACCCATCACATCACACACGACCAGCCTCACAATCATGCCGCAGGCACGAAGCCTGGCAATCAGCACCACACCGCCCAAGGATGTTACCCTCACGCCGTTGATCCTCACCTCCCAACAGTCGTGGGGTGAAACCGATCTTGCATCGCTGGAATCGAAACACCAGTTCTCACTCGATGACAAAATGGATATTCTCGGACCACTAACGCTCGCCGCGTCGGCCGAAAACTCGACCAACAAAGGCCGGGTGGTGGTCTTTGGAAATTCGCATTTTGCGCGGAATGAAGCTTTCGATGCGTACGCGAATGGCGAAATTTTCACCAATGCCGTGGACTGGGCCGCGCAGGAGGGAAATCTTATCAACATCACGCCGCGCACGCCGGTCACGCGGACCTTCAACCCGCCGAGCCAACTGGTGTTCATCTTGATCCTACTTGGTGTTGTCTTCCTGGTCCCAGGACTGGTTCTTGTCGCCGGCACTTCTAGCTGGCTCGCGCGGCGGAGGCATGGCTAGATGATCAGAAGAAGCACGTGGATAGTGCTTGCCTCGTTGGCGGCTCTTATAGGCCTCTCATTCTACTTGCGCGAGCAAAAATCGACGGGACTGGCCCTGGCCACGCCAACCAAAGGTATGGCGCCACTTCTCGACGTTGCGGCAAGTAGCCCCACGATGATCAAAATGGAGAGTTCGCTTGGAGTGGTTGTGCAGTTTTCCCGCGACGACACCGGGAAATGGGTGTTGCAACAGCCTGAAGCCACCGCTGCGGATCAAGCCGCAGCCGAGGCCGCAGCAACACAAGTAGGAGCTCTAAAGGTCTTGTCCACTGTCGATTTGGGCTCGGACGTCATCGGCTTGGACAATCCGAAATACACGCTGACGGTGGGGTTAGGCACAAACGTGACCCACACGGTGCGTATCGGCTCGGTTACGCCGATCCAGGACGGCTACTACGTGCGGCTGGATGCGGGCCCCGCGCAGGTCGTGGACAAACTAGGTCTGGATGAACTTATCGGCTTGCTCTCCAACCCGCCCTATTTGGCGACCCCAACACCTGGGGCTGCCCCCACTCCAGCTGCATCCGCGTCGCCGTCCGGTGAGTTGCCCACGGCCACCTCGGGCACTGCAGACGCTGCGGCAACGACGACTGGCACGCCGGCATATTGAGCCACTCATCGACGTAAGAATATCGGGCTTCCCGCCGTCAGTCTGTTGTGCAGACAACACCTTGGCAGCCGTACCTGAGGGCTGGAAACGGGCTGCTATTGTATTTGTCTTTGAAAGAGTGTATTCTGAACTCAAATTCGGAATCTGGATGTGACGATGGATGTAGAGAAGATCCTGATAGCTGACGAGGAAGAGGAGTTTCCCGCGATCGCCCGGCTAATTGAGCTAGGGCGCCAGAAGTCATATGTTACGCTCGACGACATTCTGCACTTCTTCCCGGAGGCTGAGCAGGACGTTGAGCAGCTTGAGGAGGCTTTTTCGGCGCTATTGAGCGCTGGCATTCCCTTCGTCGAGGACACTCCACCGGGGGAACCGACGGAGGATGAGCTGGCTGCGGTTGAGGAGGCAGAGGCAGAGCCGGAGCCGGACCTATCGCTTGATGATTACCTTGCCAACATTGACACTGACGATACGATTGGCCTTTATCTCAAAGAGGTCAGCCGCGTTCCTCTGCTTACCGCCGTGCAAGAGGTGGAACTTGCTCAGCGCATTGAACGGGGCCGCATGGCGCGCGAGGAGCTGGCTAAGGGAAACGCAGGCGCTCGACGGCGAATCGAACTGAGACGGCTGATTGAAGACGGCTGGGCGGCCCGGGAGCACCTCATTACGGCGAATTCGCGCCTCGTCATTTCTGTGG
>DATDCZ010000108.1:0-18134 GCA_036524055.1 Anaerolineales bacterium | reverse complement strand
TTCCAGCCACGCAGCAGCCATGCCAGGCGAGCGATCTTGGCACGGTCGAAAGCTTCGCTGTGCGTCAGCCCCAGGGCACTGGGGATGCTGGATGGGATGAGTGAGGCAAAGTAGAGCGCGACGCGGAGGCTGCGCCTGTGCCGTCGGGCGTACTTCATCAGCCCGCGGCCGAATTGGGCGGAGTAGAGAGTACCATCTGCATCAAACAAGGCGACAATCATCAGAGACTCACTGTAATGGATGCACGACCGCCGCTCGACGTTGAGAGCCTGCCGCGACCAGCCCGCTAGTTGTGATAATTCAGCGGCCGGAGAGTGCGGCCGACTGTCTCAAGGAGCTGGAGATCGCCCTCGCCGGCGAGCTGGAGATACTGATCACCATTGGTGGTCAGCAGAAAGTAAGCCAGGACACCATCCGGAGCCTCGATAAAGAAATCGGAGGCCGGTCGGCCATCGACGAGTTGACGCACGGAACCGTCCATAACCCTGAAGCCGCTGGCATCCCAGGCTAAGCGCCGCTGCGCGATGTAAGCGGCCAGATCCCGCTTTGGATCCCACGCATATACTGTGACGCTGAGGCGTGAACCGCCCTCGGCAACTTTCTCCGCCGTGGTGCCGGGCGAGAACAACTGAATCTGGGAACCGCGAGAACCGGAAAGGATATTCGAATCGATCGTCCAATCGGATGGATAATCGAACTCAAAACCGTTGGCCTCATCGCGATAAGTCAGGGACTCGAACGCGGGGGCCGCCGGCGCGGTGGCAGCGGGAAGCGTAGGCACAGGGCTGCCCGCGGACTCAGGCGGTCGGGAGGTCGGGGCGGGCGCTGCGCAGGCCACCGCGAAGACAGACGAAATCAAGATGACTGAAGCAAGGCACTTCACGATAGAACTCCAATAGTCGTGGATTCGGCTGGAACTGGGCCGTCGTATACCCGACGCTCACAAGCGCCATCGGGTTCCCGCGGCGACGGGCTCGAAATGAAGCGCATCCCAGCGGGGAGGCGCTTGACCCCCAAGGCCGGTGGACATTGCCTATACGGGAAGGACGACGCGTGTATCTGTGCTGCCCACGCCCTTGACCGCTCGCACTTTGCCCAGGACGTCCATCAATGCGACCTGATTGGCGACCTCCACGTACGCGATTATATCGGTTGGCCCAGTGAGGAAGTGGACGGTTTTCACGCCGGGCACGGCGTGTAAGGCATTATGAATGGTCGGGGCATTACCCCAACCCACGGCGGAGGCGACCTGAATGAGAATGAATGCAGCTACCATAACGTATCTCCTTCTTGAGCTGACGATGGCTATGAAGCGCAGTGGAGGTTGCGGTGTAGAGTTGCGGCAGTCAAAGGCCGTGTTTGCTGCGCTACTCAAGTCGCGCCATGAGGCGGGCCCCCGGCGGGATTTCACGATTGTAACATTCGCGCCCACGCCCGCGGCCGGCGTCCCTAACTCGATACCACACGAGAACTAGGTGCGCGTGTACCAGACGCGATCCTTCAAGAGCAAGATGAGGGGAAACTCGTTAATCGTCAGAACAACGAGGCCCACGGGGCCAAGATCGTCGAGGAATACTGCGACGGAGGCGGTCGGCGGAGCCTTTCAGTCGGCGCGTCCAATTCGCCCCAAGTGCGTGTTCTGGAAGCTGTCGCCAAACTTGAGCCCATAGCCAAGAACGCGATCGAGGCTCGAATGGGCGAATGTAATGACGCCCGCGAGCGCAAGGGCAGGGCTGGCCAGCAGCATGCCCAGTACATAGTAGAGCAGGGAGAGCCCGCGGTGATGGACGACGTTGTAGACCGCTGCGCCAACACGCGGGCCAGCCAGGTACCCCAGCATGCTGAGGTCGGGCACGAAAAGGAGAAGAGGGAACAGCCACCAAGGGAACGGAAGAAGGAAGAAGAGATAGATCGAGAACAGGAACAAGCCGACTTCCTCAAGGCGAACGAGAGTCTTCATGGGTACCTACCCGGTTTAGGGTGTTTCGCTCCGGCTGGCCCCGTCGCGCGCCCGGCATGGCAAGCGCGAATTGATCCAGATCCTCACAGAGATTAGGTGGTTAGCCCGGTGCGTCCGCTGCTACTTCCGCAGCGCCGCATCGATCTCATCCAGGTGCTCGCCCCGGTGAAGGGACCGCATCACCAGGCGTTTGTTGTGCTCATACATGAGGCCGAGCAGATCCTGCGGAAAGGCTTCAAGCTTCTTGTCGCACTCGTCTGCCGTTTCGACGGCAAGACGCGCCGCTTCGCGCGGCGGGATGGCTGCCCAGAGCGGAACAGAGAGGTCGTTGATTACTATATCCAGTTGAGGGATGGACAACTTGCCGTCCTTCCGGGTCATTTCCATGACGTACATCACACGGCGGTCCCAGAAGACCATATGCGCCAAACAGATAGCCACAGTCCAATGCTCGCCCATCGGCGTGAGGAGCTGCGCATCTGTCAGTCGCTTGACAAGGCGCCGCAAACGCTCCGTCGCAGCCCGGTTCTCCTGGACATAGTTGCGCTCAATTGGCATCGCTGGATTCCTCCCATCTGAGTAGCAAGTCCGACCGCGGGCTGGCGCCGGCGGCCGGACTCGGCAGTGCGAGATCAGCAGCCGCGCGTGCCGAGGTGCTGGAGGGCGTCAAGTGGCTCGATGAAGCAACCCCAGTATACACGCCAGACTATGAAGAGAATCAGTGCCGTGAGATATGCAATGAAGAAGAACAACAGAACCGGTTGCTCACGCAACTTGCCGCGCCCCGGCAGCATTCCGAAGAGCACGACCAGGGCGGCCGCAGGCAGCCCAATCGGAATTGTGACACCTTCCAGCACCATGAGGCCATAGCTCAGCCCATGCACAATGCCCGCTCCGAGGCCGATGCCAGGGCCCGTTCGCATGCCCACAAACGGATTCTTCCACTGGCGGTAGATGATCAACAGCGAAAGCCCGATGATGCCCGAATGCCACATATAGTGGCTGAGGACCTCGTCGTAGAAGTCAGTAAGGGCGGCGGCATCCGTACCGCCAAACGCCGCCGTCAGGTGACCGATGGAGTTGGCCGCCAGGTGTATTCCCTGGCCCTCCACCCATAGGGCAGCCAGGATCAGGAACAGGATGCTTTCCCAATTCCTGATAGCTTTGCCCGGCTCCACCTGGAAGAGCAGCCAATACACCGGGATAAGAACCAGCGGCGTCAGCAGATCCACGGCGTCTTGCACCTTCATCAGTGGATAAGGCCCAAACGGACTGCTCAGGAATGGCAGGCCGATAATGAATATGAGGAACAGTATTGCGAAAACAAGCGTGAGGTTGGCAAGCCGTCTCATGGAACCCTCCTTTTCGGCAGGCGGCAGATCCAGCATCCATCCCCCAACTCATGGCTTAAATCAGTATAGCACGCGTGTCAAGCGGTTCCGCCAGAGCTCCGCGATGTATAATCTGCGCCCAGAATGGGGAACAGATCATCTGGCTTCAAAGCAGCCGTGCAGGGGGTCTTCTACATTGGCGTCCTGGCGCTGCTGACAGCAAGAAGCGTATCGGCGCCAATCTCACACGACGAAATTCAATTCATAGTCCCCGGGCAGCTGCTGGCGTATCACGCTCAAGTGCCCTACGTCGACTATCCATACACGCACATGCCGTACGGCATCCTACTATATGCCGGCAGCGCGCTCATCTCGACATATGACTACCTGGCAGCGAGGCTGGTGAGCTCGCTCACATGGATGGGCACCATCCTGCTAATGGTTGCCATCCTCCGTTCGCTGCGAAGGCCGCATGCATCGGAGGCGGATGCAGGGCCCTCCTGGGGGGAGCTGGGGTGGGAATTCCTGCTTGTTTTGGCATTCATCAACCACGGACCCGAAATGGGTGTGATGCGGACTGTGCTGAATCATGGCCCGGCGACCTTGTTCACCCTGCTCTCCGTATGGTTCATGCTTCGTGGATTGAAGGGTCGGATGCCTGCATTGAAAGCAGCTGCGTTGAGCGGTGCTTGCATCACTATTGCCGGCCTGATCCGTTTCAACTTCGCCAGCCTGGCAGTGGTGATGCTCGGATGCTGGCTGGTATTTGGCCTGTGGTTTCACAAAGCTGAAACCCGGAAGCTAGTCTTGAGCTTCCTGGGGGGCATGGCGGTCGCGAGCCTGCCAGCGCTCACATTGTTGGCGGCAGCACCCAAGACGTTCTACTACAGCAACCTCGTATACATCCGCCTGAACACCGCCTATTACGAGGGATTACTGTACAAGACCGGTATGAGCCTGCCCCAGAAGGTCGATGGTTTTATTCAGGGTGTGTTGCTGCGGCCGCTGGAAACGCTGCTGTATTTGTTGCTTCTGAGCAGCCTGGCCCTGGCCGCCCAGCGGATCATGAGACGGCAGAGCGAGGTCGAGGTGGCGCGGCTGGCACTGTGCGGATTTGCGGCGGGGCTGTGGCTCAGCGCGTTTGCGCCCACACCGACATTGATCCACTACTTCGCCGGGCCGATCCCGTTCCTGTTCGTGCTGCTTGGCTCCTTTCGGCTGCAGTCACAATGGTGGGAGCGCTGGGGTCAGATGGCCGTTGCGGTCGCCCTCGCTGCGGCGGCAGTGATCACAGATGGTGTCAGGAGTCCCGTGACGGCGTCTGCCGCGTTGGCCAGGCCATCACAGTGGCCCCCGGTGCAGGTGCACACATTCGCCATGAGCTTGAAGGAGCACATAGACTCAGGCGGGATCCTGACCCTTAATCCAGTGATCCCGCTGGAGGCGGGGTATGACGCTTATCCGTTCACGGCAACAGGGCCATTCACATGGCGAACATCCCTGCTGCTCACGGCGGACCGCCGGCGTGAGTACGGAGTGACCTCGCCCGAGGAGCTAGATCAAGTGCTGGACCTCAACCCCCCGGCCGGAATCCTTGTCGGTTGGGAGGGACCAAATGCAGGCTTTGGTTTCCAGGATCAAGGTGGGCTTGAACGCCCCTTTGAGGACTACGCGGTGGCGCAGGGCTACACCCCAATCGATCTTAGTCCCCCATTCTGGTCTCGTGGTCTGACGTTGTGGATCAGGCCGTGATGCGGCTCAGGAACGCGGCGCTCACCCATTCGGTGCGAACCGCATTGATCCGCGCCCAGCCATCCTTGCTTTCGTAGACTCGGACGACGGCGTTGGCCGGCAGAGCACGCAGCACGCGTCCCCCGATGCCCTCACGCACATTTAGCCCGCGGCGGGGGGCCACACGGGCCTGGTAGAGTATCAGACCCGCCGGTGGCGGCAACTTATCACCGGACATCTCAAGCGTGCTGTCCACCTGATCCGGATTGCCGATAAAGATCCACTGGTCGGCATTGGGCGTCAGCGCCGCCCACTTGGTATCCGTCACAGCCCAGAGAGGCGCGAGCTCGGCCTCGGCGAGACCGGCCAGTTTCGTGCCTCCCGGTGAAGACCGAATCCACACGCCACCCGAAGCCTTGATGCGCGCCCAGCCCAGGGGCTGAGCTGGAATTTCCCGCGAGCCGTCCTGCCATTGGTACCTGGAAAACGCCTGCCACAGCTCCGGGGTGGTCTGCGTATCATCCGCTGCCCACATGAGCACACCATTGATGAATGGATCACTGTGGGCGGCATTCAGAAACTGAGTAACCTGTTCGGGAGTAGGCTGAACACCTTTGGACGTGTACAAATCGCCCGCCACGACAGGCATCGGGACCTCGGGCACATCCGCAAGGTCGGCATAGGCTTGCTGGGTGGTGACCAGGCGGCCCACCGGATCCACGTTACGCCAGTAGACGAGAGGACAGGCAAAGTCGACATCCTGCAGGAATTCAGCCCATGGAAAATGGGGATGCGCGCTGACGTTGGCATACGTGTTGAGACCCACGGGCAAGCCAGAAACGGCCAACCTCAGCTGTTCCATGAAGACGCGCGCGCCGTCGTAATTGCCCTCCACCTCTTTTTCGACGTTGATCAGGTAGAAGTCGGGCTCGTACCGTTCGCAAGCCTCGGCGACGGCAATGGCTTCCTTGATGGGAGCCCGGTTCAGATACGAGTATCCCCAGGCACCCACCCGGATACCATGATTGCGAAGAGTCCCGACAAGCGGCTCCAGGTCCGAAAGCACCTGGAATCCATCACAAATCTGGAGCACGGCGGTCTGGACGCCTGCTGCCTCAAGCCGGCCGGCGATGGCTTCGGGATCACCGCCGCTGATGCTGGCGGGCCGCCAGATGTACACGCCCTTGCCGATCTTCAGATCCATCATGGCTAGTCCTCTCCGGCATGAGAATAGCACAGGCCGGTTCAGGCTCAAATACGCATTTGACGCCCCTGGGATGGGCATTTTGCGCATGGGCAATCCCTCGCCGCAGCCCATCAAGGGGCCAGAAACGGAATGATATACTCTGGCGGCTATGCCTATTCGAGCCTTGCTTTTTGACTTCGACGGCCTGATCCTGGACACGGAGACCCCCGAGGTGCAGGTCTGGAAGGCCATCTATGCGGAGCACGGTCATGAGTACACCGCCGAGCACTGGTCGCAGATCATCGGCGGTTGGGGCATGTCGACGTTCGACCCGGCCGAAGAGCTTGGCAAGTTGAGCGCGGGCAGCCTGGATGTGGATGCTCTGCGAAGCCGCCACCGCCAGGAAAGCAATGGACTAATCGACTCGTCGCCGGTGATGGAGGGCGTCCGCGAACAATTGAGCGCGGCCCGGCGACTGGGCCTTCGGTGCGCAATTGCTTCGAGCTCCGAACGGGCATGGGTCGAACCGCACCTTAAGCGGCTGGGGTTGATTGAGTATTTCGAGACGATCACTACGGGCGACGATGTAGCGAAGGGTCGGACGAAGCCGCATCCGGACATCTATCTCAAAGCACTGCAAAGCCTCCAATTGGGCGCAAGCGAGGCGCTGGTGCTAGAGGACTCACCAAACGGCGTCGCCGCGGCGCACGCTGCCGGCCTGCGCGTCATTGGGGTTCCGAACCCGGTGACCGCGGGCTTGAAACTCGAGGCCGAGATGGTCCTCGGCTCGCTTGGCGATCTCCCGCTGGAAGAGATACTGAAGCGGATCGAGGGATCGCCTCGCACGCCCCCAGCTCCGAGGGCACTGCCCAGCACGGCAAGCTGACGGAGCACAATGGCCCATGCGTAGCCAATCTGGTCTGCGATGTGCTATGAGCTCACTTGGCATTCTTGCAGCCGCGTGCGGACCAACGCCGAGCCCGATCGAACCGAGCCCAACACCGCAAGCACTAGCGACCGAGCTCCCAGCGGCGACTTCGCCCAGCCCGATTCCAGCGCCAGCTACACAGACCGTCACTCCGACTGCGCCCATCTTCACGGTTGCAGTGATCGTGGATATGCAGTCGGAACCCGTGACGCGTGACCAGGCTTTCCAGGTCGTGACTGAGGCCAACGGATTCCTAAGCCGATTGACTTCGATCGGGCTGGTAATGACTGATTTCGTGGAAGACGGCGGCGGCGGCGCGACGAACGACATGGCAAGCCGCTACATCAACGGTCACGCGGCAGCCCTGCCAAACGGATTGCTTATCTTTTCCTTCGGCGACGAGGCCCGAGCCAAGCTTCTCGGCGGATACAGCTTTTCTGTCGCGGGGCCCACCGGTTACAGCAATACTTTCAGCTCACCTATTATCGGCAGCGGTCAAGTGTATGTGGCGGTCGTGCACTACGGCCACAAATACGCTGCCTGCGGATACGGAGGCGCGGAGGTGGTCCAGAGCGCAAGCTCTCTGGATGGAGAGTGTCGCAACCAGCCAGGCACCGCATGCATTCAACATAACGGGTATTCCATGTGTTCTGATTCGATCGGGCACCTTTACGCATCCACACCGAGCTATTTCACTTCAAGTACGATCGTGCATGAGCTCCTGCATCCATTTGCAGCCGGCGGAGACCAGGACCACTACAGCACACCCGAGTGCAACCTGCGGATGGGCTACCCGCCGCAGTTCTTCGACCTGCAGGAGGCGCAATACTACAATGGGCTGTGTCCTGACGTTTATGACAATTTCCGAGCCTCGTATCAACCTTGACCCCCGGTTCGGTTATCCAGATGGGAACAAGAAGACGCCGCCGGAAATCCGGCGGCGTCTCTTCAACGTCTCTCGTACGCGTATTCTGAAAAATCAGGTAGAGACTCGAGGCACGAGCGGAAATCAGTCGGCCGTCGTCCTCTCGAAGATCGTATTGCGATAGCCGAGAGCAGCAAAGAACTTGCTTAGGTAGGTCTCAGCATTTTGCTGCGCAAGCTGGAGGATGCCATCCTGCTCGGCGGCCTTGCGGATCTCCTGCTCTGCGGCCTGGCGTGCCGTCGTTTCAAGATTCCGGTCGCCCTTGGTCAGCACGCCCGTCTCACGGTCGTAGACGTAGGATTTCTCGTTATCGAGTGTGGCAACGAAGATCTCGGCCGGCGGCAGCCGGGCGTACAGCACCCCGTTCTGAAGGCGAAGATCTTCGGGGGCGATCTTCGACATATCAATCCCGGCGATCACGGTCCCGTGGGCAACAAAGAGCAGCTTGTCGCCGAGCAGGGAACCGAAGAAGCCCTGCCCGATCTCTGCTGTGATGACCTTCTCCACGCTGTACTGGATGGTCTCAAGGCGCGCCAATGCGCGCACTTCCGTGATGTATGTGACCGGATCAGGGATCACGGTCGGGGTTGGGTGCAGCAACTCCGAAACCTGGGTCTGCAAGCCGCTGTTGGCCTGCTGGAACGGCGCCATGGCCTTCTGGGTTGTCTGCTGGAAGCTCTGCACGATGTAGTAGGCCGCGCCGGCGATTACAATTAGAATCAGGATGGAAAGCAGCGTAGAAATAAGGGTAGAAGCTCGAGTTTCCTTCATGGACGGCCTCCGGGCTCAGAATCACGCGACGCGGCACAGTCAATCATCGATTATAACGAGGCTGCTCCGATAAACGCACAACGAACTTCTGTTGGGGGAAAAGCCAGGTTCTTGATGCCATTGTTGCTCCTATGGATGATAGGTTGCGGTTGGCCGATTCAGGTGGGCATCTTCGCCAGCGCAACAATGACGCCCACTCCATGGCCTTCGCCGACGGCCATCCCACCCACGCCCGAGCCGCCCGTAGGTTCCGAGCAGAACCCCCTGGTCCTGGCGCTACCCCCCTCCGCGCGGCCTCAAGGCGATGTGCTCAATGCAGGGAACACGCTGACGTCGATCTTGAAGAAGCAGACGGGCTATGAGTTCGTATCCGTCATACCACCGAATGAATTCGAGCTCGTCGAGGGATTTGCGAGCGGGGATGCAGATATCGCTTCCCTTTCGCCGTTCGGGTACCTGCTTGCCAACGCTCAAGGCACCGCAGAGGCAGCGTTTGCGCGCGAGCAGGATGGCGGCATCTTCTATGGTGCGGAGTTCATCGCACCCGGCGAGCTGGACTTCCTTTCCTTTTTTGATCCCATCCAACAGGCAAACCTGGCCGAGGCGGATGTGGCACTGGCCCAGTTTGCCAACAAGAAACCATGCTGGACAGATGAGTTCTCGCCGTCTGGATACGTTGTTCCTCTGGGCATCCTGCGGCAGGCCGGTGTCACAACCCGCGAACCGGCCTTCCTGGCCAGTCACCCTGCGGTTGTACGGGCGCTGTATGCCGGAGGAATCTGCGATTTTGGCGCAACGTATGTGGATGCCATGCTGTACCCGGGCCTGGAGGATGAGCTGCCCGACGTGAACAAGCGGGTCGAGGTGATCTGGCGGATCCCAGAGATCATACCTTACGAAACGCTGGTCTTCAGCCGACGGCTACCGGTGGAGATGCGGCGCTTGCTTACACGCACCTTCGTCGATCTAATGGGCACGACCGAAGGCAAATCGGCGATGCAAACCCTGTACGGTTTCAGTGCCATGCAGGTTGTCAATGATGGGCGATATGCGGAGTTCAGCGCCGCTGTTCGAGCCTCGGGGCTCAATCTGCAACAGCTCGTCGAACGTTGAGGGCATTCGGCATTTGCATTTTAAGATGGATTGCTTGCCTTATGGCATGATTAGGATTATTATCACTATGATGTGCGGGACCGACCCGCAAAACCCCATCCATATCTTGCGAGAGGAGAAACATATGTCCAAACGCCTTACCTTCGCTTTAGTGGCGCTGACGATTTCACTGTCCATGATCATGGCCGCGTGCGCTCCTGCGCCCACCGAGGCTCCAACCGAGCCGCCTGCCGCGCCAACCGTGGCCCCGACCGAGGCGCCGCCGACCGAGGCCCCGACCGCCGCTCCGCCGACCCCAACACCGCCCCCACCGCCCGTCTGCGACAAGATGGCCGATGCACCTGCCGCTCCGGCTGCGGGCGCGCTTGGCTCGCCTGAGAACCCGATCGTCATCACCTTCGTCCCCTCGGGCGATACCGGCAAGATCACCAAGGCCGGAACCGCGATCGCCGACTGCCTTGCCGGATTGACCGGCCTGGCCTTCAAGATGGAAGTTGGCACGAGCTTTGCCGCTTCAATCGAGGCCATGGGCGCTGAGAAGGCGCAGGTCAGCTTCCTGAACACGCTTTCCGCTTTGCTGGCCTCATCCAAGTACGGCGTGTATCCCGTGCTGCTGGCGGTCCGCAAGTACAACACGAATGACGTCGATCCGGATGCCGCGCTCAAGGGCACACCTGAGCCATTCTACAAGGGCCAGTTCATCGCCAACGTTGCCTCAGGTATTACGAGCTTCGCCGACCTCAAGGGTCACAGCTTCTGCTGGGTAGACCCGAATTCGACCTCCGGCTACGTCATGCCGCGCATCGTCTTGAAGGCCAACGGCATCGATCCGGATGCCGACTTCTCCTCGACAGTCGATGCGGGCTCACATGACAACGTAGCCATCGCCGTCTACAACGGCGACTGCGACGCGGGCGTAACCTACGTCAATGTCCTCACCGACTCGGTTGCCAACCTGGCAGGCAAGTATCCGGATATCAATGACAAGGTGAAGCCGTTTGCGGTCACCGACAAGATCCCGAACGACGGCATGCAGGTGATCAAGAGCCTGGACCCAGTGCTGCGCGACGCGATCGTCAACGGCATCCTGTTCATGACGAAGGATCCGGGCGGCAAGGCTGTGCTCAAGAGCCTGTACAATTACGATAATCTCATCGCCGTGGAACCCACAACGTATGATGAGTTCCTGGGCGTGCTCCAAAAGGCTGGCGTCGATCCGGCCACGCTGGTGAAGTAATCTCAACGCGAAGCCTGGTGGTGCCAGTGGTGCCACCAGGCTTTTCTTTTGCAGGGCGCCTGCACGGCGCGACAGCGTGCATCGGTGCGCGAACGACCACGGCACAAGGCGGGGATTGTTTCGTCGCCGCGTTCCTCTCCAGACGCTGTAGATGAATTGAGTGAGCATGCTAAAAGTCGAGAACCTCACCAAGGTATACCCAAACGGCACACAGGCCCTCAAGAACGTGAGCTTCGAGGTGCAGGACGGTGAATTCCTGGCAGTTATCGGGCTCAGCGGATCGGGAAAATCCACTCTCCTGCGCTGCATCAACCGGCTGATCGAGCCGACTTCGGGCAAGGTCTTCTGGAACGATCAGGATCTGACGGCAGCCACGCCCAATGAGATGCGCAAGGTGCGCCGACAGATCGGCATGATCTTCCAACAGTTCAACCTGGTCAAGAGGTCGAATGTGATGACCAATGTGCTGGCCGGCAGGCTCGGATATGTCGGTACGCTTTCCAGCAGCCTGGGCATGTTCTCGGCAGCCGATCGAAAGAAGGCCCTGGATAGCCTGGACCAGGTGGACCTCGAAGGCAGGGAGCACGTGCGCGCCGATTCGCTCTCCGGCGGGCAGCAACAGCGGGTCGGGATCGCGCGGGCGCTGATGCAGGATCCCAAGCTGATCCTGGCGGACGAACCGGTGGCTTCGCTTGATCCGGTGCTGGCCCACTCCATCCTGAAATACCTCGAGAAACTCAACAAGGAAAAGGGCATCACGGTGATCTGCAGCCTGCACTTCCTGGACCTGGTACACCGCTATGCCACGCGTGCGATCGCTCTCAAGGATGGCGAGCTGGTGTTCCGCGGCCTGCCGAAAGAGATCGACGACGCCCAGTTCAAGGCCATCTACGGCAAGGAAGCCGAGCGGGTTTCGATCATATAGAAGCCGGGGCTCCGCGCCAGTCTGCCGTCTTGAGAAACGCCTGCGCCATCTCCATTGAATAGATGAATAACCCCAAGCTTTCGAACGAGCAACCAAGACCTGCCTCTGCCCGCGCATATGCTTCTGTCATCGTTCCCGGATTGGGACAGTTCCTGGCAGGGCGAAGGGGCCGCGGTGAGCTGATCTTTCTCACGACCGTCGTTGTTGGCCTGCTGGTGAATTGGGCCCTGGCTCGACAGGGTGTTGGCAAAGTCACTGTTGGTGCATTGACGACGACGTGGTTGTGGCTGCCCCTGATGCTGTTCTGGCTGTGGAACATCGCAGACTCCCTGGCTGTGACCGCCGGAAGATCGGCGGGCATCGGGCTGGGGCTGCTCTTCATAGCAATCATCCTGTACGTAATCGCGTGGCAGTTCACCAGGGTGCGGTTCGACCGCCTTTTCGGCGGCTTTGATGCAGCGCAACAGGTGTCCACGAATCTCCTGAATCCAGACATGGTCACCATATCGATCGGGGGCGAGGACCAGATCTGCGCCTGGAAATGCCTGTATGCATACGCGGGTGACAAACTTACCGGGCGCACGCCGCAGGGCCTGATACGGGTCAGCGATAACCTGCTGGACATCGTCGGCCGCGTCAAACCCACGCGTGCCGGCGACATGGAAATGCTGCTGACGGGCGCCAAACGGGGCCAAGTTGTAACCGCCTTCGTCGCAGGGTCGATGATCGAGACCATTGCCATGGGCCTGATGGCGACCTTGTTCTCGACCGTGCTGGCGGTGCCGTTCAGCTTCCTGGCGGCGCGCAACATCATGTCGCGCGTGCGGGGCGGAATGGTGATCTACTACGTGACCCGCACAATGCTGAACATAGTGCGGGCTGTAGACACGTTCGTGTGGGGCCTGATCGTGATCGTGTGGGTGGGCCTGGGGCCCTTCGCGGGCGTCATGGCCCTCACCATCCATGGCATCGCGGCACTGGGCAAGCTATTTTCGGAAGAGATCGAGCACATCGACCCGGGCCCGGTGGAGGCTGTGACCGCCACAGGCGCGAGTCTCATCCAGCAGATTCGCTACGCCGTGGTGCCCCAGATCATCCCGTCCTTCCTGTCCTATTCGCTGCTGCGCTGGGATATCAATATGCGTTCGGCGACGGTCATCGGCTTCGTGGCCGGCGGCGGCATCGGTTTCTTCGTCATCGAGACCGTGCGCATGGGCGGGTACCAGCAGTATGCCACGGCACTCTGGGCGGTGGCCGTGGTGATCGTGATCGTGGACTATGTGAGCGAGCGCTGGCGCAACAGCATCCTGGAGGATAAGCCACGCGAAACGCCCAGCCGGCAGCGAACGCTACGGACGATCCTGTATTCGATCATCGCCGTGGTTGTCTTCATGTATTGCTGGGAGATCACCAACCTCAGCATCCGGGGGCTGTTCAACCCCGGCAAGAATTTTGGCTCGGTCGTGTTGGACTTCCTCGAACTGGACCTGTCGCGCCAGGTGTTCCAGGGCGCCGTGCAGCAGATGCTGGTCACGATCTTCCAGGCCATGCTTGCGACGTCTCTGGGCGCGGCGGCGGCATTCCCGTTCAGCTTCCTGGCAGCGAAGAACCTGACCGGCAGAAGCGCCCTGCTGATATGGCTGTATTACGCGGCGCGGGCCATCCTGAACCTGCTGCGCTCCATCGAGGCCCTGCTCTACGTGGTCATCTTCGTGTTCTGGGTGGGGATCGGGCCATTCGCCGGCATGCTGGCCCTGGCGGTGACGTCATTTGCCCTGATTGGCAAGCTGTTCTCGGAGGCAATCGAGAGCATCGATACGGGTCCTATCGAGGCCATCACGGCCACGGGCGCCACGCGCATGCAAATGATCAGCTTCGCCATCGTGCCGCAGATCGTGCCGCCGTTCGTGTCCTACCTGCTGTACCAGTGGGACATCAACGTCCGCATGGCCACCATCATCGGGTTCGCGGGTGGCGGCGGAATTGGCTCCACACTCTACACATACTTCAACTCCCTGCAGTACCACAAAGCCGGAACGGTCGTGGCTTTGATTGTTCTCGTCGTTGCACTAATGGACTTCGCCAGTTCGAAGCTCCGCCAGAATCTCGTCTGACCGGGGGTCCGCGCCCGCGGCTGGATGACCGGGGAACAGCCGAACACCGCGATGTCCGAAGGCAACCGATGAGGCTGCCTTCTTGCTTGAAGGCCCGCCGCGGAGCGCCCCTCCTGCAATTGATATAATCGCCCGGATGTTGAAACAGTTGTGGAAGTTTCTCCGCAGCCTCTTGACGGCCATGGCGGTACTCGTACTTGCAGCTCTTATCGTGCCGCGCGTGTTCACCGGCATCGCCGCCGTGCCGAGGACCTTCTCGGTCAGCGAGGCGCCGAGTGAACGCGCCGCCATCGTCTTCGGCGCAGGACTGACGCGCAACGGTGCGCCGACGCGCGTGCTGCGGGACCGGGTACAGACCGCCGCGCAACTCTACCGCGCCGGAAAGGTGGAGAAGCTGCTGATGAGCGGCGACAACCGGGTTGTCAGTTACAACGAGCCCGAAGCAATGAAACAATATGCCATGACGCTGGGCGTGCCTGCAGACGCCATTGTGCTTGATTATGCAGGACGCCGCACCTACGACAGCTGCTACCGGGCCAAGGCGATCTTCGGGCTCAACGCGGCGCTTCTGGTGACCCAGAGCTTTCACCTGCCGCGGGCCCTGTTCATCTGCAATGCGCTGGGCCTGCGGGCCTACGGTGTGAAGGCGGCTAACTGGAGATACTGGCCGGTCACCTGGCTGATCTGGAATATCCGCGAACAGTTCGCGACACTGGGCGCCATGATGGATGTATTTGTGGACCGCCCGGTCCCGGTGCTGGGTAGCCCGGAACCCATGTTCAGCGATTCCGGAGCAAGAAACCAGGGGCCGCAGACGTTCCTGTTGAGGAGGCGTGAAACCGCATGAATCGCGACGAAGGCCTGAGGCTGGTGCGTGAATTCGTCAAGAACGAAGGGCTGGTGCGGCACATGCTGTGCGTGGAGGCCTGCATGCGGTTGTACGCTGAGAAGTTCGGGGAAGATGCAGAAGCCTGGGGGCTGCTCGGGCTGATCCACGACTTCGACTGGGAGATCCACCCCACGCTCGAAGATCATCCGTCCAAGGGTGCAGCCATTCTGCGGGAGCGCGGCGTTGGGGAAGACATCATTCAGGACATTCTGAGTCACGGCATAGGCACGGGCGTGCCGCGCGACACGCGCCGGCGCAAAGCACTCTATGCCTGCGATGAGATCACGGGCTTGGTCACAGCTGTGGCGCTGGTACGGCCGTCTCGCTCGCTATATGACCTTGAACCTTCATCCGTTAAGAAGAAGTGGAAAGACCGGGCTTTTGCGGCCGGAACGGATCGTCACGATATGGAAGTGGCCGCGCAGGACTTCGGCATCGAACTGTGGGAGCATGTGGGAAATGTGATCACAGCCATGCGCCGCATCGCGCCAGAGCTGGGACTCGTAGGCAATATCCAGCAGCCATAGAGGCCACGTGCTGCCGGGCTCGCGCGCGGGATATCTATTGGGCGGGAATGTGGACCGGATACTTGAACTTGTTCATGCAGTCCACGTAGACGGGCTTGCCGTCCGCGCCAAACGTATTGAATCCGTTGCTCCGAATGTCGAAGTTGATGTCGCTGCCGTAATACAGCAGATACCATTGGCCGACGTCCACCTCGGCGATGCCGGCAATGATCACACCCGGTTCCTGGGGCGGGAAGCTGAATCCAGCCGGTGGATTCCACGGAATGCGAGTCAACGTGACCGGAATATTCACCGACTCACCGGGCGGTATCGGCGGGATCTTCTTCCCCACTCCACTGAATGGCGCACCCTGAAGCGGCTGGCCATAGGTGGAATTCGTCGCGCTATTCCATACGATCAGACTACAGCCAGCAGTATCTGAATCCGGGATACCGGCCGTTTCGGGGCGCCTGGTGACGGATACCATCAACATCGCCGGCTGCTCCAGAGCGAGCGGATGCGGCTCGAAGATCTGCGTCGGGGCGCCCCCACCCGCACCGGAGCCGGAGCCCGCGTTCGACATACCATCTTTGATCTCACCATATCCAGCCTTTATGGCAGCCTCGCAGTTATCGTCGCAAGGGAGGCCCTGGTCCTTGAGCTCCTGCACGGCCACGTGGATGAGGTAGTCCTGGCCCTGTGACATCAACTCATCGAAGTTTGGAATCGAGGGTGGCACACCCATCGCCGCCAAGCCATAATCGACGGCGGCCTCGACGGCCTGACGGCATTCGTCCTGGGTCCCAGCGGCGTCGCAAAGCGCCTGCATGCCGGTATATTTCATGATCGTATTGATTGCGAAGGCCTTCAAGTCGGCATAGGCCTTGGAGAGCCAGTTAGCAGCGGCTTTCAGCTGGTCCAGGGCCCAGGAGCCACCCTCCGTGAGGCATGCCCCCACGCCGGAGACCGAGAATTCGCATCCGCTGCCAGATGAACACTTCACCCCGGGGCAGCCGCACGATTGGGTTCCCTTGGGAAAGGTGACGTCACAAACCTCCTTGGAATATATGGTGCCCGGCAGTAGTTCGCTTCCGTAGGTATCCAGCCAGTACTTGAGGTCGCCCTGGTTCGCCAAGATCACGTTCTTGGTGTGCTCGTTGGTGATCTGATTCAGCTTGTTAAGATCCAGCACCCATTCTGTGTGACAACTCTTGATGTCCTGGGTTAGCACCATGCAGGCAGCGTAAGAGGAATCAGCCGCCCGATACGGGGTCCACTTAATCACCTGAACGTCATACAGCGGGCCGGTTGCGTCGGTCACGGGCGGCACTTCCGGCGGACCGTACTGCACAATCACCGTGTTGGACGGTCGCCCCATCTGGCTGCCCATCAAAGGCAGCACACGGATGTAGAACGTCTGAGGCAGGATACTATCCATCCGACGCAGTCCGCCGGAGGGCTGCACCGCCTGCTGCACGGCCTGATTGACCTGGTCCACCACGTCGGTCAGATCGAAAAAGGTCTCTGGAAGGTCGAGGTACTGGGCGAAATCGAGCGTGAACATCCCAGGTTGAATATGGGTCTCCTTCGGGCCTCCCAATCCTGGGAAAGTGAATTGCTGCGTGGTGACGACCTTCGGCGGGGGCACCTTGCCGAAATTCAGCTGGCCCGGAAATGCCCAATTCTGCCCGGCCGTGAAGGGCTGTGAGGACACCTGCCAGATGCCCGCCGTGACGCCGGGCACGCTCGAGCTCCATCGGAACCCCAGCTTGTAGCCCTGAAAATAGTCCGGGATCGGTTTTGGAATAGTCCATTCGGTGGTGTATGAAACCGTGTCACGGATCTTGCCCACGATGTCGAGCTTGGTCTCGGTTAGCAGGGGGATGAGCAGGCTGTCCGTGGAAGCATCCAGCACGCCGCTCTGCCGGCCCAGATAGACCAGGTGACCGCCACCCCAGCCCCACACCTCGGCGTCGAAGGTTGTGGGAGAGGGCAGGCCCGCGAGCATTTGCGGGGTAATGTAAGGCTTCAGATCGAACGTGTTGCCGACCGCGTTGAGGAAGTTGAACTCGCCATCGGGTATACGCACCCAGGGGCGGCCGGCGAGGGAAACGTATACATAGATCTCCTGCACCGGCAGCTTCAAGATAAGCACACTGTTGACGATGTTGAAGCCCGGCTGCAAAGAAAGGTCGAGAGGAGCACCATCGGGCGGCGCGCCGGTGCCATCAGAGGAGCCGCCCGGAAGCGGGCCAGCAGGGGCGACGGGCTGGCTTCCATCTTCGGGCGCGGCCGGTTCGGCATTCGGAACCGGAACTGGAATGGTGACCTGTTTGCCGCCCGGCAACGGTGCGTTCGGATCCAGGTTCAGGTTGCTGGCCGCCAGGGCAGCAGCGTCGGTATCATAGGAGGATGCAAGGCCGGCAAAGGTCTCGCCGCCATGCGTTGTGTAGGCATAAGGGAAGCGCACATCAAACTGCAGTGAGGCATACACAGGCACGATGGCGCTTTCCACGCT
>DATDCZ010000107.1:0-8285 GCA_036524055.1 Anaerolineales bacterium | reverse complement strand
CTGGCTGTCCGTGAACCAGACGAAGACGTGTACGTTGTTCTGGATGGCGAGCTGGGTCAGCGGCGTCACCATCGATTCAATGTTGGCGTCATCCATGTGCGGCGTGATGAAGAATACCGCCCGCTTCATGCCCACGCGGGGCGCCTGCACGGCAACTGTCTGGATGGCGATCTGGAGCGTCTGGAGATTCGGGACAGAATCGCGGAAATCCGGCCGGAGGGACTGCAGGCTTACCAGCCAGTCCCGCGGACTGGCATGCGAGATGACCGGGCCAGATAGCGTCACCAGGCTCATGTCATCCTGAGTATCCGCGGGCAGAGCCTGGATCCAGCTGCCCAATGCTCCCACAATGGCATCGAAACGCACCTTGCCGGTGCTATCCCGCACGGCGAGTGCTGCGCCGGGGTTGATCGCCACTGCCAGTTGCATCGGCACCAGCGTCTCGGTCAGCGAGCCCAGCGGAACCGCCTGCCCGTCCTCGAAGACGGTGACCTGCGCCGGCTGGATGCCGCTCACGAAGCGCCCGGAGACGTCGAACACATCCATGAAGGCTGAGATGGTGGGGAACGCGCTGGCATCCGCCGCGTAAAGCACGGCCTGCGCCTGCGATTGGGCGCGGGCGCGCAGCGTGAAGAAGTTATCCGGTGCGCTATCCGCCGGGCGACTTGCCGGCGCGGTCCACCCAAGCAGCGCGCCGAGGCCCAGGACTACGCTGAGCAGTCTACGCATTCGCAGGCAGAACCGGGCTCGCCGAAATGGCTCCCTGTGGTCGCGTGAGGCGCAGGAATGTGAGCGCCCACACCGTCTGCAGATACGCGGTCAGCATGCCGCCCGCCGCCACCAGCACCGGCAGGTAGACCACGAAGCACAATCCGGCGGCGATGACGGTCGCGTTCACTTCGCCATTCGAGGAGGCCAGGGCAACAAAGGCTGGGATGATCGAAATCAGCAGGGGTATGACCAGGACCAGGCCGATGACGAAGCCGATGATCGCCGTGATGAGCCAGATCAGCAGCACCGGGCCGATGTTCTTGCGCACAACTTCCCAGCCGCGGCGTACGCCGTCCACGATCCCCAGGTTCTCGATCACCATCGCCGCGTTCGCCTGTTCGATCAGGATGCCCAGGATCCACGCGAGCGGTATCAGGATGCAGATCAATGGGAGGAAGCACAGGAAGCCAACGCCGGCCGTCAGGACGCCGAACAGCACCAGCGGCAGGATGATGATCAGGAGCGCCAGCCCCAGCAGGAACGTAAGCAGGAACACCCGCCAGAAGAACGGCATGCTTTCCTTGAAGAGCTCGCTGAAGCGCAGCTTCTCCGCGCCTTCATCCGCCTTCAGCGTGCCGCGGATCAAGCCGATGCGCCCGATGGTGCCCAGGAAAATGGAGACGACTACCAGCATGAGGATGACCACGACCGCCAGTACCACCACCCACAGGTTATCGGTTATCCATTGGCCGAACTGACTCAGAGCCCGTTCCACCTCAGGTGCGCTCCCGGAGCCGAAGGGCTGGTTCTGTTCCCAGCCCGAGCCGCCTCCGCCACCGCCTCCACCACCTCGGCCGCAGCCGGCGAAGATTCCGAAGATCCATAGGATCTTGTGCTTCCAGATGATGCGCCATGCTTTTCCGAGTACTTCACCGTAATCCAGTGCCATTGCGATTTCCTTTCTGGGCGACCGGGGATGTGACCGGTGCAAGCAGTGTATCCGCGAGCTGCGGACAGAGAACGCGCCGCGCCCTCAGATGTGGATGTTTCATATCCACTCGCTGCGGCTCACCGCCCTGCTGCAGTACCCTATGTACGCTCATTCCCACTCGATCGTTGCGGGCGGTTTGCTCGTAATATCATACACGACACGGTTGATCCCCGGTACCTCGTTCACGATGCGATTTGCGACGCGGGCCAGCAGTTCGTGCGGCAGCCGCGCCCAGTCGGCGGTCATGAAATCCTCTGTGGTCACCGCGCGCAAGGCGGCCGCCTCCTGATAGGTTCTCTGGTCACCCATGACCCCGACCGAGCGGACGGGCAAGAGCACTGCGAACGCCTGCGATAGTATGCCTTCTGGGTTCGCCGCAGCTGCGCGCTTTCCGATCAGCCCCGCAGATGCCAGTTCCTCCTGGAATATGTAGTCGGCCGACCGCAGGCGCTCGAGGCGTTCTGCCGTGATCTCTCCCAGGCAGCGCACAGCCAGCCCGGGCCCGGGAAAAGGCTGTCGCCATACCATTGATTCCGGCAGCCCCAATTCTTCTCCAACCTGCCGCACCTCATCTTTGAAGAGATACCGCAGCGGCTCGACCAGCGCGAGCTCCATGTCCTCCGGCAGCCCCCCGACGTTGTGATGGGTCTTGATGCGTTCCGCCTTGTTGCGCTCCGGGGCGGATGATTCCACGACGTCCGGGTAGATCGTCCCCTGCACCAGGAACTTCGGGCTGCTCAGTTGCCGCGCCTGCTCCTCGAACACCCGGATGAATTTCTCGCCGATGATCCTGCGCTTCTGCTCGGGCTCGATGACGCCGTGCAGCGCCTGCAGGAAATCCGCGCCGGCATCCACGGTTATCAGCTCGACCTGTAATTTATCGCGCAGCGTCGCGGCCACCTGTTCGCCTTCACCTTTGCGCAGCATGCCGGTGTCGACGAAGACTGCCACCAGTTGATCGCCAACGGCACGATGCACCAGCGCGACCGCCACTGCCGAATCCACGCCGCCGCTGACGGCGGCAAGCACGCGTTCGGCTCCCACCTGCTCCCGCACCCGCCGCACCGCCTCGTCGACGATCGAGCGCGTGGTCCAATCCGGCTTTGCCCCGCAGATTTCCAGCGCAAAGTGCTGCAGCACGCGCTCACCGTTGGCGGTGTGGCGCACCTCCGGATGGAACTGCACGCCGAAATACTTGCGCTGCATGTCCCCGATGGCCGCCAGCGGGCTGTTGGTCGAGCGTGCCAGGGCAGTGAAGCCTTCAGGCATTCGGGTGATGCGGTCGCCATGCGACATCCACACCTGCGAAAGTCCGGACAGGGCCGATTCCATCAATGGCTCGATATGCGCCAGTCCATACTCCCGCTGTGCAGAAGCGTCCACTTTGCCCCCCAGTGCGTGGGTCAGGGCCTGCATGCCGTAACAGATGCCGAGGATCGGCAGGTGTGAACTGAAGATGTAATCCTGTATGAAGGGCGCCCCCGCCTCATACACGGACTTGGGCCCCCCGGAGAGGATGAATCCCTTGGGTTGAATGCCCATTACGGTCGCAGCCGGCGCGTCCCACGGGAACAGCTCGCAGTACACGTGCGCCTCACGAAGCCGGCGCGCGATCAGCTGTGAGAACTGCGATCCAAAATCCAGAACCGCGATGGCGTCGGTCATCAATGCTTAGTCGGCCGCGAACTCGATCTTTCCTGCCTCCATCGAGACGATCCGGGCCAGGGCCTCGACCGGGATTCCCAGCGGCCTGAGCGCTTCGCGCCCGCCCTCAAAGGTCTTCTCGATCAGCGCGCCGATGCCGACGATCCTTGCGCCGGCAGCCTCTGCCAGACGGGCGAGTCCCAGGATCGTTGCCCCCGAAGCCAGGAAGTCATCGATGATCAACACGTCCGTGCCGGTTGCCAGGTATTCCGGCGAGACGATCAACTCCACCATACGCCCCTTGGTGTGCGATGGCGCCAGTGTCAGGTACACCTGGTCCGGCATGGTGATCGGCTTGGTCTTGCGGGCATACACCACCGGCAAGCCCAGGTGCAGCGCCGTCGTAAGCGCGGGGGCGATTCCCGAGATCTCCGCTGTCAACACCTTGGTGGCTCCCAGCGACGCAAAACGCGCCGCCAGCTCACGGCCGCAATGGTCCATCAGACCCGCATCCACTTGGTGATTTACGAAACTATCGACCTTAAGGATTCCGCCCGGGAGCACCTGCCCGTCCCGCCTGATCCGCTCCTCAAGTTCCTTCACGGCTCCCTCCCTGCGATTTGGTCTAGACAGGCATTCATTCTACAATACTACCGCGCTTGAGTCAGCATGACTGAGCCGCGGCTTAAGGGTCAATTCGGCCGTGTGTTAGAATTTATCGGTGCCTGAAGTAGCCATGATACGGCTGGCATCCAATTCTCCCCGCCGTAGAGAACTGATGGCGCTCGGGGACTGGATCGTCGAGAGTTGCGTCCCGGAAGTGGATGAGACACCGTCGGCCGGCGAAGCGCCGGCTGATTATGTCCTCCGGCTGGCTGAAGCCAAGGCGCGTGCAGCCCTCAGCGGACCCGATGACGGCGCGTACATCGTTGCCGCCGACACTGCGGTCGTGGATGACGACGGAATCCTGGGCAAGCCGGCGGATGCCATGGACGCAAGGCGTGTGCTCCGGCAGTTGCGCGGGCGCACACACAAGGTGTATACGGGCCTGGCTGTTCTCAAGACCGATTCAGGGAGCCTGGTGAAAGAGGTCTGCGTGACCGATGTTCCCATGCGCCAGTACAGCGATGCCGAGATCGATGCCTACGTGGCTTCCGGGGACCCGTTGGATAAGGCGGGCGCCTATGGGATACAGCACCCGGGATTTCACCCGGTGAGATCGATGTCAGGATGTTACGCCTCGGTGATGGGCATGCCGCTGTGTCATCTGATGCGCCTCCTGGCCCGGCTGGATGTCCCGGTGCAGGCCGACCTGCCCCGGCGATGTCAGGCTCATCTGAACTACGCCTGCCCGGTCACCGGCCCGATTCTGCGCGGCGAACCCGTCGGATAGTAAAGGAACGAATGAGACTCTCGCGTTGGATCTACCTGCCCTTCACACTTTTGCTCCTGGCAGCCTGCTCTTCGAACTCGGGCGGCCCCAGCGCTCCGTGCCTGTTCTGCCCGACCCCGACGCTGGCATCGCCGGTTGTCGGAGTTACGCATGCACCCGATGCGCAGGCCGCGGTCACGGCGTTCCTCGAGGCGCTCAAGAGCAATGACCTCACCGCCATGTACGGCATGCTTTCCAGTGCGTCGCAGGCGGCTGTTCCCCAGGACGCGTTCCTGACGAAATACAACGACGCCCTTAATACCATGGGCGCCGCGACGCTGGACTACCAGGTGATCAGCTTGCGCGGCATGAACCCCACGGCTGCCCAGGTTGGCTTCAAGATCACGTATCACACGGCGCTCGTCGGCGACATTGAACGCGAAATGCTGGCGAACCTGGTCCTTGAACAGGGCGCCTGGCGCCTGAACTGGGATGACAGCCTGATCCTGCCCGAGCTTGCGGGCGGCAACGTGCTCAAGATGGAATACCAGATACCGGCGCGCGGCGATATCTATGCCCGTAATGGCGATCCGATCGTCACGCAGACCGAAGCCTATGCTCTTGGCATCAAGCCGGGCGAGCTGGGCAACAATTCCGGCGCACTCATCGGCGCCCTGGCCCGTGTCTGCCACCGCACGACCGAATCCATTGAAGACGCGCTTCAGGGCCAGGCACCGGATTGGTACGTTGCCATGTGCACCGCCGCGGCCTCCGAGATCAAGGACGTCCTGAATCTCGGTGCCGGGGGACTGGTGTGGATGCAGTACAACTCCCGCTTCTATATGGACCAGGGCATTGCGCCCCAGGCCGTGGGCTATGCCTCGCTCATTCCCAAGGAGGAGCTTGATCAATATCGCCGCCGGGGATATCGCGGCGACGAGAAAGTGGGCCAGTCCGGCATCGAGAAATCCATGGAGCAATATCTTGCCGGAAAGCACGGGGGCACGCTGAGCGTCGTGGATCCCAGCGGGCAGATCGTGTCGCGCCTGGCCTCCAGTCCGCCGGAAGCTGCTGATTCCGTCTATCTGACGATCGATCGCAACTTGCAGCACTACGCCCAGCTTGCGTTCGGCAATTTTCACGGGGCGGCGGTTGTGCTGGAAATGAACACCGGCCGCGTGCTCGCCATGGTGTCTTCGCCTGAATACGATCCGAATCTGTTCGACGCCGAGAACTACAACAGCAGCATCCAGCTCGGCGACATGGTGAATAGTCCGGACCAACCCCTCGTCAATCGTGCCGCCCAGGGTGCATATCCGCTCGGCTCGGCCTTCAAGCCCATCACCATGGCGGCTGGCCTCGAGAGCGGCTTGTATCTGCCCATTACCACCTACGATTGCCAGTACGACTTCACCGAGCTCGAACAATACGGTGGACCTGTTCTGCATGACTGGACTTATGAGCACTGTCAGAACCGGCTGCGCGCCGGGCTGTTCTGTGACACCAGTGACAGCCGGCCGTCCGGATTGCTCACTCTGCAGGAAGGCTTGATGCGCTCCTGCAATCCGTATTTCTGGCACATCGGCTTGGACTTGTTCAACAATGATCGCGCTGGCGACATTGCCGAGATGGCTCGGGGCTTTGGTCTTGGCTCGGCGACCGGTATCGACGCCATCGCCGAGGCCACGGGCAACATCTCCGTGCCAACCACGCCGGTCGATGCCACGAACCAGGCCATTGGTCAGGGCGATCTCACCGTGACCCCGCTGCAGGTGGCTCGCTTCGTGGCCGCCATTGGAAATGGCGGGACGCTCTATCGGCCGCAGATCATAGAAAAGATCCAACCCGTGGACGGCCCGCCCATCAAGGAGTTCAAGCCGGAGGTCGTCGGTACGCTTCCCGTCCGGCCGGACAATCTGGCCGCCATACAGGAAGCCATGTCGATGGTGATCAACAATCCCCGCGGCACGGCGAACTTCCGTCTGCGCGGATTGACGTTCCAGAGCGCCGGCAAGACCGGTACGGCGCAGTCCGGGTCCGGCGAACCGCATGCCTGGTTCATTGGCTACACACAGGTCGCCGCCAACACCAATCTACCTGACATCGCCGTGGCCGTGATCGTTGAGAATGCAGGCGAGGGTTCAGACTACGCCGCGCCTCTCTTCCGTGCTCTGGTGGAGACCTACTACTACGGATCCTGGCAGGCTCGCCCGTGGTTCGCGTCCGACTTCGGGCAGGCGACCTATACGCCCACGCAATTCGGGGCCAATGCCACGCCGCGGCCGTGAAGATGGATCACTCGCCTTGCGCGTGGATTGCCGGCAAGCTCTGATCAGCAATCGGATGATCCTCGAACATGCCGGCTGAGGCCACGTGCGCCGGTCTGATCGTCCAGGCACAGTCTGGATTCTTCACCGTCGCCACGGATAGCGGCAACATCATCTGCCAGTTGCGCGGAAAGCTCAAGCAGGGCCGGGCCACCGGTGACCTGGCCGCGCTGGGTGATCGAGTCCACATTCAGATCCTGAGCGATGGCTCGGGAATGATTGAAAGCATCGAGGCACGCGCCCGCGCCATCGTGCGCCTCGACCCGCGTCCTCGCGGCGTGTACCGCCAGGTGCTGCTGGCGAATGCGGACCAGGCGGTCTTTGTGTTCGCCTGCGCACATCCCGAGCCAAGGCTGCGCATGCTTGACCGCTTTCTTGTCATTGCCGAAAAACAGGGCGTCCCGCCGGTCATCGTTGCCAACAAAGTGGACTTGGTCTCGGAGGAGCGGGCGCTCGAGCTCTTCGCCCCCTATAAGCCTGCCGCGTATCCCGTACTGTATACTTCGGCGCGAACCGGCGCCGGACTGCACCAATTGGCGAGCCAGTTGGCGGGCAAGATCAGTGTGCTGGCCGGTCCGAGCGGCAGTGGCAAGTCCAGCCTGCTCAACTCCATCAGCCCGGGTCTTGACCTGCGCGTCCAGAAGATCGGCGTCATGAACAAGGGCCAGCATACAACGGTGGTGCGCAAGCTGCATCCGCTGGGCGATGGGGCCAGCTACGTGGCCGATACCCCCGGCTGGAAATCGCTCGCCTTGTGGGATACCCAGCCTGAGGAATTGGATGGCTACTTCCCCGAGTTGCGCCCTCTGGTCGGCGCCTGCCGCTTCAACGATTGCACCCACACGACTGAGCCTGGTTGTGCGGTCCGCGCTGCGGTCGAGAGCGGGCAGGTGCATCCTGAACGATACGAGTCATATGTTCGATTGCGCCTCGGCAGGGACTGAGACCGCGGAAGATCGCCGGACTTCGGAACAACGCCTCGCCGCGATGGATTGACACCAGGATTAATGGCTGATACTTTCGATCCCCTGGATACAAACTGGAACATCATCGGCCACGCTTGGGCCGTCAATATGCTTCGCCAGCACGTGGCGACCGACGCCGCGCGTCACGCCTACCTTTTCACCGGTCCGCGCGGGATTGGACGCCGGACGCTCGCCCTGCGCTTTGCGCTGGCGCTCAACTGCACCGTACCCGTGCAGCCTGGCATGGCCTGCGGTCAATGCGATGACTGCAAACG
>DATDCZ010000106.1:0-3558 GCA_036524055.1 Anaerolineales bacterium | reverse complement strand
ACGAGGGCCTCGTCGGCAAAGCGGACCTTGTGGTGCGCCTCGTAGCGGTCGCGCAAGCCCTGAAGCATTTTGATAGTGTCATCCACATTGGGTTCTTCAACGTAGATGGGGGCGAAGCGCCGTTCGAGGGCGGCATCCTTCTCGATGTGCTTGTGAAACTCGTCCAGAGTGGTTGCGCCAATGGCCTGCAATTCGCCACGGGCGAGGGCAGGCTTGAGCATGTTACTGGCGTCCATAGCGCCCTGCGCGGCACCCGCACCGACCACGGTGTGGAGCTCGTCGATCATCATGATGATCTCACCCTGGGCGCGCTGGACTTCCTCAATCACGGCCTTCAGACGCTCTTCGAACTCGCCGCGGAACCGGGAACCGGCGATCATGGCACCCAGATCGAGCGCCACTACCCGCTTACCCGAGAGGATCTCGGGAACATCGTTTGTGGCGATCTTCTGGGCGAGGCCCTCGACGATGGCAGTCTTGCCGACACCGGCCTCACCGATGAGGACCGGGTTGTTCTTGGTCCGGCGGGAAAGGATCTGGATGAGACGGAGAATCTCCGTGTCACGCCCAATGACGGGGTCGAGCTTGCCTTCGCGGGCCAGCTGGGTGAGATCGCGGGAGTACTTCTCGAGGGTGCGATAGCGGCTTTCGGCCTGGGGATCGGTAACACGCTGACCGCCGCGCAGGTCCTGGATGGCGTCATGGACCCGATCGCGAGTAAGTCCGGCGGCCTCCAGGATGCGGGCAGCCGGAGTATTGCGCTCGGTCAGGATGGCCAGGAAGATATGTTCGGTCGAGATGTACTCATCTTTGAGCCGATTGGCTTCCTCGTTGGCCATATCAACGATGCGCTTTACGCGCGGCGTGATGAAGATCTGGCCCGCGCCGCCTCCAAAGATATTGGCCTTGGGGCTGGCGCGAAGAGTCGTATCAATGCGCTCAACAAGCGCGTCGGGGCTGACATTAAGCTTCTCGAGGATCTGAGGAATCACACCACCGGGCTGCTCAATGAGCGCCAGCAGGATGTGCTCGGTGTCAATCTGGTTATGGCCGTAGCGCTGGATAATCTCGGCAGCCCGCTGGGCCGCCTCCTGCGCACGTTCCGTAAAACGGTCAAATCGCATCATAAGGGTAGCGCCTCCGCTGGAACAGCCAAGCTGACCAGCCTATGAACAACGAGATTATAACAAAGGTGCACTTTCGAATTGTTGGAGCGCCGTAAGAGGACTGTTAATGCCCATGCGAGACGCGGCCACAGGGAAAGGGCTATAATCGCAAAATGGCTTCCATTACGGTGCCGGTCGCGACCAGCCACCCAAGTCCCCTGCGCCCGCTGAACATCCTACATGACCTTCCACAGGTAGCCGACCTGATCGAACTGTGTTTCGAGCAGACGATGGACGATGAAGGCCAATCGTACGTTCAGCAGATGCGCAACGCGAGCAAGGACCGCGATTTCCTGCGCTGGGCCGGCCGGGTGATGGAAAGCACGTCGATGCCGCTGGCGGGGTATGTGTGGGAAGAGGACGGCAAGATCATCGGCAACACGAGCCTGGTGTTCCAAGCCTATCGGGGCCGGAAGATGGCAATGATCGCCAACGTTGCCACCCACCCCAACTACCGGCGCCGGGGCATCGGAAGGGCCTTGACGGAGCGCGCCATGCTGGGCGCCTGGCAAAAGGGCACCCAGGACATCTGGCTGCAAGTGCGTGACGACAACCCGACCGCGATCCGAATCTATGCGGACCTGGGATTCGAGGAGCGCGCCCGCCGCACGACGTATCAGAGCAAGAGCTCACTCATCGCGGCCAGCGCTGCCAGCAGCGGGCCGGCGGACAAGACACAGGCGGAGGCCCCCAGAATAACAATCACGCGACCCAGCCCACGCCAGTGGCGGCAGCAGCGCGAGTGGCTGCAGAGGGCGCATCCGGATGAGATCGGCTGGTATGCCCGCTGGGACTGGGACAAAATGGGGCCTGGCTTACGGAACGCACTCTACAGGCTGGTCGTTCAATACGACATACGCCAATGGGCGGCTGTCATGGAGCATGAGTTACTGGCAACGCTCACATGGGCGCCGGGTTACAGGGTCTCCAACGCACTGTGGTTGGCAGCGGGCGCCCAGAATGGTCCGGCGGTGACCAGGATCCTGGAAACAGCACGACGGGAACTGGCACACCTTCGGCGCCTGACTGTGGAATACCCGGCGGGGCAATTTGCCGCCGAGATTCGATCGGCGGGGTTCGAAGTGTTCCGAACTCTCTTGTGGATGCGAGCAACTCACGAGCAGTTTCAGCGTATACATAGCAAGAAGGAGACCTAAACAATGATCAAATTCATCCTGCGATGGCTCATCAACGCAGTCGCTCTTTTCCTGGCCATAAAGTTCGTCCCCGGAATTACCTTCAGCGGTGGCTGGCTCGGCCTCTTCTGGCTGGCGCTGATCTTCGGCCTGGTGAACGCCTTCCTGAGGCCGCTGCTGCAACTGCTGACGTGCCCCTTGATCATCCTGACCCTGGGACTCTTCACGCTGGTCATCAATATGATCATGCTCAAGGTGACGGAGTTGATCGGGAACGGATTTGGCCTCGGGCTGGCGATCAATGGCTGGTGGCCGCTGTTCCTGGGGAGCCTGGTCATCAGCGTCGTAAGCATCTTCCTGAGCATGATCCTCAAGGGCGAGCTCACGGGGAAGAGGCACGCTTAGCAAGCGACCGAGCGCGCGATCCAACTGGAACAAAAAGAACGGGCTGCAATGGCAGCCCGTTCTGCTTTCGCTGAATGGCGGCCTCAATGGCCACGTATCGGCAGACTGGCCAAGCCCGGCAGACCGCCGGCAGATTCTGCAAGCCGGACGGCGCGCAACACCGCCTGGGCGACGACCTCGGCGGCGAAGGTGCCCACAGACGTCACGTCAGCGCGCAGGCGCCCGGTGGAGAGGGCGAAGAGCGTATCTCCATCCAGCATGGTGTGGACCGGCCGTATCGCCCGCGCCAAGCCATCGTGCGCCATCTGCGCTACCTTCCTGGCCTCGGACTTGGTCAGCTGAACGTTGGTCGCAACGACCCCAATGCCTGTATTCGCATGCTGCGCCAGGCTGAGCACAGTCCGACCCGCAGTCGTCTTCATTGCGGCAAGGGTGTCGGCGAGATACCCGGAGCCACCGACGCGTATCGGCCCGAGCCGCCCGGAGCGCAAACCTGCGACGAGTTGGCCGGTGGAGGGATCGAGCACGTCACCAAAGGAATTGACGACGACCAAGGCAGCCACAACCATGCCACCCACCTTGATACTGGCGGTGCCGAGGCCGGATTTCATCGAGAGCGCTGTGCCGAAGAGCTTGCCGATCGAGGCTCCGGTGCCTGCGCCGACGTTGCCCTCGGGAAAGCGGGCCGAAGAGGCGGCCGAACACGCAGCGTAGCCCATGGCCGCGTCTGGACGCACATCCTTGCGGCCAAGGTTGAGATCGAAGATTATGGCGGCGGGAACAATCGGAACCGGGGCAGCGCCGGTCTTGAAACCGATGTTGCGCTCGGCGAGGTAACGCATCACACCGCC
>DATDCZ010000105.1:0-1688 GCA_036524055.1 Anaerolineales bacterium | reverse complement strand
ACGAACGCCGCACGGGCGCTCTCTTCTTCGTGTGGTCATATACAGTAGGGGATGATCCACTCTGCCTTATCCAGTTCCCCCATGTGCTGTTCGATGGTCCTGAAGAAGATGTTGACTGCTCCCGGAATGTGCCCAAGATCGTAGTTGGCGGGTTTGCGCACATCCACGAACGTGGCAGCCTTCTGATCATAGGCGGCCTTCGCCTCTTCCAAGGTGACACGTGGTATCTCAGGGTATGCCCCTGCCGGGATGCCGGCCGTCGCGGTGATCGTGGGCGGCAGAGCGGTTCGAGTGCTGGTGGGAGGAAGCGCTGTGGGCGGTGGAGGCGTAGTCGTGGGCGCGGGGGCGGCCGGCCCTCCACAGGCGGCGAGCAACACAAGCGCGGTTGCCAATGCGAGCAACGGTATCTTGTGTGCGGACTTCAGCATCGTGTCCCTCCTTTGGCGACTTGGAGTTAACGATCAATTACCCCTAAAGTCCACGATTCAGTATATAGCTATATGCATATATATGCAATTTCGGGAATATTTTCACAAGGCTTTGGGCGCGGATACGGAATGCATCCATGGCTTTCAAGATAAAGCGGATGCTAATAATCCTTTATGAGGGCGATGCTGGGGATCTAGCGCCGGGAACTCGCGACAATAGCAATCACGGGATCGGCAACGATCCCTGCACCTGCCGCGGCCGCGTTCGGGATAGGTGCCCGGGTCCCGCCAGGACAGTGAGCACGATCGCCACAGCCACCTCGCACATCACCACGTAAGCATACGTACCGATATCTGCATTCGAGACCCTGTCGGTGAGCGGCAGGACCGCGCCGGCCGCGTTCCACATGGCGTGATATAGCGTCGCGAGCAGCAGGCTGCCGCCGCTGCCGTTGTAGGCCCATGCGATCAGCACCGACTTGGCGATCACGCTGACGATGTACCAGGCGAACCAGATGGGGTTGAAGCTGCGGATGTAGACGGCGATGTGCCACAGCGCCCAGATCAGGCCGAGGGCGATGGCTGAGTACAGCGCGCTGTAGCGGCTCTGTAAGCGCGGCAGGGCATAGCCGCGCCAGCCGATCTCCTCGCCGTTGCCCAGGACGTTGCCAATGAACACGAGCGCGGCGATGCTCAGCATTTCGGGCAGAGGGCGCGAGGCGAGGTCGGGGCGGGTGCCGGTGAAGAGCGCATGCGCGGCGATGCCGAGCAGGTACGTGAGCGGGATGAGCAGCACCGAGGCGTACCACTTCCACCCGATCTTCCACAGCACGAACCGCCTGAGCAGATCGACGACCGCCGCGCCGCCCAGTGTGAGCCAGGTCATGAGCACGGCGGCGACGCCGAAGCCCCATCCACCCAGCCAGTAGACGACCGCGGGCAGGCGCAGGTGCAGCACGCCGCTGGCGGAGAGATGCACCGTCCAGGTGAGCGCGTACATCAGCAGGATGCCGATGGGGAGCGAGTGGCGGCGGAGAAACCTCATGGGTGAGGGTAATTATCGCGCAAGGCCGGGGCTAGCCCACGCGAAAACGAGTTTCGAAAAATCACTCCCTTTTTGTGCAAGGAGTGCACATTTAACGTTGACAAGTAGAACATACGTTCTAGAATCATGCCACGCCGATGAATGGAGTGCGCATGAATCTGCTTGCCCCCATCTTCTCGTTCGTCAATTCGCTATTCGTCAATCGCCGATCGTTC
>DATDCZ010000104.1:0-1818 GCA_036524055.1 Anaerolineales bacterium | reverse complement strand
GGTGGTTGTCCATCCTGCGGATCCGAAGACTGTCTACATGATCCCGGAGGAGAGCCAGGAGTATCACATGAGCATCAACGGTCAGATGACCGTTTGGCGCAGCCGCGACCGCGGCGAGACCTGGACGCCGCTGACGAAGGGGCTTCCCGCCAACGCGCGGCTCAACGTGCTGCGCGAGGCCATGTGCACCGATACGTATGAAGACGCGGGCATCTACGCCGGCACGAACACCGGCCAGCTCTTCTACAGCCGCGATTCCGGCGAGAGCTGGGAGATGATGGCCGATTACCTGCCGCCCATCTACTCCGTCGAGGCATCCGTCATAAACTAGCTGCAGCAGCCATCCGTGAAATGCAACTGCCGGCAGGCGCCAAGCCTGCCGGCAGTTTCTTATTGCTCTCAAAGCGCACAAGCCTTAGAAGGGCTTGAAGATCATCATCCACAACACAAGAGCCGGCACGACATAGCCCGAAACAACGAGTCCCGCGACGCTGGATCTGCCCAGCAGCGCGGCCACGGCCTCGGGGCTTGAAGGCGCTTCGGCCGGAAACGTCTTGCTGCCCTTCATATAAGGAAGGCCCACCAGCCTGCGCAGCTGCTTGTAGTGCGTCTCATTGAAGACCCCCATGTAAACCACCACTCCCACCATCAGCGCGATCGAGGTCCAGATGTACCCCTTGCTCCAATTGCCGATGAGGAACGGCATCGCCAGGCCCGTCAGCCCCATGACCGCGAACGCAATACCCATCCCGGCGATGGTGGATTGGGATACGTCCAACAGGGCGCGAATGCGGGCGAAGTCGGTCTCGGTTCGCACCTTGAATGCCATCGCCGCCGAGGCGCCGTGGAAAAGAAAGAAACTGATCGCTGCGAGTACGTGAAGATAGATGAGCCACTGGATAAGGGCTGCAGACACTGTTCTCCTCCTGAATTGGATATGCAACTAGAACACGGATCGCCGTGCGGAGTTCCGGCTATGCCGGCCTGCCGGCCAGTTCCCCGATCATGCCTCCCAGCCGCTCCACGGCCCGCTCGGCCCTGTAATTGAACTCGGCCGCGTTGAGACGGATGAAGTTCGGAAATTGCAGCGTCGGGGAAAACACGTGTCCCGGCGCCAGCGTGATGCCCGCCTCGTGGGCCAGCTTGTACAGCTCCAGCGAGTCCACTTGCTCCGGCAGGCGCACCCACAGCACCAGCCCGCCGGAGGGCCTGGTCAGGCTGATGCCGCTGGGGAAGTAGCGCACCACGGCGTCGGAAAGCAACTCCACGTTGCGCGCATATTCGCGCCGGATCCGCCGCAGGTGCTGATCGTACCCGCCGCCCTCCAGGAATTGCGCCACCGCCATCTGGGGCAGGGTGGGTGATGAGGCGCTGATGGTGGACTTCAGCCACATCGCCTCGGCCATGAATCGGCCCGCCGCCACCCAGCCCACGCGCAGCCCCGGGCTGATGTCCTTGGAGAAGGACGAGCACAGCATGACCGAACCGTTGGTGTCGAACGCCTTGCACGTCAGCGGGCGCTTCTCGCCGAAGTAGATCTCGCCGGACACATCGTTCTCGATCAGCGGCACGTCATAACGCCGCAGGAGCGCCACGAGCTCTTTCTTCTTCTCGTCCGGGATCAGGCTGCCCAGCGGATTATTGAAGTTGGATATCACCAGCACGGCGCGGATGGGGTTGTGCTCCAGCGCGAATGCCAGGGCTTCGACGCTCAAGCCCTCACGCGGATGCGTGGGGATCTCCAGCGCGCGCAAGCCATGCACTTCCAGCGTCTGCAGCGTGCCGAAGTACATGGGTGATTCCGTTGCCACGATATCG
>DATDCZ010000103.1:0-5650 GCA_036524055.1 Anaerolineales bacterium | reverse complement strand
GTATCCGAGATCAGTTTCGGCGCGTGGGCCATTGGGGGTGATTGGGGCACGGTCGACGACAAGGCCTCGATCGCGGCGCTGGAGCGATCGATCGAGCTCGGCGTCAACTTTATCGATACGGCGGACGTGTACGGCGATGGTCGCAGCGAACGCCTGGTGGCGGAGGTCAAGCGGCGGCACGGCGAATCCATCCACGTGGCCACCAAGGCAGGGCGCAGGCTCAATCCGCATGTGGCGGATGGATACAACCGCAAGAACATCGAAGCGTTCGTGGACCGAAGCCTCAAGAACCTGGAGACCGATGCGCTGGACCTGCTGCAGCTCCACTGCCCGCCGACGGACGTGTACTACCGGCCGGAGGTCTTTGATGGGCTGGACGAACTCGTGAAGCTGGGCAAGCTGCGCTTTTACGGCGTGAGCGTGGAGAAAGTGGAAGAAGCGCTCAAGGCAATCGAGTACCCGAACGTGCAGACTGTGCAGATCATCTTCAACATCTTTCGCCAGCGGCCGGCGGAACTTTTCTTCGAGCAGGCGAAGAAGCGCGGCGTGGGGATACTGGCGCGCGTGCCGCTGGCGAGCGGTCTGCTCACGGGCAAGCTGACGGCAGACAGCCAATTCGAGAGCAGCGATCATCGAACATACAACCGGCATGGCGAGTCGTTCGACCGGGGTGAGACCTTTGCGGGCGTCGATTACGAGGCGGGCCTGGCTGCGGTGCAGGAACTGCGCGGGCTGGTGCCGGCGGGCATGACGATGACGCAATTTGCTTTGCGCTGGATCCTCATGTTCGACGCCGTTTCGTGCACGATCCCCGGCGTAAAGAATCCCCAGCAGGCTGAAGACAATGTGCTGGCATCCGAGCTGCCGGAGATCGATCAGGAGACGATGCGGAAGATCCGGAAGCTGTACGTCGACCGCGTCCGACCGCTGGTGCATCACTATTGGTGAGGCGCTGCTCCCCTTGCGCGTAGCCACTCATGACGTACTAAGGGTTGCCAGGGGTGCACACTCTCAAGATGCATGGGTCGGCGAACGTCAACTTGAGGACGTCGAGAGGAAGCAGAAGATGGCCGAGAAGGTGTTGAAGTGGGGACTGCTGTCGACCGCCCGCATCAACCGGGCGCTGATACCCGTTCTTAAGAGCTCAAAGCGGAACGAGCTGGCGGCGGTTGGATCGCGTGACAGTGGAAAGGCGCAGGCGTATGCCCGCGAGTGGGGCATCCCGAAGGCAGTGGGTACCTATGAGGCTCTGCTCAGCGATCCGGAGATCGACGTGATCTACAATCCGCTGCCCAACAGCCTGCATGCGGAGTGGAGCATCAAAGCTCTGGAGGCGGGCAAGCATGTTCTGTGCGAGAAGCCGCTGGCCATGAGCGCCGCAGAGGTCGACGCCATGACGCAAGCGGCCCAGGAAAACAAGCGCGTACTGGCAGAGGCACTCATGTATCGGCACCATCCACAGACTCGCCGCATCAAAGAGCTCGTTGATACCGGCAGGCTGGGAAAACTGCGGATGATCAAGGGTGGCTTCACGTTCAATCTCAACCGACCGGAGGATGTTCGGCTGAAGGCTGAATTGGGCGGAGGGAGCGTCTGGGATCTGGGGAGCTACCCGATCAGCTTCGCGCGACTCATGGCCGGGGCGGAACCGGTGGAGGTCTTCGGCTGGCAGGAACTGCAGGGCGGAGTGGATGTGACCTTCGCGGGCCAGGTGCGGTTTCCAGATGGCCTGATAGCCCAATTCGACTGCGGCTTCCGGACACAACAGCGCCAATATATGGAACTGGCGGGCTCGGAGGGCGCGCTGAGCATCACCACTCCGTTTAAGCCGGGGCTGGACGAGAAGCTGGAAATCCATCGAGGTGACGAGATCGAACCCGTCATCATCAGGGGTCAGCAGTTGTATGAGGGGGAGGTAGAGGACATGGCGGATGCCGTGCTAAAAGGGCAGGCCACGCGCGTCAGCCTGACAGACAGCCGGGGTACCGTGGCTACAATTGAGGCTCTATTGAGATCGGCGCGCACGGGCCGTCCCGAAATACTATAAGGCGCTCGAGGCCCGCTTGGCTCGTGAATTACTACCGGGCGATACGTCAGAATGGGAACGGAAGGGAAGAGACATGACCAGTCCATCGAAACGGCTTGAGGAAGCGCGTTCAGGATTTGCAAAAGGCGACATGCGGGCCTCGAGCCACGCGCACACACCGGAGGCGATCGCAGCTGCGGCTGAGAGACATGGGGGCGCAGGCAGCAGATATTTGGGCCAAATGGTCTACGGCGGCCTGGATGGGATCGTAACGACCTTCGCCGTGGTGAGCGGTGTGGCTGGCGCGCAACTTGGCACGCCGGTGATCCTGATACTCGGCCTGGCGAACCTGTTTGCCGACGGATTTTCAATGGCGACCGGATCGTATCTCTCCACCAAGAGCGAGCAGGAGTACTACCGGAAAGAATGGCGACGAGAGGCCTGGGAAGTCGAGCACTTTCCGGAGGGCGAGCGCGCCGAGCTGATCGAAGAGTATCGTCATCGCGGCTACACGGACGAGGAGGCGCGGCAGCTGGTGGAGATCCAAAGCCGCGAACCAAAACGCTGGGTAAAGGCAATGATGATCGACGAATTAGGAATGCTTGAGGACGAGAGCAAACCCATATTGAATGCCCTGGCGACGTTTGGTGCTTTTGTGGTGGCGGGCTCCTTGCCGCTAATCGTCTATTTCCTCGGTCAGGCATTCACAATTCCCGGCGAAGCTCGTTTTCCGATAGCCATGGGACTTTCTGGCCTGGCGCTCTTTGGGCTCGGCGCGGCAAAAGTGATGGTGACGAAACTCAACCCGATCCGAAGCGGACTTGAGATGCTGATCGTTGGCGGCCTGGCAGCAGGAGTGGCGTATGTTGTGGGTGCGCTGCTGAAAGGCATGGCCGGCTAGTACACGGACGGCAAGCTGAAATCAGTGGGAATCTGCGACGGCAGTGCGGTAGCGGATCACACCGCCTACGAGGTTCATCCAGCGGCCGCGATTGCGTAAATAAATACATACGGACTTGACAGATTCCTGTATTTGCCGACAATAAAGGTCGTTAAGCTCTTGTAAGTACCAAGCGTAGCATCGATCTACCCCGGGCTTTCCAGGAAGCGTGGAAAGCCTCAATTCTTGGCACCAAGAAGGTGTGGATGAAATCGCTGCAACGGTTCGCGTGGCACGCAGTTCCAGCTCTACTGCTGGCGGGCTGTGCCACATCGCCATCGTTCCTGGTATCGAACTCACCCATCTCGGGCCACCAAGCCGCCTTGTATCGGGACATCCTGATCGAGGCGGCTGTCATTTTTGTGCTGATCACCGGCGCATTGATCTTCATGCTGGTACGCGGCGGACGCGCGAGCAAGGAAAAAGCAGGCGCGCCGCAGATCTACGGCAAGCTCTCATGGGCCATCGCGGCGGCGGTGCTGGTGCTGATCGCCGACGGCGTGGACTTCGCCGCCATGGCTTCGACCATGAAGGCGATCGCAGTGCCTCCTGCCAGCGCGCAGGACCTCAAGGTGAACGTTATCGGTCACCGATGGTGGTGGGAGTTCGACTATCCCGACCTGGGCATCAAGACGGCCAACGAGCTGCACATCCCGGCGGGGACGAACGTGCAGATCACGCTGACTTCGGTGGATGTGATCCACAGCTTCTGGGCGCCGCAACTGAGCGGCAAGACAGATGCCATTCCGGGGCAGATCAATCACATGTGGATGCATGCTGAGAAGCCGGGGACGTTCACGGGGCAGTGCTCGGAATTCTGCGGAACGGAACACGCGATGATGCGTCTCGTGGTGGTAGCCGAATCTCCCGACGACTTCGATGCGTGGGTGAAGAGCCAGCAACAACCAGCTGCCCAACCGCAAAGCGCGCAGGAACAGGCGGGGTACAAGGTGTTGACAACCACATGTTCGAGCTGCCACTCGTTGGATCCGAATGAGCCCCGGCAGGATATGACCGGCCCGAACCTGACTCACCTGTATTCACGGAAGGTCTTCGCGGGCGCAAGTTTCCCGCTGAACGATGCGAACATCCGCCTGTGGGTGAAAGACACGCAGGCGATGAAACCCGGCAATGACATGAACATCAACCTGCCGGCCGCCGACCTGGACGCGGTCATCGCCTACCTGCAGCTGCTCAAGTAGATCTCTTAAGGGACAACCATGACAACTCACGCGCGCGCTCTCCCACGGTTCCGTATCAATACCGAAACCGGCGTATTCTCCTGGCTGTTCACCGTCGACCACAAGCGCATCGGTGTGCTGTACCTGGTGTCGGCGTTCGTGTTCTTCTTCGCCGGCGGGATCGAGGCGCTGCTGATGCGCATCCAGCTGGCGCAGCCCAACAACAAGTTCCTGAGCCCGGATACCTACAACCAGATCTTCACAATGCATGGAACGACGATGATCTTCCTGGCGGTGATGCCGCTGGCGGCGGGATTCGGCAACTACCTGATCCCGTTGATGATCGGGGCGCGTGACGTGGCGTTCCCCAAGCTGAACGCGCTGAGCTATTGGACTTTTGTCTTCGGCGGGCTGTTCCTGAACAGCAGCTTTGCCTGGGGCGGCGCTCCGAATGACGGCTGGTTCAGCTACGCGCCACTGACTGAGCGAGCCTTCTCGGATAGCCACGGCATGGACTTCTGGATCATGGGCATCCTGATGCTGGGCCTTGCCACGACGATCGGCTCGATCAACTTCATTGTGACCATCATCCAGCTGAGAGCGCCGGGTCTGACGCTGCAGCGGCTGCCTGTTTTCGTGTGGACGCAACTTGTGACGGCCTTCCTGGCAGTCTTCTCGATCCCCTCTCTCACCGTGGCCGTGCTGCTGCTGCTGCTCGACCGGCAGCTGGGGGCGCACTTCTTCAACGTGGCCAAGGGCGGGAGCGCGCTGCTGTGGCAGCACATGTTCTGGTTCTTCGGCCACCCGGAGGTCTACATCCTGATCCTTCCGGCGATGGGCATCGTTTCGGAGATCATTCCCGTATTCTCCGGTAAGCCGCTGTTCAGCTACAGCGGGGTGGTGCTGAGCACGATCGCGATCGGCTTCCTGAGCTTCACGGTCTGGGCGCACCACATGTTCGCCACGGGGATGCCGAGCACCACACTGCTGGTGTTCGCTGCAGATACGTTCGCGATCAGCGCGCCGACGGGAGTTCTGTTCTTTGCCTGGCTTGCAACGCTGTGGCGCGGCAAGCTGAGATTCACCGCGCCGATGCTGTTCGCCCTGGGCTTCGTGGTGTTGTTCCTGATCGGCGGCCTGGATGGAATTCACCTGGCGGTGGTGCCGGTGGACTGGCAGGTGACCGACACATACTACGTGGTCAGCCACATCCACTATGTGCTGTTCGGCGGCGCGATCTTCGGCCTGATGGCGGGCGTGTACTTCTGGTTCCCGAAAGTCACCGGGCGGATGCTGACGGAGAGGCTCGGCAAACTGCAATTCTGGCTGATGTTCATCGGGATGAACACGGTCTTCTTTCCGATGCACATCCTGGGGCTGCTGGGCATGCCGCGCCGCATCTACACGTACGGGGCTGGAAGCGGCTGGGAGATCTGGAACTTCATCGAAACCATCGGCGCCGGTGTGATCGCGCTGGGCATCATCACATTCATCGTGAACTTC
>DATDCZ010000102.1:0-6149 GCA_036524055.1 Anaerolineales bacterium | reverse complement strand
CGCGGGCTATACTGTGGATAGATCAGGCATTAACGGTATCGCCGTCGGCTCTTGCTTTCCTCTTGCTCGTGCCGCCATCCATCCAACATCGATGTGAGACTCTAATGCCAGGATTTGACCTTCCGTACCAGCCGATCCCTCATAAGTTGTACTCGCCCGCGGATCTCTTCCAGGGGTATGACCCGGGCCAGGCCGCATCCTGGGAACGCAGCGTGGACTTCGAGATCTATCGCCATTTCGTCACGGAGGGCGGGACCAAGCCGCGCAACCCCTATATGGGGATGATGCAGGCCCTGCACGACAATGCCATCCTGGAAGCCACGGCGGTGTATATCGAGGGTCGCAGGGTGGTGGCCATCATCGGCGATCACAAGCTGGCGCGCGACTCTGCCTCTTATAGACAGGCCGCCAGCCTCGCTCGCCGGCTGACGCGCCACGGTTACCTCATCTGCACCGGCGGCGGGCCCGGCGCCATGGAAGCCGGTCACCTGGGCGCCTGCCTGGCGGGCAGCAGCGACGAGGCGCTGGAGCTTGCGCTGAGGCGGCTGAGCACCTATCCCGTGGTGCCGGATCTCAAGAACATCCTCGACTCGAACGGAACGGTGGATCCCCGGCTGGCGGCCGAAGCCAGTGCGTGGTTCCGGCCGGCTTTCGAGCTGGCCGAATCGATCCAGTCGCCCGGTGAGAGTCTGGCGATCCCGACCTGGGGCTACGGTCACGAGCCACCCAGCCCGTTCGCCACTCACATCGCCAAATATTTCCAGAACAGCATCCGCGAGGATGGGCTGCTGGCCATCGCCAGGCAGGGCATCCTGTGCATGGAAGGCAAAGCCGGCACCATCCAGGAGATCTTCCAGGACAGCGCGCAGAACTACTATGAGACGTTCGGTCCGTTCAGTCCAATGGTGCTCTTCGGCGTGGAATACTGGACGAAAACCTACCCGGTGGCGGCCGTGATGCAGAACCTGTTTGCCGATCAGTTTGCGGAATACGTGCTGGTGACCGACGACGTGGATGCCGCCGCCAGCTTCATCGAGCGCTTCTCTTCCTCAACCGGCTGACGCGCCACCGGGGCCGACAAGAGCGGGCCCGCGTCAATGCACTATTTCGCGGTCACCTGGTATAGCTGGATCAGGTTTCCGCAGGTGTCGTTCAGGATGGCCACCGTTGTCATGCCCATGTTGGTGGGCTCCATCGTGAATTCCACGCCGAGCGCCTTGAGGCGTTCATATTCCTTCTGGATGTCGGTCACCTCGAACGCCGTGAACGGGATGCCGTCATTCATCAAGGCTTCCTTCAGGGCTTTCATCGCCGGGTACTCGGCATTCGGTTCCAGGACGAGCTCGGTTCCATCCGGCTCCTCGGCCGAGACCACCGTCAGCCATCTTGCGCCGCCACCCAGCGGAATGTCGCGCTTCTTCTGAAAGCCCAGCACGCCGCTGTAGAAGGCCAGGGCCTTGTCATAATCGCTGATCGACACACTTTCCAGTTTGATCTTCATCTCGAACTCCCTTCCTTCAGGATCCTCGTGGCAGCAGTACATCCAAGCCTGCGGAACTCACTTGGACTCACGCCGTATTGCTGCCTGAACGCTTTGGTGAACGCGGCGTGGGTGGAGTACCCTGCCCGCAGCGCCACCTCGGTGATATCGACCGCGCCCATGCGCAGTTTCCGGCCGGCGCGCTCCAGCCGCGCCCGCCGCGCGTAGCGGGCGACGTTCTCTCCCAGGTAGAGGCGAAACAGCCGGTGCAGGTGCGAGATGGAAAAGCCTGCCACGGCCGCCAACCTGGCCCGGTCCAGGGACTCATCGGCGTGTTCCCGCACATAGCGCCGAACCGTCTCGAGGCGTTCGCCCCGCGCCTGCGTGAGCTCCATATCCGATAACATCTATCCGATTATAAAGGGCGGCCCGTCTCGGCGCTTATCCAAACGTACCATCCTGACGCCTTCCTTCGGCCTGATCGCGGAGCACAAAGAGACCGGCCCGCGTCGGCAAGGACGCGGGCCGGCCAAATGATACAATGCGGCTTCAAGGCGGGTCATGTGTGCCGCCCGCCATGCGACCGGATCACCAATCCAGCGTGCAGAGGGAGATCAGCGATGGCAGGGCCGATCGTTTTCATCAGCCGTAACAAGATCAAGCCAGGCAGGGCGGCCGAGTTCCGGGAGCATTACGCCGCATCTGTCCCCGTCACCGCTGCCCAAAAGCCTCAGACCGTGGCGCAGGTATGCTATGAGAGCGACGACTCCACCGAGGTGACGGTTGTGCGCCTCTTCCACGATGCGGACGGCCTTGACCTGCAGCTGCAAGCCGCCGAGGATCGCTCAAAGAAGACTTATGAATTCATTGAGCCTGTGGGCATCGAGATCTTCGGTGAGCCCAATCCAGCCACGGTGGAGCGCATGAAACAGATCGCCGGGTCTGGCATCCGTGTCGAAATACATCCTGCCTACGTGGGCGGGTTCATTCGTTAGCGCGCGTCGATCCCACCACCCGAACTCAAACGGAGGAGAACATGGCTTTACGGTTTGAAACCACAGAGGTGATCGATCGGCCCATTGAGAAGGTGTTCCATTTCTATGCGGTCGACCACGTCCGCAATCATCCCCGCTGGGACCCCGACATGGAGCTGTGGCTGGAGGGCGACGCCCCCATCGGTGTTGGGACCATCATCCGGAGGCGAAATCGTCGCAGCGGCAAGCCGGTGGAGGGGACGATGCAGGTCCTCGAGTTTGAGCCGAACAAAGCGTTCTCAATGCTCATCCATGACGGCCCGGCGGAAATGCGCGGCCGCAGTACCTTTGAGGCTGTCGGCGATCATCAGACCAGGATCACGACCGTGATCGACATACCCGGCATGGACGAAAACGCCGACCGGAGCTTCCTCAACGCCAAATTGGAGCGCAGCGCGCGAATTCGCAAACAGCTCATGGAGGCCGAGCTCTAGGTTGCGCTGCCGATCGTTTGAACCTGCATTGAACAGATGAGCCGGCCCGCGTCGATGATGACCCGGGCCGGCAATTGATCTGCGTGTGGATAGAGTCTAGTATGCCGGGGTGGTCAGCGGATTTTGAATGGGCTGCCCGGCGTTGCCGCCCTGGTAATACGGGAACGTGACCGGCAGCTCGAAACCGAAATAGGCGGAGACGCGCGCCACGATCTCACCTTTGATCTGGGCACGCCGCGTGTTGTACGCCTTGACGGCGTCGTTCCAATCCGTGCCGGCCAATTGGATGGTGTTCATGGCCTCATCCACGGTATCACCCAGTGAGAGCGTGACCTGCGGATCGGGCACTGGCGGCGGCGCCTGCACCACCGCGTTCACATACAGGCTGAAGCCCTGGCCCAGGCCATCGGGCAGTGCGCCCTGCTTCTGCAGTTCGCTCAGGTTCAGCTTGCTGGGATCCAGAGGCTGCCCGTTGGCATCACGGTAGTTCTTCAGCATCTCGGTGAGCGCGTCGGCCTGCGACTTGAAGTGGCCGGTCCAGACCTCGCCGCTGTTGCTGACGGCGTTGTAATAGTCCTTGGTGATCTGCGTCTTGGCCTGGATCTTGGCGTACTGGGTGTCGGTGACCAACTGGAAGTTGGCCGCGCCCGCCTGCACGCCTTGAACGAGGCTGACCAGCTCGTTATATTCGTCGGCTCCAGACTTGACGGCGCCGCAGCCCGTCAGACCGACGAAAAGGGTGAACGTTACGAAAAGCGGAATTGCCCGTTGCATGAAGGTTTTCATCTTCTCGTCTCCTCTTTCTTCTAGTTACCACGTCCGGATCTGCCGCTGCCGCCCCCGCCGCGGAAGCCGCCGCCTCCGCTGCCACCCGACCAGCCGCCTCCACCGCCGAAGCCTCCACTCCCGAAGCCTCCGCCGCCTCCCGACCAGCCACCGCCTCCGCCGCGCGTCCATGGGCCTCCGAACGGATCGCCGCGGTAAGGTTCAAGGTCCAGTCCGGCGCGGGCCAGGCGTGAGGCTGCCCATAGAAGGAACAGCAGCACCAGGATACCGATGCACACCAGTCCGCAGAAGAGGGCCAGGCTGATCGGTCCCGCAGGGGCCAGCGAGGGGTACTGTATCTCCGGCGTGGCAGTGGCTTCGATGAGCGGCGGGTACTCCTTGCGGCTCAGCGTTTCGAATTCCTGCACCAGCGTCAGGAGCGCCTGGTCCATGCTGCCGGTGGAGTCGTAGGCCGCCTCCGCGTCGCGGTTGATGCTGGTGAGTTCGTTGGCCGTCAGCGCCGGCAGCCCCAGGCCCACGCCATAGTGCACATCAATGCCCTTGGGCTCAACAACGATGAGGAACGCCATCCCGTTATCCTTGCGCTCGCCCGAAGGCAGTCCCAAGCGCATATAGCGCAGGAAGTGCACGGCGCAGTTGACCCGGACGCCGACCTGGTCCGCGGGCAGGAACAGGATCATGGTCTGCGCGATGGAGTCGGCGTTCAGCCCGTCAAGGATCGTGTCCACCTCGGTCACGGTCTGCTGCGAGACATAGTTCTGCCAGTTGACCGTCCAATGTTCCTGCAGCAGGTCGTAGGTGAAGCCGTAGTCCGGAGCGGAGCCGTTTCCGCACAGGACGGCGGCAGCCTGCGGGGCGGCCCGAACCGGTGCGATATACGTCGAGAAGGCAACGCCAAGCAGCGCGGCAATCGCGGCCACGCGGCCAAAGGCATTTCGCCACTGGCGACGGCGCTGCCCGGTTCTTGTCATAGAGGGGTGGCGGACATGCATGTGACCGGCATTCGTCCACTGCGCAGCTTGCGCGGCGCTCAATCAAGTCTAACATTTTTCCCCGGTATAGAGTGCGCACATGGGACCGCGCCCGGCCCCCCGTAGGTGCTACAATGCGCGTCAGAGGGAAGGCCCGGTGACCTGAGAGGGGCCGCCGGCGTGACCGGGGAAGGGAGGGCAACATGGCTCCTTCGGTCGTACACGGATATGCCTGCAATGAGGCGGGGAAGCTGCTTGAACCTTTCGAGCGCGAGCTGCCCGAATTGGGGGAAAACGATGCCCGCATCGCCGTCACGCATTGCGGTGTATGTCACACGGATCTCCAGGCCATCGATGATTATTACGGGATAACTGAGTACCCGCTGGTCCCCGGCCATGAGGTTGTTGGACATGTGGCCGCGGCCGGTCGCGGCGTGACCAACCTGAAGGAGGGCGACCGCGTTGGCGTTGGCTGGCAAGGCCGCTCGTGCGGACACTGCGAGTGGTGCCGGGCCGGCGAAGAGCAGTTGTGTATGGACATCGTGGACGATGCCAGCATGCTGCCGAACGGCGGCTTTTCGACCGCGATCACGGTTGACCATCGCTTCGCTTATCCGCTGCCCGCATCCATGCCGGATGACCTGGCGGCAGTGCTGATGTGTGCCGGCATCACCGCCTTCAACTCGCTGCGCGGCCTGAAGGGCCGTCAGAGCATTGGCATCCTCGGAGTGGGCGGCCTCGGCCATCTCGCCATCCAGTTCGCGCATGCCCTGGGACATGAGGTGACGGCCATCTCGACCTCCCCGGATAAGGAGCGCGAGGCGCTCGGCTTCGGCGCGGGTGAGTTTGTCGTGGCCGATCCGGCTGCGTGGAAGAAGTGTGCCTATCGCTTTGACGTACTGCTGTGCACCGCGCCCGGCAGTGTCAACTGGCCGCGGCTGCTTGAGATCGTGAAGAAGCGCGGCCGCATCCTGCTGGCCGGTTTCCCGGATGTGGAATTCAATTCGACGGACCTGGTGGCGCACGAGCTTTCGATCAGCGGATCGTTCCTGAGCAACCGGGCCGGCTTCCGCGAGATGCTGGACTTCGTGGCATCACATCCGATCACGGCTGCCATCGAGACCATGCCCATGGCCAGCGTCAACGAGGCCCTGCAGCGGGTGCGCGACAACAAGGCCCGTTACCGGATCGTTCTCGTGAACTGAGCGGAGCTCGGCCCTACGACAAGTAGAGAAGAGGGCTCTCCGATCGGGGGGAGCCCTCTTCTTTTATCTGATCGGGCCGCGGCGTATCAGAACCCAGTGGAGGCGAACCAGGAACCTGCTCCGCTGGTGACGAAGATGATCGGCGCAATGCACGGAGACGGCGGCAGGCTGACGGTTGCCTCGATCTCAGCGTTGCCCTGCGGGTCGGCAGGGAACGGATCGGTGGTCACATTGACCGT
>DATDCZ010000101.1:0-3080 GCA_036524055.1 Anaerolineales bacterium | reverse complement strand
GGTGGCACTGGCCGTGATGCTTAGCCTGGTGTTGAACGGTTTTCTGACGGGCCTCTACCGGCAGATCACATCCTACCTGGAGCACTCGGCGGCGACGATCGTCGTGGCGGAGGAAGACGTCACGAATCTTCTGGGGGTGAGTTCGCTGCTTCCAGAAACGGCGGCTGACCGCGTAGAAGTAATACGCGACGTTGATCGCGCCATACCGATATTGTCGCAGTTCGTGATCCTGGACCTGCACGGCAAGAAGCAGCCTGTTTACTTGATCGGGTACGACCCCAGCCTGGGGGGCGGACCATGGGACATGGCAGCTGGACGCGAGCCAGCAAGAAAGAATGAGCTGGTCATGGATCGAATCCTGGCTCAGCGACATGGTCTCGCGTTGGGTGACACGGTGGAAGTCCTGGGAAAGGACCTCGTGATCGTGGGATTGTCCAACGGAACGACGTCCTGGATGACCAGTTTCATCTTCGTGAGGAAGAAGGAGGCGGAGACGCTCTTGCTCCTACCAGGGAAGAGCAGCTTCCTGCTGGTGAGCACAGCAAGCGGCGCCGATCGAGATGAGATCATGCGGCGCATCAATCGACAGGACGGCGTCAACGCCGTCTTGAAGATGGAAATGGAAAAGAACGACCTGCGGCTATTCTCCAAGGTCTTCTCCGCGCCGCTCAAGCTGATGGTCGTCATCTCCTTTCTTGTCGGGACAATGGTTGTCGGGCTGGTGATCTACACGCTGACCATCGAGCGACGGAGGGAATACGGCGTCATGAAGGCCATCGGCGCGTCAAACGGAGTGCTCTACCGGGTGGTGCTTGCCCAGGCAGTGACGGCCGCGGTGCTCGGCGCAGCACTGGGAATACTGTTGGCTTACGGTTTGAGCGCCTGGATCATGCTAGTTCGTCCCCAATTCCTGATCTATCTGGAGCCGCGGATGTTCGGATGGGCGGCGGGGTCCGGTTTGGCGATGGCTCTCATAGCGGCGCTATTTCCGGCCAGCTTGCTTGCGCGCCTTGCACCGGCAGAGGTGTTCCGCAGATGATGTACCTCGCATGGCGGAACCTGGTTCAGACTCCTGTGCGGCTGGCGGCCGGCGTCGGAGGGGCGGCGCTGGCGCTGCTACTGATCCTTTCCCTGGATGCCGTCTTTGCAGGGGTGGAACAGCGCATCACCGTGTACATTGACAATAGCGGAGCGGACATCTTCGTTGCACAGGAGGACGTCCGAAACCTGCACATGGCTTCTTCTTCATTGCGGGATGGAGTAAAGCGGAAGGTTGCAGCTGTGCCCGGAGTGGAGGCAGTTGTGCCCATCGATTACCTATCGAACATGATCCTTGTGGGCGAAAACCGCGAGCTTTCGTACGTTATCGGCATTCCCGAGAACGCTGCATTTGGCGGCCCCTGGAACATATCAGCGGGCAAGGCCCGGCCGGCCAAACGTGAGGCGATCATCGACCGAAATGTGGCAGAGAAAGCAGGGGTGAGGATCGGCGACAGCGTCGAAATCATGGGGGAGGATTTCAAGGTGGCAGGTTTGACCGAGGAGACCTCCAGCCTCGTAAATTCGGTCTCTTTCATTTCGACGCGGGACTTCGAGGAAATACGAGGCAACTACGAGACGTTCAGTTTCCTGCTAGTAAAGGTGCTGCCCGGCATCTCCCCGACGCAAGTAACGAAACGAATCCAATCCGAAGTACGAGAGGTAACACCCCAGACGCGAATGGATTTTGCAGGCCAGGAAAGAAGGGTGGTTGGAGACATGAGCACGGATGTGGTGACGATCATGAATCTGGTCGGATTCCTGATCGGCTTGTCTGTGATGGCACTGACCACGTACACGGCCACCCTGGCGCGCAAATCGGAGTATGGAGTCTTGAAGGCCCTGGGGGCCAGGAACAGCCAACTTTACAGCCTGGTTCTGGTGCAAGCGGTCATGGGCGTTGCGCTGGGGCTGGCCGGCAGTCTCATATTGACGCTCGGGCTGGCGAGCATGATTCCGAGACTCGGCCTGAGCATGGTCATGGCCATCAAAGGCACGTCGATATTCAAGGTTGCAGGTTTATCGGTCCTGATCGCAGGAATAGCGGCAGTGATGCCGATCCGGCAGATAAGCGGCCTGGACCCAGCCATGGTTTTCCGGGGCAGGTGAAAATGGACGCGGGACGGTTCCAGATCTCGCACTTGAGCAGGGGCTTCGGCAGCGGCGCCACCCAGGTCATGGCGGTGCGCGATGTATCCCTGACGATCAATCCAGGCGAGATCGTGCTCATCATGGGACCCTCGGGATCCGGAAAGACCACGCTGCTTTCGATGTTGGGAGCCCTCTTAAGGCCGACCTCGGGTGAGATCTGGCTGGACGGAATGCTCATCAGCGCGATGAGCGAGAGCCGATTACCTGCCTTACGACTGCGCCAGTTCGGATTCGTCTTTCAGGATTTCAATTTGCTGGCCGCATTGACCGCACTTGAGAATGTGGCGATTGTTGCGGAACTAGGGGGCGTGTCGTCGCAAGAGGCGCGCCTGCGGGCCCGCGCGCTGCTCACGAGCCTGGACCTGGCTCCGCGGCTCAACTTCCTTCCGCAAAAGCTTTCGGGTGGCGAAAAGCAGCGCGTAGCGATCGCCCGAGCGCTGATCAATGAACCCCGCATCATTCTAGCGGACGAGCCAACCGCGAATCTGGACTCGAAGATCGGGCATGAAATCATGCGTCTGCTGCGAGACATCGCAAGGGTGCAAGGGCGTTCAGTGGTCATCGTTTCGCACGATCAGCGCATACAGGATATTGCGGATCGAGTCCTGTGGCTGGAAGATGGCCAATTCAAAGATGCTGTGCGGATGGCGACGGATCCGGTATGCGGAATGTCGGTGCAGCAGGAGAAGGCCGTCCAATTGACGTGGAACGAGAATCAGTATTTCTTCTGCGCCCGTGGCTGTCGAGATGAGTTTGCTCTGAATCCGGCGGCCTTCGTCCGTTCACGGATGCCGACTGGCGCCGCGGGCTCCGAACGAGCGTGAATCGGGGGCTGGCCCGTAATGGACACGGCTGAAGGCGAAGGCGCCGGCGGCGCAAACCTGTGCGGG
>DATDCZ010000100.1:0-7904 GCA_036524055.1 Anaerolineales bacterium | reverse complement strand
CCAGCCCCTGAGCCTCTGGGAGGACGGGCCCCTGCCTCAGAAGGAAGTCCGAGGACCAGTTCAAAGTGTTCCCAAAAAGCACGGCAGCTTCGTCATCCAGGTTGTGGCCGGTGGCAAGCACGTCGTAACCCAGATCGCGGGCTATGCGGTTCATGACATGGCGCTTCGCAAGACCGCACACAGCACATGGCTTCCCATAACCCCTCTTGCTTATCTCAGCCAGAACCGGAATGGATGCACCATATTCCTGCTCAATATCAATCGTGTGCAGCCTGAGCCCGTGTTGGTCGCCGAAGCGCTGGGCGCATCTTAGCGAGGCCTCGGAGTAGCCGGTTCCATCATCAATCCCCAGTCCAATGTAGAGGCCGTCCGCGGCATATCCGAGTCGGATAAGCACATCCCACAATGAAAGCGAATCCTTCCCGCCGGAGACAGCCACGAGGATCTTCTCTTCGCGGTTGAACATGCCATACTTGCGGATGAAGCGCTCGGTCTGGTCGGGCAGCCAGGCAAGGAAATGGTCCTTGCACAGGGCCAGCTTATGCTGCCGCATATTGACCGCGGCCTTTTGGCCACACGTCTTGCATTTCATTTATGCTTCCCGTGTACTGCAGGCGACTTCGGTCGGGCCTCGGCTGTGAGGCCTAGCCGCCTGAAATCACCGCCACCAGCTTAATTTCCTCTCCGTCCCGGAGAATTTCGTCCTCAAGGATCAGCTCGCCAGCTCGCGTGGCGATTATGGTTTCGGGCAGGATGTTCGATTTTTCGAGGGCCGCGAGTAATGTCATGCCCCCCTTGACCACGTAGACTTTGTCGCGGAATACCAGCCGTACCATCTTGATGTTCGACCGGGATTTTACCATGGGCTCCTACCCGTCGGAGCGGCTTGACAGCCCCTTAGGGCGCCTTTAGTATGAGGAAGTGATGAATCGCAATCAACAAGTAGGTCGTTGGGGTGAAGACGCAGCCGCAGAATATCTGATTTCGAAGGGATACGAGATAATGGGACGGAATCTCCGTACGCCCTATGGCGAAATCGATATTCTCGCCCGCCGCGAGGCGCTTTCTGTGTTCGTAGAAGTTAAGGCTCGCACCTCCCGTTCACTCGGCCCGCCCGAGATCGCAGTGGGGCCGCGGAAGCAGTCCCACATGATCGCCTGCGCTCAGCACTTCGCCCAACAGAACGGGATCGACCATTGGCGCATTGATGTGATAGCCGTGGAACGCGTCCACGGCCAAACTCGCATTACCCACTTTGAGAATGCACTCTCCTAGGGACAATGCCCTACTTCGCTTTCCCCTTGCTGGTCGGATGAGGCGCGCATGATTGAGGCCGGTGCCCCGATACTGACGGATGTCCGCCCCATCGTTGTGATCCTCGTAGGGCCGACGGCGGTTGGCAAGACCGAGGTCTCTCTGCAGCTGGCTGAACGCCTCAGTGCCGAGGTCGTTTCGCTAGATTCGCGACTTTTCTACCGTGGCATGGATATCGGCACCGCCAAGCCTGGCGCACAAGAGCGATCCAGAATCCCCCATCACCTCATCGACATAGCCGAACCAGGCGAGACCGTGAGCCTTGCTGTATTCCAGGGTCTTGCGGAACGGGCCATCGCACAGATCATTGATCGCGGTCGGCTGCCCCTCCTGGTAGGGGGAACCGGCCAGTATGTGCGGGCTGTAGCCGCCGGCTGGACCCCTCCCCAAGTGGCGCCGAATAGCATCCTAAGGGGCGAACTGAACCGCCTTGCCGAGGAACGTGGCGCCGCTTGGCTTCACAGCGGACTGGCCATTCTGGATGCGAGGGCAGCTGCCCTGATAGATGCGCGCAACCTCCGGCGTACCGTCCGCGCCATGGAAGTGGTCTTGACCACGGGCCGCCCGTTCTCACGCCAGCGTGGCGATGGTCAGGGGCGTTTCCAGCTGATTTCCGTTGGATTGCGCAGGCCTCGGCCCGATCTCTACGCCCGCGTCGATGCCCGAATTGAGGAAATGTGGCGAGCGGGCATCCTGGATGAGACAAGGCGTTTGATGGCGCGGGGCTTCGACCAGCACCTCCCGGCCATGTCGGCAATTGGCTACTCCCAATGCCTGCGCGTGATTCGCGGAGAGCTGGATCCGGAAGGCGCGAAGGCAGACATGCGGCGTCTTACAAGGGCGTTCATCCGCCGGCAGGCGAACTGGTTCAAGGAATCTGATCGCAGCATCACGTGGTTCGATGCAGGAAATCCGGACACCATTGAGAGCATCACCGCTTTCGTTCAACAATCGCTGGCTACTCTGCGCGCACGCGCTTAGCACAGGAGGAAGCTGGTTGAGTCACTTCTCGAGCACGGCGAAGGCAATGTCACCGGATGATCGACCGTGGCTTCGACACTACGATCCAGGTGTGCCGCCCTCCATCGAATACCCGGACCATCCGCTCCACACGTTCCTTGAGCGCGCTGCGCTGAATTTTCCCGACCGGGCCTGCACGATCCTGGGGGAGAGCATTACAACGTATGCAGAAATGGACGGCATCACCAACCGGATCGCGTCTGCGTTGTCGAGCTTGGGCCTGGTCAAAGGTGACCGAGTGGGCATATTGATTCCCAACACGCAGCAATTTGTGATGGCGTTCTACGGGATCTTGAAAGCCGGGTGCGTCGTAGTCGCCACGAATCCGCTCTACTCGGGGCCCGAGATAGTTCATCAACTGAAGGACTCCGGCGTCAGTACGGTGTTCGTGGACGCCGACTTGTATCGTTCTTTGAAGAGCATCCAGCCCGAAACGGGAATCGAACGAATAGTTGTCGTCGGGCCCCGGGATGGCGCGAACCCGCAGGAGAGAAAAGCAGGCGGTCCAGCTGCTGGCGCAAGCCCGGGTGTTGACTCAGCTCAGTTGCTGGAGCCTGCAGACATAAGGCTGCATGACATCCTGGGACATGGGCGGGCGGCATCTCAGGTGGCTGCCGAGGTGCGTCCGGACGATATTGCACTCTTTCAGTATTCCGGTGGGACTACGGGGATCTCCAAGGCAGCTGTGGCCTCTCACCGCGGCGTCGTCGCGAACACGATGCAGTTCCGTCGTTGGCTCGTCCCGCTCAGAGAAGGCCGCGAGACTATCCTGCTGGCAATTCCCCTGTATCACGCCTACGGCATGATCGCCGGCATGAGCTTGGGCATCTCCATTGGGGCAAGCCTGGCTCTGGTGCCGAACCCTCGCGATATTTCTGGCCTACTGGGAACCATTCGGGCAAGCCGCCCCACGGTATTCCCCGGAGTACCGACCCTATACAACGCCATCAGCAATCATCCGGATGTCATCTCCGGATCCGTTGACCTGAAGAGCATCAGCGTCTGCATTTCAGGCTCAACCGCGCTGCTCCGGGAGACCAAGGAGCGTTTCGAGGCGTTGAGCGGCGGCAAGATATGCGAGGGCTATGGCCTATCGGAGGCCCCGGTCGTCACCCACTGCAATCCACTTCTGGGCAGGAACAAGATTGGTTCGATCGGCATGCCCATGCCCGATGTCGACTGCAGGATTGTAGATCCCGATGACGGGGAGCGCGATGCTGCCGCCGGCGAAAGTGGCGAGCTGATTCTGCGGGGTCCCCAGTTGATGATCGGCTACCACAACATGCCCGCTGAGACCGAAATCGCCCTGAGGACCCTGAAGGACGGGATGACGTGGCTTTTCACCGGCGATATCGTGCGCATGGATGCGGAGGGGTATTTCTATGTCGTCGATAGGAAGAAGGAACTCATCAAGCCGGGTGGCTTTCAGGTGTGGCCGCGCGAGGTCGAGGAGGTCCTGGCGGCACACCCGGCCGTGCTCGAAGTCGGTGTTGCCGGAGTCCCGGACCCGGACCGCGGCGAGGCGGTCAAGGCATGGATAGTCCTTAGGCAGGGTGCGACAGTCTCCGAAGGGGAATTGCAGGCTTGGTGCAAAGAGCGCTTGGCCCACTACAAGGTGCCGAGCTTCATCGTGTTTCGATCGCAACTGCCGAAATCCAATGTGGGCAAGATCCTCCGGCGGGAACTTGTGCGGGAGCATCTCCAGCCAGCCGCGGGATCATCCTGAGCGTGCGGCGATGCGGCACCATAACAAACGGACCCCTCAAAGGGGCCCGTTTGTTATAGGCTTGCTGCTTCAGAATGAACCTACGCGCCTGCAGTCGCAGCAGCAGGTTGCGGAGTTCCACTCTTCTTCGGATTCGGCGGCGGGAATATCGCCTCGAACTCCTCGCGCGTGATGGTTTCCACTTCGAGCAGCTTGTTGGCCACGGCATCCAGATTCTCGCGGTGTTCCACAAGCAGCTTGCGTGCCAGCTCGTAGGATTCCTCCACGATCCGTCGGACTTCATTATCGATCTTCTCGGCAACGGCTTCCGAATAGTCCCGTTGCTCTGAGATCTCGCGCCCCAGGAAGATCAATTCTTCCTTCTGCCCGTACTGAAGGGGCCCAAGTGAGCCGCTCATTCCAAGCCGTGTGACCATCGTGCGTGCCATGCGCGTCACTTGCTCGATGTCATTGGACGCGCCAGACGTAATATCGTCAAAGACCAGTTCCTCGGCCACGCGGCCACCCAAGGCATAGGCGAGGTTAGCAAGCAGCTTTTTCCGTGAGAACAACAGTCGATCCTCGTCTGGCCGGAACCACGTGATCCCGCCTGCCTGTGCGCGTCCGACAATCGAGACTTTCTGTACCGGATCAGCTTCGGGTATGGCGTTGGCCACGACCGCATGCCCAGCTTCGTGATATGCGATGATCCGCTTTTCCTCGTCGGAGATGAGCCGCGACTTGCGCTCCGGGCCCATCACCACGCGTTCGATCGCTTCTTCCAGCTCAGGCTGCCCAATGGATTTCTTGTTGCGCCGCGCGGCCAGGATGGCCCCCTCATTTACGAGATTCTCGAGGTCTGCCCCCACGAAACCGGGCGTCCCTCTGGCAAGAGAACCGAGGTCCACGGCCGGCTCCAGCGGCTTTCCCTTGACGTGCACCTTCAGGATCGCCTCGCGGCCCTTTACGTCCGGCCGATCAAGCGTCACCCTTCGGTCAAATCTGCCGGGGCGGAGCAACGCTGGATCGAGGATATCCGGCCGGTTTGTGGCCGCAATGATAATGACATTCGTATCCGTGTCGAAGCCGTCCATCTCGACCAGCATCTGATTAAGCGTCTGCTCGCGCTCATCGTGAGAGCCACCCAACCCTGCGCCTCGCTGTCGCCCGACGGCATCTATCTCGTCCACGAAGACGATACAAGGCGAATGGCGCTTGGCCTGCTCAAACAGGTCGCGCACACGGCTGGCACCCACACCGACAAACATCTCCACAAATTCTGAGCCCGATATCGAGAAGAATGGGACGCCCGCTTCTCCCGACACGGCCTTGGCGAGCAGGGTCTTGCCCGTCCCAGGCGGCCCAACCAGCAGCACGCCCTTGGGAATTCGGGCGCCCAGTTGGATGAACTTCTGTGGCTCCTTCAAGAATTCCACCACCTCGGCCAGTTCCTGCTTGGATTCCTCGACGCCGGCCACATCCTCAAACGTGACGGTCGGATGTTCACCGGTGAACATGCGGGCGCGGCTCTTGCCAAATGCCATGGCCGCGTTGTTGCTTCCCTGCGCCTGGCGGAAAATGAACCATAGCACCCCTGCCATCACAAGCAGCGGGAGTAAGTAGACCAAGCTGCTGAGAACTCCGGCCCACGGTGAGGGCGGCTTGACTTCGATCTTCACTCTGTCCGGGGCAAGCTGTTCCGGCGTAACGCCCAGGCTGACAAGTTGATCGACAAGGGTCGCCGTGGCCTCCTTGCGCGATTCACCCTCTTGTCCAGACTTGTATACGATCCTTACGGTGTTGTCGTCCTGGATGGTCAACCGCGCGACGCTTCCGCTCTGGATCGCGCCGGCAACTTCATTGATCGTTAGCGGCTCTCTTGCCGCCGTGTCTTGCCGCAACCCGACATAGAGCATGACGCCAATCGCCAACAGCAACAAAAAGTAGATAATGAACGATTGGGTTCGATTCTGATTCACCTAGTCCTCCAAGTTCCCTAACATGAGGATTATACCAATCCGCCTCACGAGCCTGCGACCTGGCGGCAAGTCTCATATGTGGCTCTAACATATCCACCGCGTCCCGAATCTGGCCCACCCCGTGTTCTTTCTGCAACCGGGGCCTGGAAAGCTGCGTCGGGATAAGCTGTCCAAGCATATGGTACACTCTCGACCGCCATTTGGCGGCTTGGTGGGGCATCGTGACAGACGAAGGCGTCCCGAAGAGAATTCTGTGCATTGAAGACGATCCGGAAATGATCGACCTGATCCGGCTGATCCTCGAGCGTCGCGGCTTTCGAGTCCAGGGTGCCGAAGGGGGCAGGGCGGGCCTGGAGGCGGTCATAGCCTCCCCACCCGATCTGGTTCTGCTGGACCTGATGATGCCGGACATGGATGGGTGGGACGTATACCAGCAGATGAAGGCCAATGAATCCACCCGCCGCGTCCCCGTGATTATCGTCACGGCCAGCGGCCAGAACATTGACCGCGAATTTGGCATCCAGATCGCCAAGGTTGATGACTACATCGTCAAACCCTTCAGTCCGCAAGACCTCCTGGCAAGCGTTGAAAGGGTCTTGCGTGGCGAGGCGGCCTCAGCCTGAGAAAGTTGAATCATTCCGAGCCGTTGATATCTTGAGTACCTGACTCTCGCATGCCCACCTTTGCCGTGGTTCAGAACTTGACTCGTCCCCTCGGAAAAGCGCCAAGGATCAGGCTATGCAGTTCCTTCGGCAGCAAGCTCAGGGGCCTCATGTTCCGTCGGTCAATCGGCCCCGACGAGGGTATTTTGCTTATGGGAAGCAGGGATCAGCGATTGGATGCGGGCATCCACATGCTCTTCGTGCCGTTTGATCTGGCCGTTTTTTGGATCAGTAGCCGCATGGAAGTTGTCGACAAGGTGCTGGCCAGGTCCTGGCACCCAGCCTATCTGCCGTCGATACCCTCCCAGTATGTGCTTGAGCTGCATCCAAGCCTGCACGAAGCATACAGGGTGGGCGACAGGGTGGAAATCATCCATGCCTAGAACCGCCTTCCTGGCATTCGCCATAGCCCTCATAGTGCTGTCATCCACATCGCCAGCCGCGGCCCAGGAGCCTACTCCAGCCACTCCCGGACCGATCTACATCGTGCAGCCCAACGAGTATCTTTCGCAGATTGCAGACCGGTTCAATGTCGACATCAACGATCTCATGAATGCGAACGGAATCACGAATCCCGACTTGATATCGCAGGGTGCCCGCCTGATCATCCCGGGACTGGAAGGCGTGACCGGAATCCTGGACACCGAGATCGTGAATTTTGGCGATTCTTTTCGAAGCGTCGTGCGGCGCACCCAGATTCCGGTGGATCTTCTGAAGCGACTGAACCACTTAGTGAGCCCTACCGAGTTCTACGTGGGCGCTGGCATGATAATCCCCAAGGAAGAGAACGCCGTCTCTTACTCAAAACGCGTCACCACCGGGCCCGGAGCCAGTCTGCTCGAAGTTGCCCTCCAGAGCGACACGGATCCGTGGAGCCTCGCCGCCCTGAATGGCTTGTATGGCTCGTGGGATGGACTGCCGGGAGATAGCCTCTACACTTTGGGCGCTGGTTCTGAAGAGCAACTCCCGACGGGACTCCCACCCGCCTTCCGGAGTGCAGAGATTCCGACGCTCCCTCTCCAACAGGGATCGACGGCTGAGGTGATCGTCCTGCCCGTCGAAGGGGCCACTCTCAGCGGCGCTCTGGCCGACTATCCGTTGCACTTTTTCCCGCTTGGCGATGGCCGGATGGTTGCTTTGCAGGGCATCCATGCGATGCTTGAGCCGGGCGTCTATCCCCTTCAGCTTGCTGCGACCTTTGGCGACGGAACCGTTCAGGCATTC
>DATDCZ010000099.1:0-43944 GCA_036524055.1 Anaerolineales bacterium | reverse complement strand
ACAAAGAAAAGATCTCCTTGCGGTCTGCGCAAGGAGATCTTCCACCCGCCAAGCGTGGACTAGATTACAGGCCTTTGACGAGCAGAGCGATGGCCAGCAGTGCCAGGCCGATGAAGACAAGCCAGAATGCAGGAAGGAATGCCGGCAGGGCGCCGAGGAACACCAGCAAACCGAGCAAGCCAAGAACGACGGCGATCCAGAAGGTGATGTTCTTTGGAGGGGTGAGTTTCATTTCAACATTCTCCTCTTTAGGTGCGCTTGGCGGCACACAAGTACATTATGGCACACATGCGGGCGGATTGCAACCGATCCAAAGTCATGGCTTTCATGATTTCGGGGAATCATGAAAGGTCCTGCGCGGCCCCGTGTCCGTTCTGATGAGGCAATGAATGCTGGATGACCTGGACACGATCGACTGGGCACAACTAGTGCATGCCTTCGGGCCGGCAAGCGATATCCCGGAGAGGATACGCGCGCTGATCTCGCCGGATCCCGACGCCCGGCAAGCCGCGATCGAAGGGTTGTTCGAGACCATTTGTCATCAGGAGACCGTGTATGAGGCTTCGGCGCCGGCCGTACCATTCCTGCAGGAGTTGCTCGCAGACGCTGATACGCCAGACAAGATGCTGATCGCGAACATGTTGGCGGCGATGGCAGACGGCAAATCCGATATGGAGGTGGCCCTGGGCAGCCCCGCCATGGAAACCCTGCTTCGCAAGGGCCTGGCAAAGGAGGGGCGGGACTTCGACACTGAATTGGCCGAGGGCCGGCGCCTCGTGGAGCAGACCAGGGCGGCTGTCGGAAAGGAGCTGCCCCTGCTGTATCCGTACCTCGCCTGCGAAGAGCCGGAGGTGCGGCGGGCAGTGGCAAGCGCAATGAAGAATTATCCAGAGCGGGCAAGCGAAACGCGGCCGCTGCTTGAGCGCGCCTGCGACTCGGAAACCGATGCGGCGGCCAAGGAGGCAATGGAAGAGGCCATCCAGCTGCTCAGGGGCAACCGGGCGTGAATCGTTACGATGCAATCGTGATCGGCGGCGGGCACAACGGCCTGGTGGCCGCGGCGTACCTGGCGCGGGCCGGGAAGAAAGTGGTGGTGCTGGAGCGCAGGCACCTGGTGGGCGGCGCGGCGGTGACGGAAGAGATCTTCCCGGGCTACAAGTTCAGCGAGTTTTCGTATGTGGTGAGCCTGCTGCGGCCGGAGATCATCCGAGACCTCGACCTGCCGCGGCATGGATTGAAGATCCTGCCACTGCCCTCCACGTTCACGCCCATGGAGAATGGCGATTACCTTGCGGCATGGGACGACCATGACCTGACGCGCGGCGAGATCCAGCGGCATTCACCCAAAGATGCGGAGGCCTATGATGCGTACTCGCGCCTGATGGCGCGCATGGCCAAAGCCATCAAGCCCCTGATCAGCATGGTGCCACCGGACCCGTCCTCGCTGAGCCCGCGGGACCTGATGGGTCTGCTTAAGCTCGGGCGCTATGCTGCGGGTTTGAAGGAGAAGGAGCTCTACCAGCTCGCCAAGCTGATGACGCAATCCTCAGGAGACCTGCTGGACGAGTGGTTCGAAACCGAGGCTCTCAAAGGCACAAAGGCGGCCAGCGGAATCATCGGCACATTCCTGGGGCCGCGTTCGCCCGGGACCGCGTATGTGCTGCTGCATCACTACATGGGCGAGATCGACGGAGCTTTCCGAGCGTGGGGATTCGCCAAGGGCGGCTCGGGAGGCGTAAGCGGGGCGATCGCCAGCGCGGCGCGCGCGCTGGGAGTGGAGATACGCTTGAATGCGCCGGTTCAACAGGTGATTGTGAAGAGCGGGCGGGCCGTGGGAGTGGCCCTGGAAGACGGGGAAGAGCTGTGGGCCCATGCCGTGCTCTCCGCGGCTGACCCGAAGCGCACTTTCATGCAGTTCATCGAGCGGAGGCATTTGCCGGACGACTTCGTGAACTCAATTGGGGCATTCCGCGTCCGCGGTTCATCCGCCAAGGTGAACATCGCCCTGAATGCGCTGCCGGACTTCACGGCGCTGCCCGGCGAGGGCCCGCTGCACCGCGGTTCGATCTCCATCAGCCCGAGCGTGGACTACATTGAGCGCGCCTACGACGATGCCAAATATGGCGAGGTCTCGCGGCGGCCGTATATTGACATCATTATCCCATCGATGATCGACCCGGACATGGCGCCGGCGAGCCAGCATGTGATGTCGTGCTTCGTGCAGTATGCGCCCTACGACGTGGACGGCGGCTGGGATGATGCAAAACGCGATTCCCTGGGCGAAACGGTGATCTCTACGATCGAGCAATACGCGCCGAATATCCGGAAGGCGATCGTGGGGATGCAGGTGATCACACCCAAGGATATCGAGGCGATCGCAGGCATCTCGGGCGGCAACATCTTTCACGGAGAACTGCTGCTGCACCAGATCTTCTTCCTGCGCCCGGCGCCGCAGTGGGCGGACTTCCGCACGCCGGTGCGCGGCTACTACTTCGGCGCGGCAGGCGCGCACCCCGGTGGAGGGGTGATGGGGGCGCCGGGGATGCTGGCGGCGAAAGAAATCTTGAAGGACTGGGGAGAACGGCGATGAACGCGCCCGAATACGACTTCATCATCGTCGGCGCGGGGCACAACGGGCTGGTGGCCGCGGCGTACCTGGCGAAGGCCGGACGCAAAGTGCTGGTATTGGAGCGCAGGCCTTTCGTTGGCGGGTCGGTGGTCACCGAGGAATTTGCGCCGGGCTTCGCGACGGATGCCGTATGGACTGGTGGAAACCTGAGGCCCGCGATCGTGAAGGACCTGGGGCTTCCGCTTCCGGCTCCTACCAGGGGACGGCCCCTCATCTCATTGCTGGACGGGGATCGACTTGAATTGGGGGCAGATCCGAAGCAGGCAGCAGAGACTCTGCGGCGGTTCTCAGAGAAGGATGCCAAGAGGTGGCCGGAGTTCGCCGGATTCATGGAGCGCGCGGCGACTTTCCTGGACGAAGCGTATGCCACCGTCATGCCGCGGCTGCCGAAGGGAACGGACTGGCGGCAGGGCCTGGGCCTGGCGGAGTTGGGTATCGACCTGCGGCTGATGGGGCGCAAGGACATGCTGAACATCATCCGCATGGTGCCAATGACGGCGCTGGAGTTCCTGGAGGAATGGTTTGAATCGGAGGAGTTGAAGGCGGCGCTGGCCTCGGTGGCGATGCATGGGGTGACACTCGGCCCGATGAGCGCTGGAACCGGATTCACGTTGCTGCACAACTGGCTCAATCGGAGTGGACCGGCACATGTGAATGCGGGCAAGGCGGGCGAAATCACGGGAGCGCTGGCTCAGGCGGTGCAACGATTTGGCGCGGAGATCCGCACGGACAGCGAGGTTGCGCGCTTGCTCGTGGGCCCATACGCGTGCGACGGCGTGCAGCTGGCAAGCGGCGAGGAGCTCCGAGCGGGGGCCGTGATCTCGGCTGTGGATCCGAAACGCACATTCCTTGGGCTGGTTGGAGCAGTGAACCTGCCGCCCGAATTCGTGTGGCAGACGCAGTCCATCAAGATGCGCGGCTCGGTCAGCAAGCTGCACCTGCTCACAGATGGCAGCCACGGCATCCCGGATGGCACGCTGGTCCTGGCGCCTTCGATCAAATACCTGGAACGCGCGTACGATGCATCGAAGTATGGTGAGGTCTCCGAGCAGCCATCCCTGGAAGTGACGACCGTGGGGCCCGTGGTGAGCGTCCACATTCAATTCACGCCTTATGCTTTGAGGAACTCAATTTGGAATGAACAGCGGCCGCGGGTCGAGGACCTGGCGCTGAATTCCCTGGCGGCGCACTTTCCGAAATTGAAGAGCTCGATCAAGGATCGCAGACTGCTGACGCCTGTCGACCTGGAATCAATATACAGCCTGACCGAGGGTGATCTCAATCATGGCCAGCTGATGCTGGATCAATTCCTGTTCATGCGGCCGATGCCGGGCTGGTCGAACCACCGCACACCGATCGATAATCTGTACCTATGCGGCAGTGGCGTGCATGGCGGCGGCGGTGTCAGCGGCGCGGCAGGGAGGAATGCGGCAAAAGTAATACTTGGTGGTGCCCGAAACTTGCATAGGAGAAACTAGCGATCCATGGAACCTGAAGCCATCCTGCGGTTGTACGACGAGCAAATGCGGAAGAACCCACCGTCCGGGCAGGCGACCATATACAAGAAGCCGGGATTGACATTCTTTGTGGCGCCACCGGCCAGCCCGCGCCGCGGCTGGGTGATCTACACCCGGTTGGATGCCGATGCCGCCGAGGCAGCCATCCGGGCAACGACGGATTTCTACCGCGAGCAAGGCGGGGAATTCGAGTGGAAGATCTACGGGAACGATTCGCCTGCGGATATCAAGGAGCGCCTGCTGGCCCATGGCTTTCAGGCGGAGGAAGAGGAATCGGTCCTGGCATTCGACCTGGAAGTCGCGGCACCGGAATTCTGGCAGCCATCTGCGATCGATGTTCGCCGCGTGATGAATCCGAGCGGACTATCCGATGTGATGCACATCGAGAGTGAAGTATGGGGGGAGCCGTATGATGATCTCGAAAGAGCGCTGACGGCCGAAATGGAGGAAACACCGGACCAGATAAGCGTCTACCTGGCGCATGTAGACGGAAAAGCTGCGAGCGGGGCTTGGACGCGCTTCTATCCCGGGTCACCCTTCGCGGAGCTTTACGGCGGGGCCACGCTGGCGGATCAGCGCGGCAAGGGCTTGTACAAGGCACTCGTACAGCGAAGAGCAGTGGAGGCGCGAGAGCGCGGCGCGCGCTTCCTGATAGTGGACACCAGCCCCATGAGCAGGCCGATCCTGGAGAGGCACGGATTTGTCTTCCTGACCCACGCCCAGGGATTTGTTATGAACTTCGATGCGGGGGACGAAAAGCAAGTCGGCGTTTGACCAGCACGACCGTGGATTGATGGGGGATCAGGGACGACGTTGAGCGGCGACGTCGTTCTGCGCGGAATCGGCCGTGGCGGCGGAATGACCAGAGGACTGAGAAGTCCGCTCGAGGGCGTACGCGATAGCCTGTTCCAGGTTCAGTGCGCGACCCTCAGCCCAGACCGCGACAAAGTCCTTCTCATCCATTCCGGCCTTGAGCCGACCCAACTGAGCCTCATACTCAACCTTTTCCGGGGGCGTCATGGGGATACCGATAACGTCGCGGATAGCCTGGGCAGCGCCGTAGAGCCGTGCCGCCCGCGCTCCGTCCTCGCGAGCCTGCGCAATGAAGGCAAGGCTCTCGAGCTGGTGGGCTATTGCGGCGCGGTGCCCCAGGCGCTTCCAGACCAGGATGGTTTCGCGGTACGCCCGCTCCGCATCGTCCAGGCGTCCCTCGTAGCGGTCGAGGTGGGCGAGTTCACTCCGGACCATGTTGACACGATGGCGGTCGCCCAGCTCGCGAAACAGGGGCTCCATCGAGGCGAAGCGCCGTCGAGCCTCCTCGAAATCGCCACGTCGCGTTGCGCCCATCGCCTGTCCGAGCATGGACATGGCTCCGGTCCAGCGATCCCCGCTTTCCTGCATGAGGGAAGCGCCTTCGTTGATATGCGCCTGTGCCTGCTTCGACCCCGGATCCTTCAATGCCATGATCTCCCCCAGCAAACTGAGGGGCAAGCCGGCAGCAGTCATATCCCCGCTGAGGCGTGCTGCCGCCACTGCTTCATGGACGAGCGGCTCGGCCTCAGCATAGCGTCCGATGAACATCGTCGACGAGGCCTGGAAGGCGAGTGCCCATGCCAACAGCTTGTTGTCGCCTGAACGCTTGGCGAGCTCGACGGCGCGCCGGGCGAGGGGTATGCCGCGTGCATTGTCTCCCTGGCTATATGCGAGCTGTGCACCGGCGTTCCACACGTGGCCCATGAGGATCATCCAGGCCCGACCCGCCTCTCCCTCAGGCGGGGAGATCGCTTCAGCGCGATCCAGAATCGCGGTGATGAACCTGCGTCCCTCCTCTTCGTGCCCGCGTCGCATCCAATATCTGGCAACTTGCGGCACAGCACGCAGCGTGGCCTCAAGGTGATTTTCGATGCCCCACTCGAGGGCGGCACGGATGTTGCCGTGTTCTGCATCCAGCCGGCGCACCCAGTCCAGGGCTTCGGATGTCCCGAGCTTGGAGGCCGCCATATCGACAAGGCGCATGAAGAACTCAAAGTGCGCATCGCGGGCCTGCTGGGCCTCGCCCAGCTCGAGCAACTTGTCGCGGGCGTACTGGCGGACGGTCTCGAGCAGGCGATAGCGCGGCTCACGGCCCTCATCCTCGACCGCAATCAGCGATTTGTTGACCAACTGGGTGAGCAGATTGAGCACATCGAGCTGGTGGCAGATCTGCTCTATGGCCTCGTAGGTGCAACCGCCGGCGAACACTGAGAAGCGCCTGAACAAGCTCCGCTCAGGTTCTGACAGGAGGTCATAGCTCCAGTCGATGAGAGCGCGCAGCGTCTGCTGCCTGGGCAGGGCGGTGCGACTGCCACCAGTGAGGAGGCGGAAGCGATCATCGAGGCGAGCGGCGACCTGCTCGGCGGAGAAGGTGGTGAGGCGCGCGGCGGCGAGTTCCAGGGCCAACGGGATACCATCCAGCCGGCGGCAGATCTGTGCAACGGCTGGAGCGTTCTGGTCCGTCAACTTGAACCTGGGATTGGCAGCTGAGGCCCTTTCGACGAAGAGCTGAACAGATTCGGATTGGGCAAGTGACTCGAGGCCCGCCCCGGATTCCGGTGGAAGAGTGAGCGATGGAACGCGATAGACGGTCTCGCCGGCGATGCCGAGAGCCTCGCGGCTGCTGGCAACGATCTTCAGCTTGGGACAGCCATGCAGCAATTGTTCGATCAGCTGGGCGCAGGATTCCACGAGGTGCTCGCAGTTGTCGACGATCAGAAGCAGGTCCTTGAGCCGCAGGTAATCCAGCAGCAACTCATGCAGCGGCATGCCCATCTGCTCGCGCACGCCGAAGACCGCGGCGACAGAACGCTCGACCAGGGAAGGATCGGTGATGGATGCGAGCTCGGCCACCCAAACCCCGTCGGGGAATAGATGCAATGTCTCGGCAGCGAGTTGGAGCGAAAGGCGGGTCTTGCCGGTGCCGCCCGGGCCGATCAGGGTAAGCAGTCGGGAGGAAAGCAGTCGTTCTTTCGCCTGCTCCAATTCATGCTCCCGACCGATGAAGCTCGTAATTTGAACCGGAAGGTTGTTCGGGAAGGCATCCAGCGATCGCAGTGGCGGGAAGTCTGCGACCAAGTGCGGATGGTTCAGCTGAAAGATATGCTCAGGGCGAATGAGGTCCTTGAGGCGATGTTCGCCAAGATCGCGCAGCGACGCTGCCGCAGGCAATTGGTCGCGGACAAGATCCGCCGTGGTTGTAGATAGAAGCGTCTGGCCGCCATGACCAACCGCCATAAGGCGGGCTGCGCGGTTGAGCGAGGGGCCATAGAAATCGCCAGCGCGCGCCTCGGCCTCGCCGGTGTGCAGACCGATGCGCACGCGCAGACCGCGGGGATGGATCTCTTCCCATTTGGCCTGCGCCAAGCTTTGCTGGGCCTGGAGGGCAGCAGCAACGCTTCCATGGCCGCTCTCGAAGACGGCGTGAAAGCCGTCGCCGGTGGTCTTGATGACGCGACCGCCGTTTGACTCAATGGCGCTGCGCAGGATCTCATCGTGACGCGCCAAGGCTCCCCGCATCCGTTCGGGGAACTCCTCCCACAGTTTTGTGCTGCCTTCGATGTCAGTGAAGAGGAAAGTGAGCGTGCTGGGCTGAGTATCTGTCGCCATTGTGTACCAGTAAAGAATGCTGGAGGCTACCCCACAAGCGAATGCCCGTCAACGTGCCGAGCCTATGAATCGCCTTAGCGCCAGACGGTGCCGTAGGTGTGTTCGCCCTGGATGGGTCGGTTGTCCGCGAAGCGACCGGGCCCAAAGATGGAAAGATCGACCGACTGGGCCCTGCCATCGAGGATAAGTTCGGACATGCACAATCCGACCGCGGGTGCGGTCTTGAAGCCAGTGCCACTGAAGCCGCAATCCAGGTAGAAGCCCTCAGGGCCGGCCTGCCCCAAGAGCGGATGCTGATCGGGCGTGATGCCATCATACCCACCGTGAGCGGAGTGCAGGCTGCCATTTTCGATCAGCGGAATGCGGCGGCTGAGACGCTCGACGGCGCGCTCGATGAAACCCGGACGTGCGTGATCGGTGTCGCTATCCGGCGACTCACCGAGGGGATTGCCATCCTCCAAACCCACGAGTGTGAGGCCGCCCTCGGAGCGAAAGTACATCTCATTGGGGGAATCGATCACGGTTGGATGCATGGCCGAAAGCTCCGGCGGCCTGCGCACGAACAGGGTCTCGTGACGCCAGGTATCGTAGGGGAGGTCGAGGCCCGCCAGGCGCATCAGCTCGCCGGCCCAGGCACCCGCGGCATTGACGACCACCGGAGCGCCGTAGTCGCCTCGCGACGTGGTCACGCCTGTTATTCGACCACCCCGGGTCTGCACTGCCGTCACCGTGCAATCCTGTACGAGCTGCACACCCCGCTCGCGGGCAATATTGAGGAACGCGGCTGCCGTGTCACTCGGCATGGCGTAGCCGGACTCGGGCTCGTACGCGGCAAGATCGATGTCATTGGTTGCAAATGAAGGCGCCAGGCGGCGGACGTCATCGCGGCCAATCAACGCGACGGGTACGCCCACTTCCTGTCCCATGGCAACATTGGCCTTCAGAAGGGGAATATCAGATGGAGCGACGAACTGGAGAAAACCCGTGCGGGTGAAGCCGCAGTCGCCGCCGACCATTTCCTTCCAGTTGCGGAAATATTGGAAAGAAAGCCAGGCAAGCTCGATGTCCTGCCGGACGTCATAGTGCATGCGCACTAATCCGCTGGAGCGACCGGTGGCGCCGGCGGCGACGAAACGTTTCTCGAGAACAAGGACCTCCGCGCCGCGACGCGAGAGGTGAAAGGCAAGACTTGCGCCCTGTACTCCCGCACCGACGATGATGACATCTGCAGTTGAAGTGGTCATCCGCATCCGCCCCGAGCCGCCACCATCAGGCTGTGCCAACGATCGCGGCGCCAAGTACGTAGACCCCGACCGGCTGACTCTTGCCCTTTAGTTTGAGCAGGCGATGCTCAAGACTGCGCGGGGCAAGGCCTGCGGCGGTGAAGGCGGCGTCGCTGACCAGGATCTCGCCTGCCGCAGCGGCCGAAGCGAGGCGGGCCGTAACATTGACATTGTCACCCAGCATAGTGAAGTCGCTCATACCTTCCGGGCCCCCCTTAACGATGCCCACAAAGGCCACGCCGGTGTGAACGCCCATGCCGAGCGGCAGCCAGTCGCGGGCGCCCTCGACCTGGCGGATGCGGCGTCGCAGGTGCTGCGCGGCGCGGATGGCTCTGCGGGCATGGTCCTCACCGGCGAAGGCCGGCGCGAACAGGGCAACCACCTGATCGCCCACGAGTCTATCTATCAGGGCGTCTGAGCGCGCCAGGACATCCGTGGCTTCCCGATAGAAACGTTCGATCAGTTGGGAATAGGCGGCCGGGCTCATCCCTTCAGCGATCACGGTGGACCCGCGGACATCGGCGAAAAGCATGCTGATCTCGACTTCGGCGCCGCCGGCTTCCTGGAAGGCACACGGCTCACAGTAGCGGGGATTCTTGACCGATTGCGGCCTGCCGATGGCCCGCATGACTGCGCCGCCCCAACTCCTGAAGGGTGCATTGCAGAGCTTGCAGCGCGGGCTGGCGGGGAGGAGGGCAAACAGGTGCCGGGCAATCCGCGGCACAACCTCGGCCCTGGTTAGGGCTTCACGCCACTCTTCTTCCGGAGTCCTCAGGTTGTGTTTTGGCATGAACCTCTAATCAAAAGCAGCATGCCGCCATGCCTGGTTCACTGATGAACAACGGGGATTTTGGTGATGCCGCGCAGCGGCGTCCTAAGCGGACCGCTGGATTTCGGTAATGATAACGCGCGCGGCGCCTGCGGAGGTGAGAGCTTCCGCCACGGTTTGGGGACCGCTTTGAGGGGCAAGGGCGATCATATTTCCACCGCGCCCGCCTCCGCTGAGCTTTGCGCCGAGGGCGCCGGCCCGCCGTGCGGCGACCACAAGTTGATCCAGTTCCGGCGAGGACATCGTGAGCCGCTGGAGCAGTTTGTGATTCTCATCCATCAGCGGTCCCAGGTGACGCCACGCGCCCGACTCAATTGCCTCGCGGGCCATCTGGGTCAGCGCGTGAATGCCGTCGAAGACAACATCCCATTCCTGCGGGTTGCTTTCCCACAGGCGGCGCACATCGGAGACAGAGTCGCGCGTTGGCGCGGGCACACCCGTGTATCCAACGATGAGGGTGAAGGGTTCCTGAACCTGGAGCGTCTCGATGGGGCGACCCTTGATGAAGTACACGGGCCGCGCGTAAGTAACCACGGTGTTGTCGATGCCCGAGGGTGTTCCGTGGTGGAGCTTCTCGATCTCGAAGGCGTAGGCGCTTACCTGCTCGTCGTTCAGAGTGTGTCCGAGGGCGGCCGCCACGGCGCGGATTAGAGCAACGGACACCGCGGCGCCGGATCCAAGGCCCGAGGCGACAGGGATTGTCGAAGTGATGCGTATTTGAAGGTTGGGGTACGGATCGCTGTGAAGCGCAAAGAGCAGATTGTGAATCAGCGCAGCCAGCGGATGATCGCCCGGAAGCGACTTCAGCTCCGCATTGAGCTGGATATCGGGGGCTTCGATCCAGATGCCCGGCCGGACCGAGGGGGTCACCTCGGCTTCGACGCCGATCTGGTTCACCGGCACGGCGAGGGCGGCACGACCGTAGACGACGGCGTGCTCGCCAAAGAGTATGACCTTTCCGGGAGCAGATGCTTTCACTACGAGAGATAGAAGACGGCCAGTACGGCGAGCGCCCAAAGCAGCATGGAGACCTGGAAGGGCCGATCTGTGAGCAGGATCTCCTCGGGCGCGCCGCCGGCGTGCTCAACCTCGATCAGATACAGGTAGCGGAAGATGGCATAGACCACGAAGGGAATGGTCAGCATCATGGTGTGATTGGCGGGCAGGTTGATGGCGGAGAAGGTGTACAGCGAATAGCCAATGATCGTCATGCCGGAGACGATCATGATGTACTGATCCAAAAGGGGGATCGTGTATCCCTGGAGCACCTTGCGGTGATTGGCAGCGTCGTCGGTAAGCAATGCCAGTTCAGCCCGACGCTTGCCAAAGCCGAGGTACAGGGCAAGAAGTGTCATGACCACGTACAGCCATGGGGAAAAGCGTTCCACCTGGATGAGGCGGACACCGGCATCCACGCGAAGCACGAAGCCGGCGGCGAGGATGAGCACATCCAGGATCAGGACGTGCTTGAGCCACTTGGAGTACGCCAGGTTCAGCAGGAAATATGCTGCCACGACCGCGGCAAAGGCGGGCGAAAGCAAATAGCCGCAAACGAGCGAAATGCCCAGGAGCAGCACGCCGGCGACCCAGGCCAGGCCGACGGGCAGCTTGCCCGACGGGATGGGACGGTTGCGCTTCTGAGGATGCTGCCGATCGGCCTCGATATCCGCCAGGTCATTAAAGATGTAGACAGAAGATGACACAAGGCAGAAGATCACGAATCCTCCGAGCGTCCGGAGGAACGAGGTGGGGATCAGCAGCTGCTTATCGAAAACCAGGGCCGCGAACACGAAGACGTTCTTGGTCCACTGGCGGGGACGCATGGTCTTCAGCAGGGCGGCGATCATGCAGTAATCATAATCGATTGGAGGGGAGCGGCTGTGCGGTACCCGTGTGCGGCGGAGCGTTACAATCCCAACATGCCGCGCGTGCGCATGGATCTGCTCATGGTCGAAAGAGGGCTGGCAGAATCGCGCGCTCAGGCCCAGGCGCTGATCATGGCGGGCAAGGTGCGGCTGGACGGTGAAGTTGCGCTCAAAGCCGGCACAGCCGTTGATCCGGAATCGCGGCTTGAATTGGAGCAAGGGCCGCGGTTTGTCTCCCGGGGCGGCGAGAAACTGGATGCCGGCCTGGCGGCATTTTCACTGGACGTCACCGGGCTGGTGTGCGCGGACGTCGGCGCATCGACGGGCGGCTTCACCGACTGCCTGCTGCAGCGGGGCGCTAGTCGCGTATATGCCATGGATGTGGGCAAGGGCATCCTGCACTGGAAGCTGCGCAACGATCCACGTGTGGTGGTGATGGAGCAGACGAATGCCCGGTTTGTCGCCGCGCTCCCCGAGACCATCGCCCTTGCGACCATCGATGCTTCATTCATATCACTGCGTGTGCTGCTTCCGGTAGTACAGGGCTGGCTCCCCAAAGGAGAGGACGCCGATACCGGCGGCATCGTGATGCTGATCAAGCCGCAATTTGAGGCGGGCAAACGGGATGTGAGCCGCGGTAAGGGGGTCATCCGCGACGCGCAGGTACACCGGCGTGTGCTCACGGACGTGCTATCGTTCTGTGAAGCCGAAGGGCTCGGAATACGCGGCCTGTCAAAGAGCCCTTTGCTTGGGCCCAAGGGGAACACGGAATTCCTGGCATGGGTGAAGCGAGGGGCAAGCACGGCGCCGATCGAGGAATGGATCCAAGGAGTCGCGGGCGCATGAAAGCCCTCGCCCATCCCCACGACGCCTGCTCGTCTTCGATGGCTTGTGCAGAACATGGATGGGAAGGACCTGTAAAGCCCATCGGGTATACTGACGGCGCATTATGACCGTTCATATTCGCAATTTTTGCATCATCGCGCACGTCGATCATGGCAAGTCCACACTGGCCGACCGATTGCTGCACCTGACCGGCACTGTTTCGGACCGCGACACAACCGAGCAAATCCTCGACACGATGGACCTGGAGCGCGAAAAGGGGGTGACCATCAAGGCATCGGCCGTGCGGATGAACTACACGGCCAGCGACGGAAAGTCCTATGAGCTCAACCTGATCGATACGCCAGGTCACGTCGACTTCGGTTATGAGGTCAGCCGCGCCCTGATAGCGTGCGAAGGCGCGGTGCTGGTCGTGGATGCAACCCAGGGGATCGAGGCGCAGACTCTGGCAAACCTGTACCAGGCACTGGATGCCGACCTGGCGATCATCCCGGTGATCAACAAGATCGACCTGCCTTCTGCGCGACCCGACGAAGTGGCGGAGGACATTGCCTCACTGCTGGGCTGCAAGGCTGAAGAGGTGCTGCGTATCTCTGCCAAGGATGGTTTGAACGTCGAGAAAGTCCTGGAAGCCATTGTGGAGCGGGTGCGGCCACCCAAGGACGACGCCGACAAGCCTTTGCGAGCCCTGATATTTGACTCGCACTACGACTCTTATAAGGGCGTCATTGCCTATCTGAGGGTGTTCGAGGGGGTGATCAGGCTTACCGACACGCTGCACATGTTCGCCACGCACGCGAACCTCAAGCCGATCGAGATCGGCTTTTTTGCGCCGGACATGCGGCCAGTGCAGAACCTCTCGGCCGGAGAGGTGGGCTACATCGCAACGGGCCTAAAGACCGTGCACGACTGCCGCGTGGGGGATACGATCACACTGGCATCGGCCCCGGCTTCAGAGCCGCTGCCCGGGTATCGCCATCCGAAGCCGATGGTGTTCGCGGGCATCTACCCGGTGGAAGCGGATGATTACCCTGAGCTGCGCGAGGCGCTGGATAAGCTGCAGCTCAACGATGCCTCGCTGACCTTCGAGCCCGAAACCTCGCAGGCACTGGGCTTCGGATTCCGGGCCGGTTTCCTAGGATTGTTCCACATGGAGATCGTCCAGGAACGCATCGAACGCGAGTACCTGCTGGACGTCGTCTTCACGGCTCCTTCGGTGGAATACCAGGTGGTGCTGATCGATGAGTCCACTGTTGCGGTCGACTCGCCTGCGGAACTTCCGGACGAGAGCAAGATCGTCGAGGTGCGCGAACCGTGGATGACAATCGAGATCATCACGCCGACAGAGTTCTACGGGCCGATCATGGAGCTGGCCACTGGCCGCCGGGGAATCTACAAGTCGCAGGAGTACCCGGCACCACACCGCGTGCAGCTCAATTTCGAGATCCCGCTCTCCGAGATCATCGTGGATTTCTTCGACGAGCTCAAGTCACGCACCAAAGGCTACGCTTCGCTGGACTACCAGTTCATGGAGTACCGCCCGGACGAACTGCAGAAGCTTGAGATCCTGGTCAACGGCGAGCCTGTGGACGCACTGGCTGCGATCGTTCACAAGAGCGATGCCTTTCACAAGGGGCAGCGACTGATCACGAAGCTAAAATCGATCATCCCGAGGCAATTGTTCGACGTTGCCATCCAGGCGTCCGCCGGGGGGCGCATCATCTCGCGGGCCAACGTGAAGGCCACGCGCAAGGACGTGCTGGCCAAGTGCTACGGCGGCGATATTTCCCGCAAGAAGAAGCTGCTCGAAAAACAAAAGCGCGGCAAGAAGCGTCTGAAGATGGTGGGGAATGTTGAAATCCCGCAGGAAGCCTTCATGGCGGTCCTGAAGCTGGAAGAAGAGTAGCCGGAGCCAGGCACAGCATGCGAAGTCTCTGGAATAGTGCCAAGAGCTGGATTCCCGGCGCGCTGGTCAGCATCCTGCTGATCGCGGGCATTCTGCACTTCGTGGACCTCTCGCGGGTGGCGGAGGCGTTCAGGCTGGCAGACTACCGGTGGCTGGGCGTGGCGACCGTGGTGACCTTTGCGTGGATGTTCGTCCGGGCAATCGTATGGCGAACCCTGCTGCGAGATCGACCGCCCTACCGGGATACGCTGCTGGCCTTGAGTGAAGGCTATCTACTGAACAATTTCCTGCCATTCCGGCTTGGAGAGATCGGGCGGGCCTTCATCCTGAGCCGCAGGACGAACCTGGCTTTCAGCGAGATCCTGCCGACCGTAGTCATTGAGCGCGCCATCGACCTGGTCTTCAGTGCAGTGATACTGCTGGGCGCCCTGCCGTTCGTGGTTGGGGCCGAAGGCGCCGGGCGCATCGCAATCATCATTGGCGTGGTGATCGTCCTGGGCCTCATCTTCCTCTACGTGCTGGCAGGGAACCAGAAGCGAGCGCTGGAGGTCTTTCATCGGTGGAGCACCCGCTGGCCCGCGCTTCAGAGGCACGGCGGGAGCCTACTCGAATCGTTCCTGGCCGGGCTTGGAGTGCTCACAGACGGGTGGGTCTTCGCCCGTTTCCTGTTCTGGATGACGATCAACTGGGGGATGGCCATCGTTAACTATGCTGTGATCATGCTGGCGTTCTTCCCGCAGACTACGCTGGTATGGGGGATGTTCGGGCTTGGGGCAGCGGCGTTTGGTGGAGCCATTCCGTCCCTCCCCGGAGCGGTGGGGACGTTCGATGGCGCCATCGGAGCGGCGCTCACATTGCTAACGGGGGATCAATCCACGTCGCTTGCCGTGGCACTGGCATGCCGGTTCTTCAATTACCTATCCAGCATCGTCCTCGGCGGGTACGGGCTTGCCCGCGAAGGAGAGACCATCTCAGGAATCTACCGTCAGCTTATCCGTCTGCGCAGCCCAAAGGAAGCGAATGATCCCGCTTTATGACACAGCCCAGACGCGGAAGCTGCCAATCGTCACATGGCTGCTGATCGCGGCGAACGTGCTCATCTTCATCTACGAGATGAGCCTGGGCTCGGCGGGGCTCGAGACCTTTCTGCGTGCGTGGGGCCTGGTGCCGGCTCGCCTGTTCGCGCATCCTGAAACACAATGGATCACGATCCTGACATCCATGTTCCTGCATGGCGGGTGGATCCATATCCTAAGCAACATGTGGGTGCTGTTCATCTTCGGGGACAATGTTGAAGAGCGCATGGGTGGAGGCAGATACCTGGTCTTCTACCTGATGAGCGGCACAGCCGCAGCGCTGCTGCAGTCCTTCCTCTTGAGCCGGAGCGGCGAGCCGATGATCGGCGCCAGCGGCGCCATCGCAGGGGTGCTGGGCGCCTACCTGATCCTGTTTCCACATGCCCGCGTGGCAAGCCTGGTACCGATCCTGTTCATTTTCACCGTCATCCAGGTGCCGGCGACGCTCTTCCTGCTCTTCTGGTTCGTCTCGCAATTGTTTTCGGGTTGGATGACCTTGGGCGGCGCGAGCGGCAGCGGCGTGGCCTGGTGGGCCCACGTCGGGGGATTCATCTTCGGAATGCTTGCCGTGTACTTCTTCGCGCGGCGCAGAATCTACACATACTGAGGCGCGTGGGAGAGGCAATGAAGCGAAAATACCTCGTGACAGGCGGAGCGGGCTTCATCGGCTCCAACTATGTCAACCGACTGCTCCGACGCGGCGAGCAGGTGACGATCTACGATAACCTGAGTCGGCGGGGCGCTGCGGCAAATCTTGCATGGCTGGAACAGGTCCATGGCAAGAATGCTGTGCAGGTGGAGACCGCGGACGTAATCGACGCGGCCAAGCTGAGGGCTGCGGCACGCGAGGCGGATGTGATCGTGCACCTTGCCGGGCAGGTGGCTGTGACAACGTCGGTCATGAATCCGCGCGAGGACTTTGAAGCCAACGCCCTGGGCACGTTCAATGCACTCGAGGCGGCCCGCCTTTCAGGAAACAATCCCATCTTCCTGTATGCCTCGACTAACAAAGTCTATGGCGGCATGGATGATGTGAAACTAGTGGAGCTCCCCACGCGCTGGCAGTACGCGGAGATGACCCAAGGTTGTCCTGAGAGCCAGCCGCTGGATTTCCACAGCCCCTACGGCTGCAGCAAGGGAGCGGGCGATCAGTACGTTCGCGACTACGCCCGGATCTACGACATGCGCACGGTGGTATTGCGGCAATCATGCATTTACGGTCCAAGGCAATTCGGCGTCGAGGACCAGGGCTGGCTGGCATGGATGATCATCGCCGCCGTCACTGGCAAGCCGATCACCATCTACGGAGATGGCAAGCAGGTGCGCGACGTTCTGCATGTGGACGATCTACTGGACGCCTACGACCTGGCAACGGAGAAGATCGAGGCTGCCCGGGGGCAGGTCTACAACATCGGCGGCGGAGTGAAGAATGTGCTGGCGGTCTGGGCAGAGTTCGGCCCCATGCTCGAGAGACTGCTGGGTAGGCGAATCCCGGTAGGGCGGTCCGACTGGAGGCCCGGGGATCAACGGGTCTTCTATGCAGATGTGAGGAAAGCGCAGGGGGAGTTGGGCTGGGAGCCGAGAATCTCCCACGTCCAAGGTATAGAGCGGCTGCTGAATTGGGTCCAGGAAAACAAATCCATGTTCTAAGCCCCTTGCGTTCGGATCCTGTTGCTGAAAAAAGAGAGGCGGGGCCGCCCGGGGATTCCGGGTGATCCCGCCTCTTTGAATATGAAGACCGAATGTGGGGACGAAGCGCAGTTATGACATGACGACGAATTCGGATGGATTCGCCGGGTTGTACTTGATCTTTATGGTATCGCCCTTGCGCGGGATGGCGATCTTTGACACCATCGTCTGACCGGTGGTCTCGAAGCCCGGCATGCCCATGGGCGGAGAGACCTTGAGTGTGAGCTTGACGACCGGGTTCATGTTGATCAATGCACCGGTGTCTTCGATGCCCATGACCTCGGCGCTGGCTTCCAGGCCGGACATGGCCAGCATCTGGCCGTTCTTCTGCATATCGATGGCGGCCTGGCCCTGATCCATGGCGTTGTTCATCTTATCGACGAACTCCTGGCCCATGAAGGCCTTGGTCAGTCCGCCGGTCAGGCCCTTGTTGAGGGCATTGCGGCCGTCATTCAGAGCCTCTTCGGGATTCTTATCCATGTTCTTCTTAACAAATTTGCTGAACATACTCTCTCCTTTTCTGCTCTCTCTGGCTGCGACAATCCGGCATGATAATCCTCGACGCACCAATCTGCAAGCGGATTGTCGTGATGCTGCGACCCGCACGCGCGGGCGCTAATGTGAAATTTCACATGCGCCGCACCCCGACGTACCACGGAGAATCTTCGGCGGGTAGCCGATGTGATGGACAGACGAGGCCGCGTGCCTTCGGCTGTATAATGCCGCCGTACGGGAGCAGGGTCCACAGTTCAATGCTCACTGACTCCGGATGCACGGATGCGGCCGCCGCAAAGGCGGCCGTTTGTGCCAAGAGAAGAATCAAGTCATGGGTCGAGAGCTAAATCGCAGGGATTTTCTCAAACTTGCCAGCCTCATGCCGCTGAGCCTGGCCTCGCCGCAACTGTTCAAGCTTCTGGGAGCATTCGCTTCAGCGGATGTAGCACGACAGAACGTGCTGGTGGTGGTCTTCGACGCATTCTCGGGGCTCAATATCCCGCTGAATGGGTATGCACGCGATACGACACCGAACCTGGCGCGCCTGGCGGAGCGCGCCATCGTCTATCACGATCACTATGCGGGTAGTAACTTCACGACTCCGGGTACTGCCAGCCTGCTGACGGGCACGCTGCCATGGACACACAGAGCGATGCAGGCCAAGAGCCTGGTGGTGGCGCCTTATCAACGCCAGAATCTGTTCGGGCTTTTCGAAGACTACTACCGGATCGGCTATTCCCACAATGGCTGGGCGAACATCCTACTCGAGCAGGCAAAGGATGACCTGGAAGAGCTGGTCCCCTGGAAGACGCTGTTCCTGGGTTCATACGACAGCTTCCTGCACAGCCTGTTCGTAAACGACAACGACATCGCCTCCGTCAGTTGGACGCGCAACGTCAACCTGGCGGAGGAAGGCTACGCCTATTCGCTGTTGTTCTCGCACCTGCATCGCGTGCTGCAGGAGAGTCGCGATCCTGAACTGACGCGGTTGTTCCCGCGCGGTGTCCCGTCCACGGGGGACGTGAGCAGCCAGTTCCTGTTAGAGACCGCCGTGGATTGGATCAGCAATCGCGTGGCACGGATCGCGCGTCCTTTCGCGGGCTACTTCCACCTCATGCCGCCGCACGGCCCGTATCACACATCGCACGACTTCTTCAACCGGTTCCGGGACGATGGCCTGAAACCGGTATCGAAGCCCGACGATATCTTCAGCGACAACCTCTCGTACGCCACGCTTCTGAAGCGCCGCACCGAGTACGATGAGTTCATCATGTATGTCGACCAGGAGTTTGGCCGTTTCTATGAGGCGCTGCAGGGTTCCGGCCTGGTTTCCAATACCTGGATCGTACTGACTTCGGATCACGGCGAGATGTTCGAGCGGGGCATCAGCGCGCACAGCACCGAAGTGCTGTATGAGCCGGTCATCCGCATCCCTTTAATGATCTTTGAGCCGGGCCGTGAAACCCGCCTGGACATTCACACCCGAACCAGCGCGGTCGACATTCTGCCCACACTGGCACATGTGACGGGGAAACCGCTCCCGGCCTGGACAGAGGGGAAGGTCTTGCCGCCATTTGCCGAACCAGATGCGAACCGACGCATAGAAGTGGTGCGCGCGGCTAGGAACCCGGGCAACGAGCCGCTCACCCGGGCTTCGACGGTGCTGGTGCGCGGTCAATACAAGCTCCAGTACTTCCGGGGCTATCCGGAGAAGGGCGTCGACGAGCTGGCCCAGTTGTATGACCTCGAGGCTGATCCGGAGGAGATGACGGATCTGGCGGCCTCGCAGCCCGACGTGGCTGGCGAACTGCTGGCTGAACTGAAAGCGAAGATGATGGAGAAAGACAAGCCCTATATGTAGGGCCAGTACGCGAGGCGCGCCCCGGGCATGTTTGCATGTATAATCCCGCCGCGCTCACGCCAGCGCACGCAGCCCGGAGATATCCAACCCTTGCAGAAACCATTCCTGGGACGTTACACGCCTCAAACGCTCTGGTCGCTGTTCCTGATGTGCGCATTGCCGCAGCACATCTGGACGCTGCTGCTGGCGTTCAATGACATCTCCTGGCTCACCGACCGCACGAATTCCTGGGACGCAATCGGCGTTCTGTGCTATGGACTGTTGTTTGCATTTGTCGAGAGTGTGCTGGTATTCATTGTCGCAGCGATCCTGGGGCTGCTGATCCCAAAGAACTGGGAGCAAAATCGCCGGCTGGCGCTGCTTGGGACTTTCGCCATCGTGCTGGCGATATGGGGGATAGTCTCGCAGACTTATTTCCTGCTGGGGTGGCGGGTCCCGGATGCATGGATGGGCTTCCTGGTCCAAAGCGGACATCCGGCCCGATATATATACAGCGTCCTCGTGGTGATGGTCGCGGCGACCTTCCTGCTCCCAGCCTGGGCCGTCTTGCGGCAAGGGCGCGGTCTGAAGTTCCTGAACGCGCTGATCGACCGGCTGGGGATGCTGATGATACTGTACCTGGTGTTCGATTTCGCCGCACTTATTGTCGTTGTGATCCGCAACCTCTGAGGCCCCCCAACATGACAGCTCGCTTTAGCCGCCGCGATTTTCTCAAAGTGGCAGGCACTCTGCCCCTGAGTGCGAGCGTCGCACCTCTCCTGCGGGGAAGCCGACCACCGCGGGCGGCTGGCAGCCCGCAGAACGTTCTGGTGGTCGTCTTCGACGCCTTCTCCGCCTACCACGTTTCATTGCTGGGCTATGCGCGGCCCACCACCCCAAACATGGCACGGTTGGCGGAGCGTGCCATCGTCTATCACAACCACTATGCCGGCGGCAACTACACAACTCCCGGAACGGCCTCTCTGCTTACCGGCGCGCTGCCCTGGACTCATCGAGCCTTCCACCTGAACGGTAAGGTGGCCGAGGATTTCGTGGGCAAGAACATCTTCGCGGCATTCCCGAACCATCACCGAATGGCCTACTCGCACAACCCGGTGGTCAACATCCTGCTGGGTCAATTCGCCGGCCACATCGATGAGTACGTGCCGCTCAGCTCTTTGATGCTGACCTCCGACCGGGTGGTGCAAGGTCTGTTCCCGCAGGATGATGACATCTCCGACGTGGCGTGGATCCGGGCGGCCAAGAGAGAGGAGTTCGGGTATTCGTACTCGCTCCTTTTCTCGCACCTGTATCAGTGGTACATCGACAACAAGATCGCAAGCGTGGCAGACGAGTATCCGCGCGGCATACCCAGGATCCGCGGCGACAACTATTTCATCCTGGCAGATGCCATCGACTGGCTAAAACAGCAGGTCGGAAAGTTACCCGAGCCGTACCTCGGGTACGTCCACCTTCTGCCTCCGCATGCCCCATATGCCCCGGAGAAGAAGTACTACCGGACCTTTGTGGGTGATGGATACGTTCCGCCGATCAAGCCCCATAATCTCTTCGCGCCATCCCTTCCAGAACAGGAATTGGTTCGGAAGCGGGCCGAGTATGACGAATTTGTCTCCAATGTGGACCAGGAATTTGGACGGCTTGTGGACGCACTGGAAGCCGCCGGCCGGCTCGAGAATACGTGGCTGGTCCTGACTTCGGATCACGGCGAGCTCTTCGAGCGGGGTTTCCGAGGGCATGGCACGCCGCTGCTGTACCAGGGTGTAATGCGTGTCCCGCTAATGATCTTCGAGCCAGGCCGGACGAAGCGATTGGACGTCCACGACCCGACAGATGCAACGGATATCCTGCCCACACTGGCCCGCCTTGCGGGCGGTGGAACGACAGAATGGAGTGAGGGACGGCTGCTCCCGCCCTTCTCGGATGCCGCGCCGGATCCGGACCGCAGCCTTTTTGTGGTGCAGGGCATCGACACCAACGTGGATCAGCCGGTCACGAAAGCGACACTCTCAATGGTCAAAGGCGACCACAAACTGATCAACTATTTTGGGTATCCTGAGCTGAATGGCGGGGAGCTACTCGAGCTTTACAACGTGAAGGAAGATCCCGAAGAACTGGAAGACCTCGCGACGGCTGACAAACCGAAGGCCGATCGTCTGCTGGCGGAGCTCAAGGCGAAACTCGCGCAGATGAACCAGCCCTACCTGTAAATTTCCTTTGTGGGGTGGTTGCCCGGGGCGATGGCGCCGGCAGTGGCGGTGAAGAAGATGATGCGTCTGATCGACAGCCGATCGCACTGAATCCATGATCGCCACGCTGCTCATCTGGATCTACGCGGGGACACTGTTCTATTTGTATGGCGCGGCCGGGCTTGGTCTGCTCCGGCGCTGGCTTGGGGGAGAGCACACGCAGCCGGTTGGGCTTCCATTAACGATCGTATTCGGGATGGCGCTGGTGACCGCCCTGGCCACCGGGCTTTCATTATTCATTCCACTGGGCCCGGCCTCGGCCATGATCCTGCTGGCCGTGGGCATACTGCTGGCTGCGGCGGCGGGAGTGCGACCGGCTTGGCGACTGCGTTGGCCGCAAGGGGCAGAATGGTGGGCAGTGCTCATCATGGGGTTGACGCTGACCGTGTGCCTGGAAAGCGGTACGCGCCCGCCGTCGAACCCCGACACCAACTCCTATCATGCACAGACGATCCGCTGGATCGAGTCGTATGCAGCGGTGCCGGGTTTGGGCAACCTGTACGGACGGCTAGCGTACAACTCGAGCTGGCTGCTGCTCAACGCCGCCTTCAGCCTTGCCTTCCTTCAATTGCGGTCCTTCCACGTTATGGGCGGCCTGATATTCCTGGTGGCGATGCTGCATTTCGCCGGCGGCCTACCGGGGCTCCTGCGCGGCGAGCACACGATCGCCAACTGGATGAAGATCGCGTTCATCCCGGCAGCCTTCTGGATACTGCCGGGAGAGCTGTCCTCGCCGGGCACGGACCTGCCGGCGATCCTACTGACGTGGGTGCTGCTATCCAGCCTGATCGAGTTTGAATCATCTACCGCGGACGATCCGCTGCATACGCTCACATTGGCGACGGTGCCTGCGGTGATGACCGTATTCAAGCTTTCGTCTGCGCCAATCGCCCTGGTGAGTTTCTACCTGGTGGCGCGATCGTTCGCGCGCGGCCAGAGGCACCTGGCGTGGGTGACTCTGTCTGTGCTTGCGCTCGTGGTTGTTCCATGGATGGCGCGATCGGTCGTCCTCTCGGGGTACCTGGTGTATCCATACCCGCAGGTGGATCTGTTCCAGCTGGACTGGAAAGTGCCGGCGACAGATGCGGTCGGCGTGCGGAACGGCATCCTGGGCTGGGCGCGGCTGCCCGACAGAAACTGGGCCGATGCGTTGCAGCTCCCTGCATCCGCGTGGATTCCCGAGTGGCTGCGACAGCGAACGGGCAACCAGCTCCTCATGCTGGGCATGGCGTTGGTTGCACCGTTCGCAGTGATGCCGCGATCCAATCGCAGATTCGCCCTGCCTGTCCTCTCCGCATATGCGGGAATGCTGGTGTGGTTCATCGGCGCCCCGAACTGGCGCTTTGGCTACGGCGTGGTACTGGGCCTGGCTGCATTTGCGGCTGCAGCATTATGGGCGATGGTTGGACAAGCATTCGTCGGCGGGGCTCGCCGGGGAGCGGCCAGAGGCGCGGTCGCGTTGCTGAGTGCCTATCTAGTAGTTGCAGTGGCAATGTCAGTCGACGGCGCAAAAGTGCGCGAGCGCATCCTGCTGCCCGCGGATTACTACCCATCACGGGCAACGGCCTGCGATGTGGATGGGCTGCAGATCTACTGTGCCGAGGTGAACCTGCAGTGCAGCTACTTCGCGTTTCCTTGTGTCCCGGGTGTCTCGCAGACCACACACGCGCGCGGCGCGGCTCTCAGCGGCGGTTTCTACGCGGCAGAGCCAGCGACCGGGATGCCTTGAACCCGACGGTCTACTGGCGGCGCACTTCGTTCATGCTCCCGCACCCCCACTGAATAGACTCGAATCTTTCGGTAATCGCCCCGGGCAGGGAGTCTATCAGCCTGCGAAGATACTGGTCGCAGGTGAAGATGATGTCCCAGGCACCCTCCTGCACCGCGATACCGTCCCCGTGGACGTCGTACCGTAGGTTGGCACTGAGGCGATACTGGTTCGGGCAGACGGCGTCAATCTCCGCGGCGAACGTATCTCCTGCGAGCGCATCGCCTGTCCGAAGACCCCAGCAGGGTGAGTAGGCTCCGTACATCCACAGCACCGTCACATCGTTAGGCTCGCGGCCCGTGGCTTGCGCGTACTCAAGAATCAATTGTGAGGTATCTGCCTGTGTAGCCTCGAGGGCAGCAGTCTCGTGCCGTTTGGTTGCGATGCTGTTCCAAGATGCCGTGGCGAGGCCAACGAGAACACCGATGCCCAGCAGGATGCGCGTCCAGCGGAGGGCGGCGGGCCTGTGATCCAACAGCCTCAGCAATGCCATGGTCAGAAGGGGCAAGACGGCGGCCGCTGAAAGCAGATATGCCTCGCGCAGCGGACGGTCGAGAAACACGAGCAAGAGGCTGGCGAGCTGCACGACCGCGCCTGCGATGAACGCCCAGGTGGCAGGCTGTGACCTAAGCTGACGCATCGACACGATCAGTGCCACGGCGGTTGCGCCGATAAGTATTGCTGCGACCACAAGCAAGGCAGGAAGAATGTCGAATAGCGCCCCAATGTTGGCAAAGATCCTGGTGGTGGTCGGCTCGTCGGCGGGGACCGCGAGATAGCGGCTCTGATGTGTCAAGATTCCCAGGATCCAGTTCTGGAATATCGGAAGCTTGCGCGCCACCGGGAGCACCGCCAGACCGAATCCAGCTGCGCCGGAGAAGGCCGTCACGACAAGGGCCGCTGCCGTCCTTACCCATGGCCTTCGCCTCAACACATAGAAAGCTGCGACTGCCGTCAGCAGTCCCAGCAGCCAGGCGGCGAGATAGATGGTGATGGCGGCCAGCGCGCCCGCGCCTGCCCCCAGGAGTATGAGCGTTCGCCAGGGAAGCTCGCCCTCGTCGTTAGGGCGGTGCAGGGCGCGCCACAAGCAAGCGAGCAAAAGGGCACCGAGGGCCCAGCTGAAAGAATTGTGATTCCATACCGTGCTGGCGGCAAGTGCATACGGATGCACGGCAAAGTACATGGTCGCCACTGCTGAAGCTTCGAGGATGTCGTCCCAGCGGTTGCCACGGTGGGCCACCAGGAAGAGGATGATGGCGCACGCCCCGTGTGCCAGCATCAGCAGGCTGCGGGCGGCATCCAGGAAGACCCCTGGATGGCCGATGTGGAACGCGACGAAACCCTGGCCAACCCTGGCAAGAAAGGGGTAGGTGAGCCCCAGGAGGATTGAACCGAACACCTCCAGCGGTGTGCCGGGGTGATCCACGTAGGTATAGCCCGCACCTTTGAACACGGAGAGCGAGTTCAGGAAGTATGGGAATTCGGTGTCGACGGTGTAGTAATTGCGGGCCGGATGGAGCCAGGCCACGTCGACCCAGAAAGCGATGAGGGGCAGCGCGAACGCGGCGATGATCAGCAGGCCGGACCCGGCAGGCTGCGGCCCGGCTGATGGAGCGACCGCCCTGGCTGCGGGGCGCGGGGCGCGCGTTGGCGCTGGACTGGCAGATCGCTTTGATTTCATGAAGTTCTATGGTGTCGACGAGGGATTATAACTGCCGGGTACGAGGGAACCACGAGCCCTGCCAACGAAGCCAACAGAGACAAAAAGAAAAGCCGCCCGAATGGGCGGCTCTTCTTTTATTGCATCGAGATCACATCATGCCAGCGAAATACTTCTTCCAGAAGTACATGAAGAGTGTGGCCAGTGCGACCGGGCCAAGGAAGCCGACAAAGCCACCGAAGAAGCCCGACAGGTAGCCACCCACGAGCGGCACAGCGCCGAGGGCGCCGGCGACTGCGGCGAGCAAGAGGTACCGAATGCCGAAGCCCATGAGGTCATCCGTGTCCCGCCAGAACAGTCCGACGAGCACGCCAGCCAGGATCAGAAGCAAGGTCAGGTAGACGTTGGTGAAGCCGATGGCACCCGCCACCGCTGCCACGAGGGCGCCAACGATGAAGACCCACTTCCAGATGCCGCCCATGTCCATGGAGCTGTCATTCTTTGGAGCTGCTTTCTTTGCAGGCATTGCTGTTATCTCCTCTCAGGGAATAATGGATTCATTGCAGCAAGTAAAACACCCCGGACTCGGAGGCGTTACTGCCATTTTTAGCCTTTTTTCGGGGTAGCGGACGCCCCCGGGAGGCTCGGCCGCGCCCTTTTCTCTGTGATCAAAGGCAGGATCGTCCCTACTGAGGTGCCGGAAGGATGCTGAAAGAAGGCGCAGTATAATCTGCCCGCCCTCATGCGAATACTTACGGTGCTCACGTACTATCGCCCGCATACATCAGGGCTGACGATCTATGCGGAGCGTCTGGCGCGCGCGCTCGCACAGCGCGGCCATCATGTAACGGTCATGACGACGCAGTACGATGAGCGTCTGCCGCGCCGCGAGCTCATGGATGGCATCGAGGTCCTGCGCGTGCCGGTGGCGTTCCGACTGAGCAAGGGGGTTATCGCTCCCACGTTTGGCCTGGTGGCGACCCGGTTGGTGCGTGAACACGACGTCGTGCAGCTGCACCTGCCGCAGTTCGATGCGCCAGGTGTGGCAATGCGCGGCCGGCTCTTCGGACGCCCTGCGGTCCTGACCTATCACTGCGACCTGCATCTCCCGCCCGGCATCTTCAACCGCTTTGTGAACCTGGTCGTCAAGTGGCAGAACAACATGGCCGGCATCCTGGCGGACCAGATCGTGACCTACACGCGGGATTATGCCGACCATTCGAGGTACCTCTCCCGTTACCGGTCGAAGCTGCGCACCATACTGCCGCCGGTTAAACTCCCTGCAGCGGAGGCCGGGGCAGTGGAGGCCTTCGCTGCAAAACACGCGACCAAGGATCGCCGCCCGGTCATCGGAATGGCGGCCCGTTTTGCGGCGGAGAAGGGGGTGGAGGTCCTGCTGGGGGCCCTCCCAACTGTGCTGCAGAAGTACCCGTCCGCGCAGGTGCTGTTCGCAGGGCAGTCCGAGAACGTTATGGGGGAGCAGGCCTACGCTGCCCGTCTGATGCCCCGGATACGCGAGCTGGAGCAATCCGGTCACTGGACGTTCCTGGGAAACCTCACTCCGGCGCAGATGGCGGCGTTCTACCCCAATCTGAACGTGCTGGTCGTGCCTTCGCTGAACTCGACCGAGGCATTTGGGCTGGTGCAGATCGAGGCAATGCTGAACGGCGTGCCGTGCGTGGCTTCTGCGCTGCCGGGGGTCCGCATGCCGGTACAGATGCATGGTACAGGCCGCGTGGCGAAGATCGGCGACGCGGCCTCGCTGGCGCAGGGCATACTCGAGGTGCTGGGGGAGCCCCGGCGCTTCCGGGGTGAGGTCGAAACTATCCGCCGCGCCTATGACCCCGACGCGGTTGCGGAACAATACGAGCGACTGTTCGAAGAGTTATTGCGGCGACGGTCAGGGAAGCGCCGCACTGCCGCGCCTTCGTGACGCGAACTATATTTCCGTGGCCAACTCCGCTGCCCCCCAGGGGAATTCCAAAGACTTCCTGTTCCGGCATGTCCGAGACCTGCCGTACTTTCGCGGTTTGTTGCGCGCGGTGGAGAGCACCTTTTATCAGAATCGGCCGCTCGAGGGGCCCATCTACGACCTGGGTTGCGGGGACGGCCACTTTGCCAGTCTGACATTCGAGCAACCGATCGAAGTGGGCCTGGATCCATGGCACGGGCCGATCCATGAGGCGAAGCAGCGGAATGCCTACCGCGGCCTGGTGGAAGCCGATGCCGCACGCGCCCCGTTTCCGACGGCGTATTTCGGCGGCGCCCTCAGCAACTCCGTGCTCGAGCACATCCCACACATCCAGGATGTTCTCAATGAGACCGGCCGCGTTCTCAAACCCGAGGCAACCTTCCTTTTCTGTGTCCCGAACGAGAAGTTCACGCGCAATCTCTCGGTCGCCCGTTTCCTGGACCGCGTGGGGCTGCCGGGGATGGCGAATGCATATCGCCGGTTCTTCAACCGCATCTCGAGGCACGTGCATTGTGATCCGCCCGAGACCTGGCAAAAGCGGCTCGAGGCGGCGGGCTTCAAGATCGAGTCCTACTGGCATTATTTCTCGCCATCGGCGCTGGCGGTTCTGGAGTGGGGGCACTACTTTGGCCTGCCGGCGGCGATATGCAAGTTCCTTTTTGGCAAGTGGATCGTGGCACCGACTCGCTTCAACCTGGGCCCCACGTTAGCGCTTGTGCGCCCGTACTATAATGAAAAGGTCCCCCAGGAACAGGGCGCCTATACTTTCTACGTAACGCGTCGAACCGCTCGCGCGGCAGTCCGACCGAATGGTGGAGAGGCATGACCGACGATTCTCGCGACCCAACCCCGTCCCCTTCGGAACCGAGCGTGCTCGACTATCTCAAGTCCAAGCTCTCGTTTGGACGGCGTCCGCGCGTCGAGATCCCACTTCCGGCAAGCACCGAACCGGCGTCCGAGGCCATGGGGCATGAGCAGGCTGAGGCGGCCGCGGGGACCGCTTCGGTAGTCCCGTGGCGATCGATTGGCGCCCTGGTGCTGGCCATTATCGGCCAGCGGCTCTTTGAGCCGCCCGGGCGACACGGCGTTGGCGGATCGATAGCCTACCTTGTGGCACTGGCCCTGGTTGTGTGGGCGGCGGTGCGTGGGGAATGGAACCTGGGCAGCCGGGGAGAATCCCAAGACGGAGGCGATCCGATGACGTTTCGCCGGCGTGCCTTCATCCTCTCGCTGCCGCTGGCGGTAATCGCCTTCCTGACGCTAAGCGACAACCTTTTCACCACATTCAATGTCGCCCTGTGGCTGGGTGCCATCGCGTTGTTTGCTTGGTCGTTATGGCTACCCAATGAGGAGCACGCCTCGCTATGGCAGCGGCTGCGCTCACTGGTCTCCCAACCAGGCTGGGAGATCCGCATCGATCGCCGGACACTGCTGCTGGCGGCGGCCGCGCTGCTGGTGCTGTTCTTCCGATTGTATAACCTGCAGCACACGCCCGCTGAACCCTTCAGCGATCACGCGGAGAAGCTGCTGGACGTGTACGACGTCAGCCGGGGCCAGACGCACATCTTCTTCCCGCGCAACACGGGCCGCGAGGCCATCCAGATGTACTGGACTCTGTTGATCGCGCGGGTATTCGGCACAGGGCTATCCTTCCTCAGCCTCAAGTTGGGGACTGCCCTCATCGGACTGCTGACGCTTCCATACATCTACCTATTCGGCAAAGAGGTGGGCGGGCGTCGCGTGGCCCTGCTGGCGCTGGTGCTGGCGGGCATTGCCTATTGGCCGAATGTGATCTCGCGCGTCGGCCTGCGCTTTCCGCTATACCCGATGTTCGTGGCGCCGCTGATGTTCCACCTGGCGCGCGGTCTACGCACACGCAACCGCAATGACTTCATCCTGGCGGGCATTTTCCTGGGGCTCGGGCTCCACGGATACAGCCCCTACCGCATCGTCCCGCTGCTGGTTGTTGCGGCATTTGCGGTGTACCTGCCGAATGCTCAGTCAAAAGGCGCGCGGCGGTCGGCAGTCTTGTGGCTCATCATCATTACGCTCGCCTCAGTCCTCGTGTTCCTGCCGCTGTTGCGCTATGCGATGGAAAACCCGGACTCTTTCTCCAATCGTGCCATGTCGCGCCTCGGAAGCACTGAACAGCCGCTGCCGGGTCCGTGGTACCAGATCTTCCTTTCCAATACGTGGAGCGCCCTGCGGATGTTCAACTGGGACAACGGGAATATCTGGGTGCACTCGCTGCCGGGCCGCCCGGCGATGGACGTCGTGACGGCTGCGCTGTTCATGATCGGCGTGGTGCTGGTGCTGGTGCGATATGCGCAAGAGCAGCACTGGCTGGACCTGTGGCTGCTGCTGTCCATACCCATTCTGCTGCTGCCTTCCATCCTGTCGCTCGCATTCCCGGATGAAAACCCATCGCTGAATCGGACGGCGGGTGCCATCGTGCCGGCTTTTGTCATCGCGGCCCTGGCGCTCGACGGGCTGATCAGCGCGTTCAATTCGGGGCGGTGGCGCCGGACTGCCGGGTACGCGCTAACCGTACTGCTACTCTGGGCTTCCGCCTCGCAGAACTTCGACCTGGTCTTCCGCCAATACAACGAGAACTTCCGCAACGGTGCCTGGAACACCTCGGAGATGGGCGCATTGATCAAGCAGTTCGGCGATGTCTACGGCGAAACCGACACCGCCTGGGTGATCCCGTTTCCGTACTGGGTGGATACCCGGCTGGTTGGCGTATGGGCGGGAATCCCCAACCGGGATTTCGCAATGTGGAGCGACCAGCTGCCGGAGACCCTCTCATATGAAGGTCCGAAGCTCTTCATGGCTCGGGCCAACCTCGAGAAGCCCGAACTCAATGACCAGAAGGCCATCGACGCGCTGAAGGCGCTCTACCCGCAAGGATCCCTGAGCCTGCACCGATCGCAGATCGCAGGACATGAATTCTGGGTGTACTTCGTGCCCGCGAGCTCGACGCCCTAGGCGCTGCAGGCCATTATCTCAAAATGCAATCTATCTCAATGAAGTTGCCCCGCACCTGGAAGCACGATCTGCTGATGCTCCTGATCCTTGTGATCGGAGCCTACCTGCGTCTGGTGGGATTGAACTGGGATGACAACCAGCACCTGCATCCGGACGAGCGCTTCCTGACTATGGTGGAGACCGGGCTGCAAGTGAAGAAGTGCGCCGTCCCCTCGACGCCCATCGAAAGCTGTCCCTCGGACCAGATCCGCTGGCTGGGACTGGGCGATTACCTGAACACGGCCACCTCCACACTCAATCCACACAACCGCGGCTACGGTTTCTTCGTGTACGGAGATCTCCCGATCGTAATTGTCAGATACATAGCTGAGTGGACCGGGCAGACGGGGTATGACCAGGTGAATTTGCTCGGGCGGCAGATCTCGACGCTGAGCGATCTGATCACCGTGCTGCTGGTCTACCTGATCGCCTCCCGGCTGTACGACCGCCGCGTGGGGCTGCTGGGCGCGGCATTTTCGGCGCTGGCTGTGCTGCAAATCCAGCAATCACACTTCTTCACGGTCGACACAATCGCGAACCTCTTCATCTTTCTGGCCCTGTATTGCGCGGTGGAGATCATGTTGCAGGCGGACGCGCCGTCGCTCACGCCGGGCGCGGAGGAGGCGGAGCCCAGCTTCACGAAACGGGCGAGGGGCCTGCTGAGGCGCCTGCGCAATGATCGGCTGTTCGTCCTGAGCCTGGCGTTTGGGGCGGCGGTCGGTATGGCGATGGCCTCCAAGCTCAACGCCGCGCCGCTGGCTTTGCTGCTTCCCGCGGCGTTCTTCATTCGCCACCGGGTGCTCCAGAGCAATGAGGACGGGGACAAAACTGCATCGCCTGAGGCCGCGGCGCGATGGAGCGAGTACATCTGGCGTGCGATGGGCTATCTGGTTGCAGCCGCGATCACCACCATCGTTGTCTTCCGCTTTACGCAACCCTACGCCTTTCAGGGGCTGGGGCTTAACCCCGCGTGGCTCGCAAATATCAACGACCTGCGAGGCCAATCCAGTGGCGACGTCGACGTGCCATTTGCGCTTCAGTGGGCGCGCCGATCGCACCTGTTCTCTTTAAAGAATCTTACGGTATGGGGTCTGGGCCTGCCGCTGGGGATCCTGGCATGGACCGGCTTCCTCGTCATGGGCTGGAGGATCCTCAAGGGCGAGTGGCGGCATGCCTTGCTTTGGGGCTGGACGCTGGTCTACTTTGTCTGGCAGTCGATGGTCTTCAATCCGACCATGCGTTACCAACTGCCGGTATATCCGCTTCTCTGCATGATGGCCGGCTGGGTGCTGATCTTCCTGTGGGAGCAGAGACGGCGCTTTACGGCTGCGCGACTCGGCCGCCTGATCTCTGCAGCTGTCCTAGTCCTTGGTTTCGTTGTGCTGGTGCTGACGGCGGCCTGGGCGTTTGCCTTCAGCCGCATCTACACGCGCCCGGTGACGCGGGTGGCCGCCACGGGCTGGATCTATCAGAATGTGCCAGCGGCCATCAACCTGCGCATCACACAGCAAGACGGCACGGTCTATCAGCAGCCGGTACCACATCCAGCGGGCACAACCATCGCAGTTGACACACCTTATCAAGCAGTATTCAGGGCGAATGCAGATGGTCTGCTTCGTGAGGTGTACTTCCCGCACGTAGCGAATGCTGCTGCGGAGGAGGCGACGTCCCCGATCACGTTCGACGTCAAGGTGGCGCGGCAAGTGGATCCCTCGGGGACGCCGGGAGCCGCGGCCTCCCTCATATCCGAATTCTCGCGAACCGAGGACCGTCGTGGCTCCGGGTTCACGCTCACACTGCGCCAGCCCTTGCCGATCACGAAAGGCGAGACATATACCCTAACGCTGGAATCCAACGGAGTGCTTGCCCTGGAGGGCACGACGGCGATCAATGAGTCGGACTGGGACGATGGTTTGCCGCTTCGCCTTGGACCGGAGGGCTACGATGCGTACGGAGGTCTGTTCCAGGAGGGGCTGAGCCTGCAGCTGTACTGGGACGACAACGCCGAGAAACTGCAGCGATTCGTGGATGTGCTGGGGCAGGGCGATTACATCTTCATCTCCTCCAACCGCCAGTGGGCCACGACCACCCGTGTTCCGGAACGTTACCCGCTTACCACCGCGTATTACCGCGCACTGATCGGCTGCCCGGATGACAAGGATGTCATCTGGTGCTACAACGTGGCGCGCCCGGGAATGTTCAACGGCAAGATCGGCTTTGAACTGGCGGCGGTGTTTGAATCCTTCCCGACGCTGGATATCCCGGGTGTGCTGCGCTGGGAGGCGAATGACCAGTTCGCCGAAGAGGCCTTCACCGTCTACGATCACCCCAAGGTGCTGGTCTTCCACAAGACGGCCGACTACAGCGAGGCCAAGCTGCGCGGCGTGCTGCAATCCGTAAATCTAGACTCGGTGGTTCACCTCACGCCCCGCCAAGCTGCAGGCTACAAGAGCCTGATGCTTCCACCCGCCGAGCTTGCGCGTCAGCAGGCAGGCGGCACATGGTCGGACCTCTTCGATTATGACTGGATCCAGAACCGTTTCCCGATGCTGGGCCTCCTGCTCTGGTATGTGTTCATCCTCGTTCTTGGGCTGGTGACATACCCGATCCTGCGCGGGGCGCTGCCGGGCCTGGGGGACAAGGGCTATCCGGTGGCACGCAGCCTGGGGCTGGTGCTGCTGGCATGTGCCAACTGGTTAGTCGGCTCGGCGGGCATCTCCGTCACGCGGCTAACCGTGGGAATTGTCTTCGCGGTGCTTGTGGCGGTGGGGCTGGGTATGGGATGGACGCAGCGGCATGAACTCGCCCAGGAATGGCGCGAACGCCGCAAGTACTTCCTGCTGGTGGAGGGCCTGTTCCTGGCGTTCTTCGTCTTCGACCTGCTGATCCGGCTCGGGAATCCGGATCTGTGGCACCCGGCCAAGGGCGGTGAACGGCCGATGGACTTCTCGTACTTCAACGCCATCATCAAGAGCACGACGTTCCCACCGTATGATCCGTGGTTCGCGGGCGGCTACATCAATTACTACTATTACGGCTTCGTGCTGGTGGCGATGCCGGTCAAGCTGCTGGGAATCGTGCCCACGCTGGCCTACAACTTCATCCTGCCCACGCTGTTCGCAATTGTGGGAATGGGCGCCTTTGGTATTGGATGGAACCTGCTGGATGCGACCGGGCCCTCCAATACTGAATCAAGCAGCGCATCGAAGTCATTCATCGACATGCGCCTGATCGCCGGGGTTATGGCCGCGGCGCTGATGGTGCTGCTCGGAAACCTGGGTACGGTGCGCATGGTGTATCAGGGCTTGCAGAAAATGGCGGCGCCGGATGGCGTGATCGATTCCGCCAACATCTTCGAACGGCTCGCCTGGACGGCACAAGGCGTGGTGAAGGCGGTGAACGGCCAGGTGCTGCCATATGCCAGGGGCGACTGGTATTGGAATCCAAGCCGGGTCATTCCGCCCGGCCCCGGAAATGAAATCACCGAATTCCCGCTGTTCACATTCCTTTACAGTGACCTGCATGCTCACATGCTGGCAATGCCGCTGGCGCTGCTGGCGATCACCTGGGCATTGGGAGTGCTGCGCGCCAAGCGCGTCTCTCTGCTTACGCTGCTCATCGGCGGCGTTGCGATCGGCGCGCTGTACCCCAGCAATCTTTCGGATATCTATACATACCTGCCCATCGGGTTCGCGGCACTTGCGTATGCGATCTGGCGTTCGGACTGGGCGGAACGCTGGCGGCTCGACGTGCCGCTGCCGGTGCGCAAGCTGATCCTCATCGCCGGGAGCGCAGCAGTGCTTACCGTACTGGCCTACGGCTTGTACCTGCCATACCGACAGGCATACAGCCAGGGCTACAGCGCGGTCGAACCGTGGACCGGGGCGACAACGCCCATCTGGTCCTACCTGACGCATTGGGGTGTGTTCCTGTTCATCATCGCCTTCTGGCTGGGCTGGGAAACACGCCAGTGGCTGGCGGAGACACCCGCCTCCTCGCTCCACAAGCTGCGAAAATACCAGGTATTGATCGAGCTGGGCATTGCCGTGGTCCTTGCCGGGCTGCTCTATCTTGCATATCGCGGCGTACAGATGAGCTGGATCGCGCTGCCGCTCGCAGCCTGGGCGGGAGTGCTGCTGCTGCGCCCCGGGCTGCCGGATGCCAAACGCTTTGCACTCTTCCTCGCCGGAACGGCGCTAGCCATCAGCATCGTGGTGGAGATACTTGTAGTGCGCGGCGACATCGGCCGCATGAACACGGTCTTCAAGTTCTATCTGCAGGGCTGGGCGCTGCTATCGGTTTCGGCAGGCGCGGCCTTCACGTGGCTGCTGCCCGAGGTCCGTCGATGGCTGCCGGGGTGGCAGACGGCCTTCCAGGTTGGCGCGGGGGTGCTGCTGGCGGGCGCCGGCATGTTCACGATATCTGCGACGGTCGACAAGATTTCCGACCGCATGACCGGCGGAGTGCCGATCACGCTGGACAGCATCACCTACATGAAGTACGCGCACTACGCGGACTTCAACTCAATGATGGACCTGGTACAGGATTACCGTGCCGTACGCTGGATGCAAGACAACGTGCAAGGTTCACCCGTGATCGTGGAGGCCAACTGCCCCGAATACCATTGGTGCACGCGGTTTACGATCTATACCGGTCTGCCGGGAGTTGTAGGTTGGAACTGGCATCAACGCCAGCAGAGGACCATGACACCACAGGTGGTGGAAGCGCGCGTCGCAGAGGTAGGCGAGTTCTACAACGGTACAAGCACGCAAGGCGCGCTGGATTTCCTGAAGCGGTACAACGTGCGATACATCATCGTGGGTCAGCTGGAGCGAGCGGAGTATCCCGGCGCGGGGCTGGACAAGTTCAGCGCGAACGACGGCAAGATGTGGGACACCGTCTATCACGACGAGGCGACGACCATCTACCAGGTGCGGCCGTGAACATCTATCACATTACGACGCGCAAGGCCTGGATCGACGCAACCCGCAACGGAAGCTACTCGGCGCCAAGCCTGGCAGCAGAGGGCTTCATCCACTGCTCGACGGCAGCACAAGTGGTGCCCGTCGCAAGGAGCTTCTATCATGGCCAGAGGGGACTGGTGCTCCTGGTCATCGATACGAGCCAGCTCACGGCTCCGGTGAAGTGGGAGAGAGCTGCTCCTCCTAAAGGTGTGGCGGAGGGCGCCTCCTTCCCTCACGTCTACGGGCCGATCAGCGTGGAGGCTGTGGTGACCGCGCTGGATTTCGAGCCAAATAGCAGAGGCGAGTTCGCGCTTCCGCCTCTGCCTTCTGAGACCGCCTAAGCAGATGGCCGCGTTCGTCGCCTGGTATCTCATTCTTACGCTGCTCGGGTGGGTCACATTTCCACTGGTCTTCCGGCTTTTCCCCGCAATGGCCGATCGAGGTTACACGCTGGCTCGCGCGGCGGGGCTGCTGCTCTGGGCGTATGCATTTTGGATCTTCACTTCCTTCGGCATTTCGTCCAATAGCGTGGGGGGAATTCTCTTCGGCCTGCTGCCGCTGTTGGCTGCCAGTATCTACGCGCTGGTTGCGCCTGCAGGCAAAAGGGGCGCGCCCGCATCTTTCGGCGAGATGGGGGAGTGGCTGCGGCGCAACGTGCAACTCGTCATAACGACCGAGGTGCTGTTCCTGGTTGCATTCGCCCTCCTGGCGCTATTGCGCGCCGGCAATCCCACACTGGACAACGCTGAGAAGCCGATGGAGTTGATGTTCATCAATGCCATCTTGCGCTCGCCGACGTTCCCTCCGCACGATGGATGGCTCTCAGGTTATGCAATCTCGTACTACTACTTCGGCTATGTCATGACTGCCATGCTGGCACAGCTGACAGGCATTACAGGCAGCATAGCGCACAACCTGATGACCGCGCTCGTGTTCGCGCTGGCAGCGGTCGGATCGTACGGGATCTTGTTCAATCTACTCTCCAGGGACAGGCAGGCAGGCAAAGGAGACAAGTCCGATCGAACCGAGGGGATGGCTGCGCTGCTGGCGCCGCTATTCATGTTGATCGTGAGCAATACCGAGGGATTTCTGGAGGTGCTGCATCGCGCCGGCCTGTTCTGGCGCGGGACCAGCAATTTCTGGACGTGGCTCGACATCCAGGATCTAAACCAGGCGCCGGCACAGCCGTATTCCTGGATCCCCGGCCGGTTCTGGTGGTGGTGGCGGGCCTCGCGAGTGATCTCGGACTACGACCTGCCGGGAAAGGCGCGCGAGGTCATCGATGAATTCCCGTTCTTCTCGTTTCTACACGCGGACCTGCATCCGCACGTGCTGGCCATCCCGTTCATCCTGTTGACACTCGCGGTGGCCCTGAATATCTTCCTTGGCGGCTGGCGCGGGCAAATGGGAATTCGTGGCATTACAGTTCATCTGAGGCCCGTTGGCTTTGCAGTCTCTGCCCTGGTGCTGGGCGGACTGGCCTTCCTCAACAGCTGGGATGTTCTGCTGGGCGCGACGCTGCTGGTGATCGCCTACGGCCTGATGCGGGTCCGCCAGGACGGATGGTCCTGGGAGCGCGTGGTGGACATGATCACGTTCGCGATACCGCTTGGCATCGCGGCCGTGCTGCTGTACCTGCCGTTCTACTTTGGGTTTGCCTCGCAGGCGGGCGGACTGCTCCCGAATATCGTGAGCCCGACCCGGGGCGCGCAGCTATGGGTGATGTGGGCGCCCATGCTTCTGCCGCTGCTGATCTATTTCCTGTACGTATGGCGGGGCGAACGGCAGCCGGCAAGATGGCGGCTGGCAATACTCATTTCGGCAGGCTTTGTGTTGGCGTTGTGGGCGATTGACACGCTCGTAGCCCTGAGTTTCTTGTGGCGGGAACCTGGAACCGCGAGCAACTTCCTCGCAGACCAGGGTGCGCTCGAAATCGCCGCCGTTTTCGCGGCCTCCATGCTGCGACGGCTGCATTTCATCGGCGGGCTGTTGACCATGTTGGCAGTGCTCATACCCGCGGTGGCGTTCATGGCTACGATGCGCGCGGAGATGCCAGCTGTGCCCGTGCCAGCGAAGATGACGAAGCGGGCGGCAGCGGCGCATGGGCCGATGCACGAGGCGGACATTCCCGGGCAGGGGCCGCAGCTGCAATTCGTCTTGATCCTGATCATCGTTGGGGCGGTGCTGCTCATTGGGCCGGAGTTCGTATACCTGCGCGACCAATTTGGCTACAGGCTCAACACGATCTTCAAGTTCTACTTTCAGGCGTGGCTGCTGTGGAGCATTGCCGCCGCGTACGCGGTGGTGATTCTGCTGCGGAACCTGCGCAAGCTCGCTTCGGCGGGCTTCATTGCCCTGCTCACGCTGTTGCTGGCAATCTCGCTGACCTACCCGGCGCTGGCGGTGGCGAACAAGACGAACAACTTCCATCCGCCGCTCGGCTGGACGCTGGATGACTTCAAGCGTATCGACGTCAACAATCCGGACGAAGCGGCGGCAATCGTATGGCTCAAGACGGCGCCCGACGGGGTGGTGGCAGAGGCCGTTGGCGGGAGCTACAGCGACTACGGGCGCATTTCGGTCTACACGGGATTGCCGACCGTGCTGGGCTGGCCGGGGCACGAGAGCCAATGGCGCGGAAAATCGGATCCGCAAGGCTCCCGGAAAGAGGACATCAAGCAGTTGTATGAAACCGCGGACTGGGAGGCTGCCAGACAAGTAATCGAGCGATATGGCATTGGCTATATCTACGTGGGAACACTGGAGCGGTCAAGTTACCAGGTGCAGGAAGACAAATTCCTGAATCACCTCAGCCTGGTCTTCCAGAAGGGTGCTGTGAGCATCTACGAAGTTCCCTAGGGACTCAGGATGATCGGCTCCGCTTTCCTGCGACCCAGCGTGCCGCAATCCGGCATGCCGCTATGGGGAAGAGGCGTTGCGTCAGATATGAAGGGATGGGAACAACGCCCATCCCTTGTTTTTGACTGCTGACTGGAAGGAAGCCAGGGGATGATCGGTGATCAACGCAGCAACGATGGATATCGACTTTGGCGCTGCGGGAAACGGGACTTGAGGCCCAACCAAAGCTGCGCTGCAGCCATCATGTAAAATAAACCAATGCGCACATTTCGTCACGAGACTCCGCTTTATCTGCTGGCATTATTCATCGGCCTTCTGGTGCGCCTGATCGGACTGGGAGCGCTGCCGCTATCCGATCTGGAAGCAGGCTGGGCGTTGCAAGCGTTGCATGTCGCCCAGGGCACGCGCGTAGCAATCGGTTCGCAGCCGGCATACGTAGTGCTTACCGCCGCAATTTTCTACATGTTTGGCGGCTCGAGCAATTTCCTGGCTCGCCTGATCCCTGCGTTAACCGGCAGTGCGATGATCCTTGTCCCGGCGCTCTTCAGGGAACGTCTCAAGCCGCGGCCGGCGGTGATCCTGGCGTTTGCGTTGGCACTTGAGCCGGGCCTCACGGCACTCTCGCGGCAGGCGGGCAGTGCCATCATGGTCGTCACCTTCACACTGGCTGCCTGGGGGCTATGGAAGCGCCGCATGACGGGATGGGCTGGCATATGCGCAGGACTGGCGCTGCTTTCGGGCTCCGCACTGTGGCCAGGGCTCCTCGGACTGGGGGTCGCGTGGGCTCTGTTCAGGCCGTTCGCAGATGAGACGAAGCCGAAGCCGCGATCGAAAAGCGAGGCAGCCCGGGTAGAAGCACGCAGAGAATGGCTGACCGCCGCCACCTGCACGCTGGGTACGATCGTGCTTCTGGGATCCATGTTCATGCTGGTGCCCGGTGGACTTAGCGCGTGGATTGCCGGCCTGCCAGAGTACATTACAGGTTGGACGCGCAACTCGGACATATCGGCGAGCGTCATGCTGGCATCGCTGCTCGCATATGAGCCCCTGGCCGTCTTGCTGGCTCTCGTGGCGACGGTGCGCGGATGGCTGCGCGGCAGCGTGCGCGTGCGGCAGTTGAGCTTGTGGATGCTGGTAGCACTGCTGGTGGCGACCCTCCAAACGTCGAGACAGGTGACCGATCTGGCGTGGATGTTGATTCCGATGTGGGCGCTGGCCGCGCTTGAACTCGGCCGGTGGCTCGAGGTAAGCCCCGAGGAACGGCGCGAGGTGCTGATCGCGGCCGCGTGGTGCGCCGCTCTACTGGTCTTCGTGTGGTTCGACTTCCTGCAACTGCGCCGGCCCGGACTGGCGACCGAGCAATCCGTCCGAAACATCATCGTGCTGGTCGGCTCGATTGTGCTGCTGGCGGTGAGCTTTGTATTGATCGCCGCCGGCTGGTCGACACGCGTCGCAATGCACGGCCTGGCATGGGGGTTGGCGGCCTGCTTAGGTGTGTACTCGACGGGGGCATTGATGGCGGCGGCCGGTCACCGGAACCTGCCAAACGGGGCCGAGCTCTGGCGCCCCGGCGCGCAGCTGCCAATGGCCGACCTGCTCCTAAGGACGATCCAGGACCAATCGGCCTGGAGTGATAAGGACATGAATTCCCAGCCGGTGGTGATCGCCGGCATCGATTCGCCCGCGCTGGAATGGCTGCTTAGGGATCGCCCGGTGGAGGTCCGCACCGCGGCAGGGGCAGAATCCAAACCGCCGATGGTGATCACCCCGGATACACAAGACCCGGTGCTGGTGACCGGCTATCGCGGGCAGAGCTTTGTGTGGCGTAGCAAACCGACGTGGCGCCTGTTCAAGTTCGCCGAGTGGCTGCCGTTCCATGAATCCACACACGAGAACGAGACTGTGATCTTGTGGGTGCGAAATGACCTGTTCCCAGACTTGAAGCCGACTACAGCACCGTGAGGCTTCCTCTGCTCACCGGGCGGGAAACCAGAAAGCCTGCATGCCAAAGCAACCACCTCTGATCATCGCAATCGATGGCCCGGCAGCCTCGGGCAAATCCACTCTTGGCCGGCGACTGGCGGAGTGGCTGGGATACCTGTTCTTTGATACCGGCGTGATGTACCGCGCGGTGACATGGCAGGCGCTGCAGCGCGGGATGGATGTACGCAATGAGGCGGCGGTCACCGCGCTGGCGAACGAGATCGCCATCGATGTGCGCCCGGCCTCGGACCAGGACGGCAGGCTGTGCGACGTGCTGGTGGATGGCGTCGACGTAACCTGGGAAACGCGCTCGGAGCCGGTGGACGCCAATGTGTCGATCGTGGCGGCGTACCGCGGCGTGAGGCTGGCGATGGGGGAGAAGCAGCGCCAGATCGGCCGGCGGGGACGCGTTGTGATGGTCGGACGAGACATCGGGACGGTGATCCTTCCGGAAGCGGACTTGAAGATCTATCTGGATGCTTCTGCGACGGAGCGCGCCCGCAGGCGCTACGAGGAGATGCGTGCGCGGGGCGCGGACGCCAACCTGAACGATGTGCTCTCGATGGTGTTGGAGCGCGACCGCATCGATTCGACGCGCGACGTTGCGCCCCTGCGCGTGGCGGTAGACGCCGTGCTGATCGACTCCGAGAAAATGGACGCCGAGCAGACCTTTGAAGAGGTAAAGAAGCTCATTGAATAGCAACGCGGAGAACGTTTCCCTCGGACTGCGGCTGCGCCGCGGCCTGATGCGACGCCTGGGGAGGATGCTGTATCAACTCCTGGGGCGTGTGGAGATACGCGGGCTTGAGAACATTCCGCGGGGGATGCCGTACCTGGCGGCGATCAACCATACCTCCATCTTCGATGCCCCGCTGGTGCTGGGATTCTGGCCGGAATCGATCGCGGCCATCGGCGCGGCGGATGTGTTCGAAAAGCCCGTGCAGGGGCAGATCGTGTCGCTGTACGGCACGACGCGAGTGCACCGCGGCATGTACGATCGGGCGCTGATAGATGACATGCTGCAACTGCTGCGCGCAGGCACGCCCGTGCTGATCGCGCCGGAGGGCGGCAGGTCGCACCAGCCAGCGATGCGCCGCGCGAAGCCAGGGATTGCCTATATCGTAGAGGAAGCCAAAGTGCCGGTCGTGCCGGTGGGCGTCCTGGGTGCGACCGACGATTTCCTCAAGCGCGGCTTGCGCTTGCGGCGCCCGCGCATCGGCATGCGCGTGGGGAAGCCCTTCGAGCTTCCGCCGCTGGAGGGACGCGGAGAGGCCCGCCGTGAGGCGAGGCAGTACAACGCGGACCTTGTGATGCTGAGGATCGCCGAGCTCCTGCCCGCTGAGTATCACGGGGTGTATGCAGGATTATCTGCGCCCCCACCCGCACTCCAATCTACGAAGGAAGAGTCGACCAAGCACGAATCAAACAAGGATGGGTAGAGCGCCCATCCTTCTTCGCGCGGGCCGGCGAATTGAGTGATCGCGATCACAGACGCAACGCAGGTTGTCGGAGGGGACTCCGAGGGAATAGAATAGAAGTCAATGCCGCTCAGCTTCCGCCGTTCCTACAAGAAGCGTCCGGGCTCCGAAATCAGCAGGAAAGAGAGTCAGACTCCCAAAGCCCCGACGGCAGAGGTGGTGCGATCATCGGACGAATTCCGCGCAGCCAGATATCCTCTAGTCATCCCCATTGGCTGCGGCCTGGCAGCAGGTTTATGCCTGTTCGCTGCGTTCTCCCAGGGCCTGATCCAATGGCCGCGGGGATCGGTAGCCGCGCCGCCGGAAAATGGTGACTTGGCTACCACCGCATTCGAAACGGCGCTGGTCGATCAATTGAGTACGGCTGCAGCCATGCACCCGACAGATACAGCAGAGCCCACGCTGGCTGCAATTCCTCCAACGGCTACGACGGAAGTGATTCCCGTGGCAGAGAATTCATGGGCAGCCGCAGTACCCGGGGCGGGGTGCATCCCCGCGGACCTGCCGCAGACCGGCCGCGTGGTGGAGGTGGTGGATGGCGACACGATCAAGGTATTGCTGGATTCCGACGCGCGCGTGCACTCCGTACATTATCTGGGTGCAGAGGCACCCGCCATCAATGGAGCAACCGCCGGGATCGGCCTCGAGGCAATGAGGCGCAACGCCGAACTCGTGTATTGGAGACAGGCCGTGCTGGTGCGCGATATCACGGATGCGGACGTCAACGGAACGCTGCTTCGATACGTGATGGTCGATAATGTATTCGTGAACCAGGCCATGGTTGCGGAGGGGCTGGCGAGGACCGCCTTCGCGGAACCGGATACGGCTTGCATGGTGACGCTTCAATCCGCAGAACAACAGGCACGTGCGCTGGGGCTGGGGTTGTGGGCATCCAGCGCCCATTGACGCTCGAGTTGCTTTGGGCCAAGACCAAGGAGAACGGGAAATGGAACGCCACTCGAATGCCCGTACGATCGATGAGTACGTCCACGGACTTCCGCCGAAGACGCGGCGAGTATTGCAGGAGCTGCGCGCCACCATTAGAGCAGCCGCCCCGGGCGCTGAAGAAACCATGAACTACGCCATACCAACCTTCAAATTGAATGGCAACCTGGTGCACTTTGCCGCCTTTGAGAACCATGTCGGGTTCTATCCCACGCCGAGCGGCATCACGGCGTTCAAGAAGGAGCTCGCAAAGTACAAGAGCTCGAAGGGTTCTGTGCAATTTCCCCTGGACCAGCCAATGCCTCTCCAGCTCGTGAGCCGAATCGTGAAGTTCCGCGTGGCTGAGCAGCTTAAGAAGAGCGCCCCTAAGAAACCGAAGAACAAGTAGCTAAGAATCGTCAGGGCGCTGGATCACGTGCGGCAAGCAGCATTGGACAAAGGCATCGCATGAAGAAGAATTGGGCCGCCGAGTGGCTGTACGCCATCCCAGCTATCGTGGGCCTCGGCTTGATCCTGCTAAGCGTGCTGGCAGTCGCCCTGGGCCTGGATCACGATGCTGTATGGGGACCCCAGCGGGTGCTGGCGCTCATATCCGGCGTGGTGCTTGTACTGCTTTCGATCGCTTGGACCAGCATGCTGCGAGGCAAGTCGTCGGGCAGAGGCCAGCCGGACCTGCACCGTTATGTGGCCGGCCCTGCCACGGCACTCTGCATGGTGATTGTGCTGCTCGCTTACGTTGGATTTGTGAGCATATGGAAGTGGACCGACTGGCCGCCTACCACGACGGACTACGACCAACTGGCAACGTCATTCCGGCATGGACAGCTGGACATTCAGGCACAACTGGATCCCCGATTGCTGGCCCTGCAAAATCCCTATGATCCCGACAACCGAAAGACCATCCAGGGCCTCGACGCTATCTGGGATATGACACTGTATGACGGGAAAATATATCTGTACTTCGGCGCGGCTCCAGCGCTGCTGCTTGCCGCGGCGAAGACTATGTTTTCGGTATCAGTTCCCGACGCAACCCTGGCGTTCATCTTTCTCACGGGGTTATTCCTGGTCGAGACGATGCTGATCCTGTTCATTCGCAGGCACTTCTTTCCGCACGCGCCGGCCTGGACCCTGGCGCTGGCACTGCTGGTGGCCGGACTGATCCACCCCGTCCCATGGATGCTGGCATAGCCCCGCATCTACGAGGCGGCCATCGCGGCTGGTCAATTCTTCCTGGTGAGCGGCTACTACTTCGCCTTGACAGGGATCGCGAGGGAGTCGCCACGCCGCTGGCGCCTCGCGGCGACCGGCGCACTGTGGGCGCTTGCAGTGGGAACGCGAGCCACGATCGCGGTCCCGGTGGCCTTCCTGACCATCGTGCTCCTACTCGAGCTGAGGCGGAAGAGACGA
>DATDCZ010000098.1:0-4114 GCA_036524055.1 Anaerolineales bacterium | reverse complement strand
AAGGGGAGCGGGCGGTGCAGGCAGCCAATCCGCAAGCCATTATCGCACGCGTCAACTTCTTTGGCTGGAGCCTCACCAACCGGCGCAGTCTTGGCGAGTTCTTTGTCAACAACCTGAGCGAAGGCAGGAACGTCAGCGGATTTACCGATGTCATCTTTTGTCCGATGTGGGTCAATCATCTTGCACAAACGCTCCTTGAAATGCTCGAGAAGGATTTGCATGGTCTCTACCATGTGGTGGGCGCGCAGGCGATGAGCAAATACCAGTTCGGGGTGGAAGTGGCACGCAAGTTTGGGCTGAGAGAAAGCCTCATTCAGCCGCAATCCGTCGAAAGGTCAGAGTTGACCGCGAAGCGATCCCACAATTTATGGCTATCTACTCACAAGTTGTCCACAGCGTTGGGGCACGAAATCCCCAATTTCTCCACCGGTTTGGACGGGTTTTACACACAATTCCAGCAAAGCTCCTGCGGGAGCTCGCCGGGAGTGATCTATAGATGAACGAACCCCCTGGATCCAGGGGGTTCGTTGTTTCTCAGGCTCCGGTTGGGATTCGTTTTTCCAGGGTTCGGCGGAGCATTTCTTCGTGTTCCGAATCCGCCTCGCGGTGCCGTTTGGACCGCGCGGTCTTGTCCTTTGACCTGGAGCGATCCTGCGCCGCCTGCCAGGCAAGTTGCATCGCCGTGAGCTCGGGTTCCGGCGGTGCCACCGGTTCCTCCACCTGCTCGATCTGCTCTGCCTTGGCACCGCGCCTGGCCCGCTTGGCCGAATGCTGTGGGGCCTCTACGAGCTCTGGTTCGGGCTGGAGCGCCTTGAGGCTAAGTCTTATCTGCCGCTTCTTGGCATCCACGCTGAGGATCTTGGCCTCGACCTCGTCGCCTTCCTTCACCACGTCCTTGGCGTCTTTGACGTAGCCGCGGGACAGCTCACTGATGTGGATCATGCCTGGACGCTCCGCGCCAATATCCACGAAGGCGCCGTAGGTTTCGAGACGAACGACCTTGCCGTTGACCACCATGTCGGGCTGCATATCCTTCCAGTCATAGCGCAGCGGCTCGATCATGGTGAGTTCGATGCGATCCTTGCGGACTCGGCGGACCCAGACCTCCACGGCCTGCCCCTCACGAAGCACATCTTCCACCTTGTTGACTGGATCTCTCTGCAACTGCGAAATATGCAATACACCCGGCAGCGGCTGACCCACGTCCACTAGCGCCCCCGCCAGGGTGGTCTTTACGATCTTTCCCGCCAGCTTGGCCTTGGGTTCCAGCGCGGTGACAGGTGATGTTTCCGTCATTACCATTTTCCTACTCCTGAACTACCAGGGAATAATACCAACCCCGTAGTATACCCGCGCGATGCGTGACCGTCAATGCGCAACGAGTTGTGCCGTCGCTGCAACTTGATGAAAGTCCAGCCGGTTGGTCAGATTCATCAACTTAGAACCGCAGATGCCTTCATTCCGCATCCACGCGACGCCAAGCTTTTCTTGACCACGAGGTCAAATCTGTGTATCATCTAGTGAAGCCCGTCACCAATACAAAGATAAAGTAAACACTGATGCGCCCACTCAGCGCCGTGCCGTTCCCAACAAGAAGGCGAAATGTGAACTATCGCCTTGTGGTGGGGGCGTATTCTATTCAGCCGAGGGCGCATCCTTTTGTTCCACGCTGTCCCATCGTGCTCGCCGTCGGAGCTCCAGGCGCCTGGCGGCTTACTCGGGAGGTTGAATGAGCCTCGTGGGCCCAAAGAGCATCGCATTGCAGAAGCGCGCCCAACAGATCACCCCTCTGGGGGTCAATTCGAACTTCCGGTACTGGGGCGAGGCGGCGACACCCTATGTCGCGCGCGGCAAGGGATCCCATATGTGGGATGTGGACGGCCGCGAATACATCGACTATCGGATGGCCTACGGCCCCATCATTTTGGGGCACGCCTTTGATGAGGTGGATGACGCCGTCATTGAGGAGTTGAAGAAGGGAACCCTCTTTGCGATGACGGGTGAGCTCGAGATCGAGGTAGGTGAGCTTATCCGCGAGCTGGTACCGTCGATGGAGATGGTCCGGCTCGCGTGCTCCGGCACCGAAGCGACCATGCATGCATTGCGTGTAGCGCGAGCCTATACCGGCCGTGAAATGATCGTGAAGTTCGAGGGCAACTACCACGGCTTCCAGGACAATACCCTGTGGTCGACGTACGCACCGGTGGAGACGTACGGCAGTCGCAGGAGTCCCATCCCTGTGGCCTCGTCCTCGGGCATTCCCCGGGCCCTGCGTGACCTCATCTTCACTCTGCCCTTCAATGATTTCGAAGGTTTCGAACGCCTCATGCGGTCTTTCGGTGACCAAATCGCCGCGGTCATCACCGAACCGTGCCAGGGCAACTGCGGTGCCATCACCGCAAAGCCCGGTTTCCTCGAACTCATTCGCAAGCTGACCGCGGAACATGGCACCTTGTTTGTCCTGGATGAGGTCAAGACGGGTTTCCGCATCGCCAATGGCGGGGCACAGGAGGTCCTTGGCATCCAACCGGACCTGGCCACTTATGCCAAGGCCATGGCGAATGGATATCCGTTGGCAGCGATGGGCGGCCGTCGTGAGATCATGTCCATCATCGGCCACGGCGTGTCCCAGGGCGGCACTTTCACGAACAACAAACCGGGCGTCGCGGCCGCGCACGCGACCTTGACCACGCTGAAGAAGCAGCCCATCCTGAAAACAATCGAGGCGCGCGGCCGCGCATTGATGAACGGCCTCAAGGATATCTTCGAGGAGAACGGAATACCAGCTGTCATGAGCGGCTTCCCGGCCATGTTCTCATTTGCGCTGGGGGTCGAAGATGTCACATGTCAGCGTGATTGGGACCTAAGCGACAAGGCGCTCTACCTCAAGCTCACCGAAATGGCCATCCAGAGGGGCGTGATGCCCGATCTCGACGCCCGGGAACCCTGGTTCTTGTGCTACGAGCATAGCGACAAAGACGTTGAAGTGACCCTGCAGGTCTATGCCGATCTAGTCAAAGCAGCGCGGCGGGACTACGTTCGGGCGTAGCCCGGCCGGACATTTGGGCACGCCGCAGGATTAGGAGCAAGCCGTGGCCGTGAAGGAACACAGTCTTACCGCCAGGGAGATCGTGGATCTGAGCAAGGAGTTCACGTTCTTCTCGTGGTCCGTGCAAGGGGAAACGCATCCGATCCCGGTCGAGAGGGCAGAGGGTGTCTACTTCTGGGACGCCAATGGAAAACGCTACCTGGACTTTGCTTCCCAACTGGTGAACGCCAACGTCGGGCATCAGAATCCACGCGTCGTGAGGGCCATACAGGAGCAAGCTGCCAAGTTAACCTTTGTGGCGCCCGGCATGACGACGGAACCGAGAGCGCTGCTGGGTAGGAAACTTGCGTCGATCGCGCCCGGCGATCTCAAGAAGACATTCTTCGCGCTCGGAGGCGCGGAGGCGAACGAAAACGCTATCAAGATCGCGCGCTTCTATACGGGGCGGCACAAGATTCTTGCGCGCTATCGCTCATATCACGGGGCGACCCACGGCGCGATCGCGCTTACTGGTGACTATCGGCGGCTGCCGGTCGAACCCGCGATGCCCGGCGTGGTGCATGTCCTTGACCCGTACTGCTACCGGTGTCCGTTCGGTTGGACGCGCGACACGTGCCATCGTGAATGTATCTCTCACGTCGAGGAAGTAATTCAGCATGAGGGACCCGACCAGATCGCCGCGATCATTCTGGAAGGGGTAACGGGCACCAACGGGCTGATCATCCCGCCGGATGAATACTGGCCGCGGATGCGGGAGATCTGCGACAAATACGGCATTCTCCTCATCTCGGACGAGGTGATGAGCGGCTGGGGACGCACAGGCACATGGTTCGCCGTGGATAACTGGCATGTGGTTCCGGACATCATCACGACGGCCAAGGGACTCACCTCTGGCTACGTTCCTCTGGGGGCCGTGATCGTGAGCGAGAAGATCGCCAGATTTTTCGACGATAAGTACCTGTACGCGGGTCTGACCTACAGTGGGCATGCCCTCGCCTGCGCGGCTGCCCTTGCCACGATCGAGACCTACGAGTCCGACGGGATATTCGAGAATTCCAGGCGGGT
>DATDCZ010000097.1:0-12963 GCA_036524055.1 Anaerolineales bacterium | reverse complement strand
TGGCTCGGGGACCACCGCGGTTGTTGCGGCTCGAACCGGCCGCAGCTATATCGCGGCGGATAGTTCGTTCCGGGCTGTGCACACGACCAGGCGGCGTCTCTGCTCTCTGCCTGCAAAGCCGTTTTCAATGGAACGAGAGCTAGGAGCCGGCACAACCTACCGCAACGGTGATTTGCCTTCGGTGAAGAGAACGCCTGAGTCGGTCACGATACAGCGGAAATCCGATCTGGACTACTGGGAGGTAGATCCGGCCTGGGATGGTTCCCTTTTCAGGAGCGCAGCGCAAGCTCAAAGGCCACGGGGCGACGACGACCTGCCTCTAGAGATGAAAATCAGAACCGGGCGCAGAGCCTGCGTCCGGTTTGTCACAAGTGGGGTGGAAGTGATGCAACGGGAGCTAGACGTCTAACCTGTAGCCGACACCGCGGATCGTCTTCAGGAATTTGGGTTTCAGTGGATCAAGCTCAATTGCCCGACGCAGCCACGAAATGTGCACGTCCAGGGTCCGGGTGTCGCCCGTGTAATTGGTCTCCCACACCTTCTTGAAAAGCGCCTCGCGCTCAACCACCTCGCCGTGTTTATCCATCAGGAGCTGGAGGAGCGTGGTCAGCCGCGGCGTGAGCCTGGAGTTCTTGCCCAGGCAACGGACGCGTCGTTGTTCCACGTCCAGGCGCAGCGGTCCGACGTGGATGACATTCTTTCCATCTCCGGGCAGAAGCGGCTTAATGCGATTGGTGAGCTTCTGTGCGGTGAAGGGGAGGACGAGCACGGCATCGGCCAGATCCTTGCCGACCCTGGCTTCCCTGGCGAGGACCAGCACGATCGGATATTTCGGATTCTTGTTACGAATGGAATGGCAAATGCGCAGGCCGGTGCTCCGCAGCGAAGCCGCGTTGACAACCACAAGGCTCGGATTGATGCGCTCGAGCCGCGACACAGCCGTGCCGCCGTTCTTGACGCTGTGAACGTCGAAGCCCTTCTTCTGCAGTTCCGCGGCAAACAGAGGGACATCTGCATGCCGGCCTTCAATGACCAGGAGGGAATCGCTCATACGATTCGGATGATTGCTTTTCGATCAGTTGTAACGAGGCCCGGCCTGCTCAGTGCATTTCACCCTTTGGCATCCATGTCTCACGAACCGTCGACGCAGGCACTCAGCGCGGTGTGAAATGTCTGTTACGTACTTGCTTCTGCGGCAGCTTTTTCGGGCGCCGAGATTATACACCCATTCGCATTTGGATGCCCCTGCCACAAGTACTGCCCTTTAAGGTTCTGCGTAGAATGCTGAATAGCTCAGACACGCGCCGAGCTGGAGCATGAATATGCGGATTACAGGGCCAATGCGGTGGTGAAGATAAGCACATTCTCATGCGATCCAATGCATGCTTTCTTGACGATGGCAGATGAATCTGGTATATTCTTCAGGCTTCGCTGCGGGGTGGAGCAGTGGCAGCTCGTCGGGCTCATAACCCGAAGGTCGCAGGTTCAAGTCCTGCCCCCGCTACCTGAAGAAAGACCGGAGACATAGTCTCCGGTCTTTCGCTTAGATACGTATGGTGCACGCGCTCGTATTTGACTCTCAACAGCCGGCCGCGCCCCGGCGTGCTTGTGCTCGTGCAAGAATCAAGATGCCAGATCCCTGGCGAAGAATCGATAGCGCTTGTAGATCTTGCCGTTCATATGATGAGCCAGATTCCACGTATCTGGATTGTCTTCGCCCGTCAGGGAGAGATCGAGCCATTCGAAACCCTTGGCGGCAGAACGCTTGACCATCTCGGCGAAGAGCAGGATGGCGGCGCCGGTGTCCCAGTACTCGGGCAGGACGGCGATGCTCTTGATGGCGAGGCACTTGGGCTTGAAATTCTTATAGCGAAGAGCTCGCAGATAGTCCCAAGGGTAGCGAAGACCGTTGAGTTTGATCAGGACCTCATTCAGGTTCTGAATGGCGGGAAACCAGCCAACGGGCTCGCCGCGGGATTCCACGAAGAGCACAAGTTCAGGGTCGGCAAGGTCCTTCAGGGGCAGAACCATGGCTTCAATGGCGGCCCGAGTGTAGGGCGGGCCGTCCAGGTGTGCCAAGGCGCGGTTCTGAAGGACAAGTATCCGGTCGATCTCGGCGTCCAACTCGTGCATGCGGGCCGTGCGAACGACGAAACCTTTGCGCCGCCCGACCTGGTCAGCGAGCCGGAACAGGCGCTGCATGCGGCTATCCTGCAGATCCAGGGTGACCGCGTAAGCCAGGCCATCGTCATGCTGCTTCGTGAATCCCCAGCGTTCGAAAAAACCGGCGTAGTAGGGCGGATTGTGTCCGCAAAGAATGACTGGCGGCCGATCACGCCCCTCGATAAGGATTCCGCGACCATCCTCGCGGTCCAGGTTGTACGTGCCGCACATGCGGGTCAGGCGATGTTGCCTGGCCCAACTCTCGGCAGTTTCAAAGAGGGCTGCCGCAACGTCGTAATCCTCGATGCACTCGAAGAAGCCCAGGGTGCACTCGCGCGGATCTCCACCGTGTTCATGGGAGCAGCAAAGCGTGCCCGCGATCTGCCTATCGCGAAACGCAAGAAAGAAGTCTGCATATCCATCTCTAAAGAACAGACCGCGGCGTGGATCGGTGGCTTTCTCCCGTTCCGAAAAGAGGGGTGGCACCCAAAGCGGATCGTGCCGATAGATCTTCCACGGGAAGGCAAGGAAGGCTCGCTTTTCCTTGCGGTTCCGAACAGCATGGACTTCGATCACGGGACCACGTCGCGGGCGGCCTGCCGCCGGCGCTCCAATTCCCGCGTGATCTCGTGGTGTCGCTCACGCCCCAGCGGAAACAGCAAGGTGAAAAGGATTCCCAGACAGATGGTAATGGCCGGCACCGGTCCGGAAACAAAGCGGATGCCGGCGACTGCGCTGGCAGTCTGAGTGGCGCTGCTGGAGGCGTAGCCGCTGGCCTGCAAGACCAGGAGCACGAGCGGCACCGCCAACGAGGAGGCCACTTTCTGTGCCAGTGTGATCTGGCTGTAGAACAAACCTTCCTGCCGCTCGCCGTTCTGCAATTCCCCATGCTCGATCGCATCCGGGATGATTGCCCATGGCATCACATGCATGGCGGAGACGCCGATTCCCGCCAGAACACACAGGATCATGATGAAGGTGAAGCTGGTGGAAGGCGTCAGCGACGAGAGTACAAGAAGCACAGCGGCGAGGAAGGATATGCCGACGATATAGGCCCAGCGCTTGTTGAGGCGCCGTGAGATGAGCACCCAGAGCGGCAGTGCGATCATGGCAACGACAAAGATGGTCCCCATGATGAGGTCGCTTTCGGCCTCATGAAGAACGACATACTTGATGAAGTACAGCAGCACAACCTGCAGGACGCTCATGGTCACGCCGTTGAACAAGAACAGACCAAGCCCAAACACGAATGGCCGGTTATGCCACGTAATGACGATAGACCGACGAAGACTGGTGGTTTGTCGCCTGGCCATGAATTCGGGTCGCTCGCGGGTGCCCAAGAAGACAAGGAGCAAGGGCAGAGCTGCTACGATGCTGAAGACCACGGCCATGAAGAGGACCCTGTCGGAATGCGCGGGCTGAAAGCCATCCACAATCCAGAGAGGTATCGTGAAGGCCAGAAGCCCACCCAGGATCGAGAAGAACATCCGAGCGGAGGTAAGAGCCGTGCGCTCGTCATAGTCGTCCGTGAGTTCAGGAGTCAGCGCGTAGTAGGGCATGTAGACGAATGTGGCTGCCGTGTCAAACAAGGCAAAGGCGGCAATGTAGTAGATGGTGAGCGCCAAATTGCCTGACAGCATCGGGGGTCTCCACCAGAGCAAACAGAACGCGGCCGCGAACGGAATGGCACCGAAGAGCAGGAACGGCCGGCGGCGGCCCCAACGCGAGTGCGTCCGGTCTGAGATGTACCCAATAATCGGATCATTAATGTAGTCCCAGGTGCTGCCGACGAAGAATACCAGTGCCGCCAGGGAGGCGCTCACGCCAACGACGTCGGTCAGGAAGATCGCCAGATACGCACTCCGAATGGTATCGGTCAGGCTGAAACCCAGGTCACCTGCGCCGTATATCCACCTATCGCGAAGCTTGAGTCGGGAATTCAATCCGGGGCTCCTTATAGGGGGGATGTTTGCATCTGTAGAAACACGTGGGATTGCATCACGCTTCGGGCTCTACGCACCCCGGGGCAGACTGGGCCAGTTGTCCCCCTGGTGTCCCGTGCTCAGCGAACGCGGGCCGCGCGATCGTGCTCACGCGATTGGTCACGCTTGGCGATGACAGCACGCTTGTCATAGGACTTCTTGCCGCGGGCTAGAGCGATCTCCACCTTGGCCCGACCATCCTTAAGATAGACCTGGGTTGGCACGATGGTCATGCCCTTGATCCGAACAGCATTCCACAGTTCCCGAATCTGGCGTTTGTGGAGCAACAGTCGGCGCCTGCGTTTTGGCTCGTGATTGAAGCGGCTGGCTTGCGCGTACGGGGCGATGTGGGCCTCGAGCAACCAGGCGTCTCTGCCGTTTTCCACATCCACGTAAGCTTCCTTGATGCTCATCTGCCCGGCGCGGATGGACTTGATCTCGCTGCCCATGAGGGCCAAGCCGGCTTCGAAGCGATCCAGGAGGAAATACTCAAAAGCGGCCCTGCGATTGGTGGCAACAACCTTGACGTCCCCAGCCATGCGAGGCATTGTAGCATAGGGGAAAAGCAAGAGCAGGCGACACGTATAATCACCGCATGCGGGACCTCAAAGAACTGTTCCTGCTCGATCCGGAGATCGCGTATCTCAACCATGGCTCGTTCGGTGCTACACCGGAGCCGGTATTCCGGGAATATCAGCGCTGGCAGCGGGAGCTGGAAAGGCAACCCACGGAGTTCCTGGGACGGCGCTTTGACGGCCTGATGCAGGATGCCCGGAATGCCCTGGGCGTGTACCTGGGCGCCCCGGCCAGCGACATTGTATTCATGGACAACGTCACCTTGGCAGTGAATCTTGTTGCCCGCTCCCTGGATCTTGGGCCGGGCGACGAGGTATTGACCACCGATCATGAATACGGCGCCTGCGACCGCACCTGGCGTTACCTGGCAAGAAAGCGCGGGTTCGCATACGTTGTCCGATCCGTCCCTGTGCCACTGACCTCCACGCAGCAGCTCGTGGAGGACTTCCTGCTGGGGGTCACACCCAAGACGCGCGTGATCTTTATCAGTCACATAACCAGCCCGACCGCGATACGCTTCCCCGTGGAGGAGATCTGCCGAGGAGCCCGGAGCAAGGGTGTGATTACGCTCATCGATGGAGCCCACGCGCCCGGGCAAGTGGGACTGGATCTGACCTCACTGGGGGCAGATTTCTACGGCGGAAACCTGCACAAGTGGTTGTGCGCACCCAAGGGCGCCGGGTTCCTATATGCCAGACCTGAAATCCAGCCCATGCTTGAGCCCCTGATCGTTTCGTGGGGATACGAATCGGAGACGCCCAGCGGATCCACATTCATCGACCATAATCAGTGGTGGGGAACCCGCGACGTTTCGGCTTTTCTTAGTGTGCCGACCGCCATTGAATTTCAGAAGCAGCACAATTGGGCGGGCGTCCGGTCCGCCTGCCATGAATTGCTCAAAGAAACGCTGGCGAGGGTTCAAGACCTAATTGGACTGCCAACCTACTATCCGGATGATTCCTGGTACGTGCAGATGGCGGCGGCGCCGCTCCCCTCGAGTATGGATGTCGATGCGGCAAAGACGAAGCTGTACGATGAGCAGCATATTGAGGTGCCGTTGTTAGCCTGGAACGGCCTGAAGCTGTTGCGCATTTCCATGCAGGGATACAACGACCGAAACGACGCAGACCGCCTGTTGAACGGGCTGAGACGATTATTCTGAGCCCGAATATCCCTGGAGAGTGTGCGCGCAGCCGCGCGACCAGCCTCGTGCCACGGCGTATAATTCTGTAGCGGCGATCTGATAGCGATCGCGCACGGGGAACAAGAAATGGACATTACCCTTGCATTGGGGGGCGGCGGAGCAAAGGGGAATTCACACATTGGCGTACTGCGCCTGCTCGAGAGAGAAGGATTCCGGGTGCGTGCCATTGCCGGCACGAGCTTTGGCGGGATGGTGGCGTGTTTCTACGCCGCAGGATTCTCGCCGGATCAGATCCTGGAGGCCTTCTCGGCAGTGGATCAAGCACGCCTGTATGGGCGCGGGCACGGAGAGGGACCAGCCTTCCTTGGGCTGAGCCGCGTGCGGCAGTGGCTCAAACGCACGATTGGCGACAAGACCTTTGAGGAGGCCAGGATACCGTGTGCCGTCACCGCGGTCGATATGCGCACATCGCGTGAGATCGTGATCAAAGAGGGCCCTATCCGCAACGGCATTCTATGCACGATCGCGCTGCCAGGCATATTTCCCTCCTTCATGCAGGATGAGCTGGAACTCGTAGACGGTGGACTATTGAATCCGATACCCGTGACGGTGGCGCGCTCGCTGGCGCCGAGTCTGCCCGTGGTGGCCGTTACGCTGACCGCGCCGCTTGGGAAGCCGCCACGTTCCATGCCTTTACCGTTTCTGGATGGATTGCCGAAACCGATGGCCCAAAGACTCAGCAACCTGCGCCTTGCACAGGCCATGGATGTGTTCATGCGTTCGATCGATATCGGGGGACGACAGATCGCTGAGCTGCGATTCCAGCTGGAAAAGCCGGATGTGATCATTCGGCCGGACGTTGCGGACATCGGTGTGCTCGATCGTGTGGACGTGACCGCGATCGCCGACCTGGGGGAGCAGGCGGCGCGCGAAATGCTGCCGGAACTGCGCAAGGCCACGGCCTGGACGGAACGCCTGCGGCGCATGGCGTCGAGGCTCACGAGTTGAAGCGCGACCTGCGTGCGTTTGCACGCCAGACGAATGTACGTCTGCTTGTTGGGGCGTTCATTCTGCTCTTTGTCGTAGGCATCGGCCTTATCTATCTCATCTATGGCGCGGGCGCGGCCGTAACCGGCCTGCTGTGCCTGCTGGGTGGCCTGGTGCCGATCGGGCTGATCTTGGCGGCGCTGTACGGAATCGATTGGATCGTGAAACGTGAACATCGAGAGTGAGACGACCCTCGCGGAGTTCCATGGGTGGACTCTGAGGCAACGGGAGTCGGAAGGTTCGTCAGCCCGACTTCTGCTGCTACTCCACGGATGGACGGGCGATGAGAATTCGATGTGGGTATTTGCGCGCGATCTTCCCCGGCATTATTGGATCTTCGCGCCGCGCGCGCCACACCCGACGCGACCTTCCGGATACTCCTGGCGACTTTCTTCTCCGGACCTGGGCGATCGGCCGTCCCTGGACGACCTGCGTTCTTCCGGCACGGACCTCATAAGCCTGGTGGATGCATATCGCTTGGAGCAACAGATCGCGGACGACACCTTTGACCTGATGGGTTTCAGCCAGGGCGCCGCGCTAGCCTGTGTCGTGGCGCTGCTTTTTCCGCAGCGGATCGGCAAGCTGGGCGTGCTCGCCGGTTTCGTGCCGAAGGGTGCTGAGGCGCTGGTGGCACATCGCCCACTTGAGGGAAAGGCAGTATTCCTGGCCCACGGAACACAGGACAAAATGGTAGGAATAGAAGACGCGGAACGGGCAGCCCAGTTGCTTGAGACTGCGGGCGCGTTTGTGACCCCGTGCTTTGATGACGTGGGGCACAAACTAAGTGCAAGATGCCTGCGGGGATTGCACTCATTTTTCACTTAGTTGACGCACCTACAGTTAACGTGTATCCTTGCTGCGGTCCGAATTCTCCAATTCAGGTTGACACATGCGCAGGCAAACACTTCCTACACGACGCGACTTTCTCAAACTCGCGGGCCTGGGCCTGGGATCGCTGGCATTCCGGCCGGCACCGCTGGAGACAGTCCGCAAACTCCCACAATTCCCTGCGGGAGATTTTCTTGGGCGTGTCGCGGTAACTCCCAACTTCTATTCCACCACGCTGCGCGCGCAGCCGAATGAAAACTCGCCGGCCCTGCGGAATGTCGCGCAAGATGAGCTGGTCGTGTGGCATCGCGAGGTAGTCGGCACGAATGTGGCTGGACGGACCAACCGGCGCTGGGTGCAGACTCCGGAAGGTTTCATCTACACTGCGGACCTGCAGCCAGTTCGGAATCTGCCGAACACACCACTAAATGCATTGCCGCAAGGCAAGGACGGTTTCTGGGTGGAAGTCACTGTGCCCTATGTGGACTTGCAGCTTCAGACCGCACCCATCTCGCCGCTTGTGAAGTACAGCCTGGGGACGAACCAACCCATACGGCTTTATTACGGGCAGGTCGTCTGGATCGACCAGGTCGGCGCGGCTGGCGACGGAACGATCATGTACAGGGTGAATGAGTCGGCGCCGCTGCATGGATATGGCTACGGAGATATCTTCGTTGCCGACGGCGCGGCTTTCAAGCAATTGACCGAGGATGACATTTCACCGATCAGCCCCAATGTGGATCCCGGCACCAAGAAGATCGTGGTGGATGCGACGCCCGGGCGGCAGATACTTTCGTGCTACGAAGGCAACAGCGAAGTCTTCTTTTGCCGCGTTTCCACGGGCTACGGCGAGCGTTTCTCGACTCCCACGGGCGATCAGGCTGTTTCGTGGAAGATCTTCTCCATCCATATGGCGGCGAACACGGGCTCGGACAGCGGTTACGACACGATGGCCGTGCCATGGCCGGTATTCTTCAACACGAACGCGGGAGCTGCGATCCACGGAACATTCTGGCACAACGATTTCGGGACCCGGCGCTCTCACGGGTGCGTGAATGTCTCGCCGGAAGATGCGAAGTGGATTTTCCGCTGGTCGACGCCGGCCATCACGCTGGATCAGAGCGAGACGCGCCTGACGTGGCCGGATGTTGGCGGGAGCTTCAGCACGTCTGTAACGGTTGACGATACGAGCGCCTCAGCATAGGTCGATAACCTGAATGGATATTTCACAGGTCTCCGTGGGCCTCGCCTTTCTGGCGGGCCTGGCTTCCTTTCTCTCGCCATGCGTGTTTTCTCTGGTACCGGCATACATAGGCTACCTCGGCGGTCGAGCGGCAGGCGGCGAAGCAGAGCACTCCAACCGGTTTATTACGTTCACGCACGGCGTTGCTTTCGTGTTGGGCTTCAGCGTGGTGTTCATCGTGCTCGGGGTGGCTGTATCAGCCGCCGGCGGATTGCTTTACGACCTCAGGAACATACTCGAAAAGGTCGGCGGCATCATCGTTGTGATCTTCGGTTTGCACATGATCGGCGTGTATCGCATCCCCTTCCTGGAGTACGATGCGCGCGTCCACAGCCGACCGGATCCGAAGTGGGGGTACCTGTCATCGGCGCTTCTGGGAGTATTCTTCTCGGCGGGGTGGTCGCCATGCGTGGGCCCGGTGCTGGGCAGCATCCTGACGGTAGCGATCAATGGCGGTTCGGTGGCACTTGGGGCCAAGCTGCTGAGCGCCTATTCGGCGGGTCTTGCGATTCCCTTCCTCGCAGCCGCGCTTGGAATAGGCTGGGTTGCCACGATTCTGCGGAAATACGGCAAGACAATGCGTTATGTGGAAGTCGCCATGGGGGTCGTGCTAGTGATCGTCGGTATCCTGCTTTTTGCGGGAGTGTTTGAGTTGATGTCGAAATATGGTTGGTTCGTGAATTTTGGAATCTGAACATGGCAGAAACCGCGCCCCTTAACGTCACTTTGTACATGCGGCCGAATTGCGGGCTGTGCGATGAAGTCCGGAAACAGCTGACTGAGCTCCGCCAGGATTACCCACATCGACTGGCGGAAGTCAATATCGATTCAGATGCGGTGCTACAGAAGAAATACTTCGACCAGATCCCTGTGCTCGAGGTGGGACCGTACGTGCTGCGGGCGCCGATCACAAGGCAGCAGCTCATGATGACCCTGGGAGCGGCTCGCGATCGCCGCGACCAGCTCACCGAAACCGGCGGCGAAGGGTACCGCGCCCGCGTGCGCAAGGGGCAGAAGACCGGCTTCAGCGACGGGGTCTACTTCTGGCTTTCCAAGCACTACCTGGCGCTGGTCAACCTTATCCTTTTCATATATGTGGGTCTCCCGTTTGCGGCACCCGTCCTAATGAAGGCGCAAGCACCCGGGGTGGCGCGCATCATATACAAGGTCTACAGTCCGCTCTGCCATCAGTTTGCATTTCGCTCGTTCTTTCTCTTCGGGGAACAGCCGTATTATCCGCTGAAGGAAGCCGGGCTCGCCAACGTCCAATCCTATGAGGCCATCTCGGGCTCCACGGATGTTGCCAACCCGTACAGCGTCTCACGCCTGACGGCGCGACAATACACGGGTAATGAAACCGTGGGCTTCAAGGTTGCACTGTGTGAACGCGACGTGGCCATCTATGGCGCGATGCTGCTCTTCGGGCTCGTCTACGCGGCGACACAGCGTAAGATGCCCGCGCTGCATTGGCTGGCATGGATCCTGTTGGCGCTCGGCCCGATTGGGCTGGATGGCGTCTCCCAGATAGTCAGTCAATTCAATTTCCCCTGGCTCGCGCAGATCCTGCCGTATCGTGAGAGCACACCCTTCTTGCGAGTGCTGACCGGCGGACTGTTCGGATTTGGCACCGCGTGGTTCGCCTTCCCGAACATAGAGGAATCGATGAAGGAAACACGGCAGTTCTTCATCAAGAAACTCGCCGTGGCGCGGGCCTAGCTGCAACTTTCCGCAGCCCGGGGCAGTACCCTACATCATGCCCTTCACAGAATCCGATGGCTTGCAGTACTACCAGTTCGAATCATTTCCGCCTGAACTGACGCAGGCCGTTTTCACGCGCCGTGGGGGCGTGAGCCCTTCGCCCTGGGATACGCTGAACGTGGGAGGCACCGTGGGGGACGAGGCCGCGAGGGTACGTGAGAACCGTGTACGCTCCTTTCAAGCCGTGGACCGAACCCTTGATTCCATGTTTGACGTCTGGCAGGTGCATTCGGCCGACTTCGTGCTGGCGCGATCACCGCGCTCACCAGACGAAAACTATCAGAGGGCCGACATCATACTTACGGATCGACCCGAGGTCAGCCTCTACATGCGATTTGCAGACTGTGTCCCGATCATGCTCTACGATCCAACGCGTGCTGTCGTAGGGATTGCACATGCCGGATGGCTCGGGACGGTGCGAGCGGCTGCCCGGTCGGCGGTTGATGCCATGGTCGCCAGCTATGGTACTCGCCCGGGGGATATCCTCGCAGCCATTGGTCCGTCCATCGGCCCCGATCACTACGAGGTGGGGGTGGACGTAATTCAGCAGGTCACGATGGCCTTCGGCGCGTCCAGCGCCGGTCTAATTGAGCAGCGCGGGGATAAGACCTATCTTGATCTGTGGGCGGCAAATCGCACCCAGCTCGAGCAGGCGGGGGTGGAGCATATCGAGATCGCTGGTCTCTGTACGGCCTGCCATACTGACGACTGGTTCTCGCACCGCGCCGAAAAGGGGCGAACAGGCCGCTTTGGCGCCCTGATCGCGCTTCCGGCCGGATGATGACGCGGTGTGCATACATAGAGGCGATGCCGAGCTACCAGTGGCATTGTGAAGGCGACGACACAGAAGGTTGAAATAGACGACACGCTGATCGCGTCGATCAAGGACCGGCGGGCACAAGTCTTGGAAAGGATCGCGGAGGCCGCGCGGCGGGCGGGACGGCCGCCTGAGGCTGTACGGCTCGTGGTTGTCAGCAAGGCGCAACCCTTGCACGTCGTCGAGGCGGCCATCGCCGCTGGCGTGCGCACCTTCGGTGAGAACTATGCCGCGGAGGCCGTGCAGAAGATCCAACACGTGGGTGGAAAGTCGGCGCCCAGAGATGAAGGCGCCTTCGGCCCGCGGAACCGGCAAGTCGGAGACGTCAGTCTGGAATGGCACATGATCGGACACATACAAAGCCGCAAAGCGCGGCTGGTCGCCCCGTACTTTGACCTGATCCATTCACTGGACTCAGTGAAGCTGGCTGGACGCCTGAATCAATGCGCCCTTGAGTTGGGCCGCACGATTCCCGTATTGCTCGAACTGAACGTCGGAGGCGAGACCGCCAAGAGCGGCTGGCCGGCGGCCGATGAGGCTGCGTGGCCGATGTTGACGAAGGACATTGAGCAAGTCAGCCAATTGTCGAGTCTGCAGATCGAGGGTCTGATGACCATGCCGCCACTAACAGACGATCCGGAGGAGGCGCGCACGTACTTTAGACGGCTGCGCAAGCTGCAAGGATTTCTCACCGATGAGTTTCCCATGCTACGATGGGCCGAGCTCTCGATGGGAACCAGCGCGGACTACGCCGTGGCCGTGGAAGAGGGCGCCACGCTCGTGCGCGTGGGGGAGGCTATACTGGGACGCAGACCGGCACCGGAGGTTGATTGAAGCCATGCTAATCGTCGAACTCATCAACATCACGGCTCAGATTCTGATCGCGCTGATCGTGATCTGGGTCATCGCGTCCTGGGTACTCTCGCCCTATCACCCCATTCGCGAGGCCATGGACCGCATCATTGAACCCTTGCTGGCGCCCATTAGGCGGCTGCTGCCTGCGACCGGGCCGGTCGACTTCAGCCCCATGATCCTGATGGTTGCGATCATCCTGATCGCACGCGTCCTTACGGCGCTGCTGCTTTCATTCTGAGGACGGCGTGAAAGAGCGAAAGTATCGATTGCACGAGGGCAAGACAGGTTCGGCGATCGCCGTGCGCGTGACGCCGCGGGCCGGCCGCGACCGTATCACCGAAGTGCTCGATGACGGCACCATCAAGATCCAGCTCAAGGCGGCGCCGGTCGATGGAGAAGCCAACGAGCAGTTGATCGGCTTTCTTGCCAAGACGCTGCGAGTGGCACGATCCAGCATAGAAATCATTGCGGGCACAACCGGCCGCAACAAGCTGATCTCGATCATCGGCATGGACGCAGCCACAGTCCATGACCGCATCGTGGCTCAGCT
>DATDCZ010000096.1:0-19119 GCA_036524055.1 Anaerolineales bacterium | reverse complement strand
CAGGCGTTCCGGCCGCGGCGGTGGGCGAAGATTGCTGCGCGTCGGTATGGAGCCGGAAGTCCCTGGCGTTCTGCGCATTGAGTTCGCTGCCCGGGTTCATGCGATTGAGCTTGATGACGTAGGCCGTCACCGCCCAGCCTTCGTCTTCCGTCAGGCCGTTGGGGTGCTGCCAGGGCATGGTGGATTGTATGTACGCATGCAGGTCGGCCGCGGTGGCAAACGGGGCCATGGCTTGATTTCCAACAATGGCAGGTGCAATGGGCAGCAGGAAACCATCGGGCGGATGATTTGGGCCGTGACATTTGGACTGCCAGCAATTCTGATCTTTCGGATCCCAGGTGGCGCGCCATGCATCTGTGAGACCCTCGCCTGAATACGCGTGGCAGGCACTACACACAAGGCGATAGACCTCCGCGCCGTGCTGCAGCTGCGTGGCGTCCGCGGGGAGATCCACCAGGATCCACGAGTCTTTTTCCGGCGCCGGAGTGGGCGGCAGGGTCATGCCAGTGGGCGCGGGTGAAGGGGTGCCGACCGCAGAGGCGCAGGCGGCGAGAAGCGCGGCGCTGCCCAGAACCATCATCATGACCGACAGCAAGCGCATTCGCGAATTCATGTTGTTATCGGAAGACGGCTTCATTATCACGCCAGGCGCACATGCCTGCAGATTTGCGGAGATAAAAAGGACAGGATCCGGAGTGAGGCCTCTGCATCCTGTCCCTTTGCCTTTGAAGATCTAATGGCATTCAGCGCCGGCTACTGCGTACCCCGCAAGCGTGGATCAAATGCATCGCGCAGGCCATCGCCGAGGAAGTTGAAGGCGAACATGGTGATAGCCAGGGCCAGAGCGGGGAAGATGGCCTGATTGGGGTAGGTGCGCACCACGGCCGAGCCATCCGAGATCATGGCACCCCAGGACGGGGTTGGCGGAGTGACACCCAGACCGATGAATGAAAGGAAGGCCTCCGTGGAGATGTAGCCCGGTATGGCCAGCGTCTCGTTCACGATCAGTGGACCGAGGATGTTCGGGAGGATGTGCTTGAACATGATGCGGAGATTGCTGGCGCCGATGGTGTGTGCCGCCTCGATGAATTCCTTCTCGCGCACGGAGAGCACCTGGCCGCGGGTGAGCCGCGCCATGGTCTCCCATGCGGTGAGACCGATGCCCACAAATATGAAGAACATGCCGCCCAGTTTATGGTCGAGCTGACTGAGGGCATACGCCGGTGTGCCAGGCGGTATCTCCGTCAGCGTGGAGCGGAAGAAGGCCATGAGCAGGATGATGAAGAGCAGGCTCGGGAAGGCATAGAGCACGTCCACGACGCGCATCATGATGTTGTCGACCCGACCGCCGAAGTATCCGGAGATGCTGCCGTAGATGACACCGACGATGAGGCTGATCAGCGGGCCGATGAACGCCACGGAGAGCGAGACGCGCCCGCCGTAGATGATGCGACTGAACAGGTCGCGGCCGACGTAGTCTGCGCCGAGCGGGTAAGCCTCAGAGACCTTGGCGTAACCCGCCATGCCGGGGAAGGCCCGGATCATCCAGGACGGAACCTTGTTCTGGTCCGGGAGAACCTGTACATCGAAAGGCTTAAGGGCGATGCGATCGGCGAAGATGGTGATCAGGATGAGCAGCAGGATGATGATGCCCCCGATCACGGCGGCCCGATTGCGGATGAGCCTGCGCATTGCGTCCTGCCACAGGCTTTCGCGCTTCTGCGTCAGGGGTATGCCGCCGGCCCCCAGGGGTGTTGGTTGAAGTGCTTGTGACGTCGCCATAGGTTCTCCTTTAATCTCGAGGTCGTGCGCCTCTAATCATAGCGAATCCGAGGATCCAGGTACGCGTACGTGAGATCGACGCCCAGGTTGGCGATCACCAGAAATACCGCGTACAAGAGTATGGTGCCCATGATGATCGGGTAGTCGCGCTGGGTGATGCTGGTGACGAAGTACTTGCCCATGCCGGGAATGCCGAAGATAAGCTCCGTGACGAACGTTCCGGTGACCAGGGCCGCAAAAAGGGGTCCGAGGATGGTCACCACCGGAATGAGCGAGTTCTTGAGGGAATGCCGCGTGATGACCAGATGTTCCGGCAGCCCCTTGGCCCGGGCCGTGCGGATGTAGTCCTCGCGGACGGTTTGCAGCAAGCTGGCACGCGTGAGGCGTGCGATGATGGCGGAGGAACCCACGCCCAGCGCCAGGGAGGGCATGATGGCATAGCGGAAGTAGGACCAGTCATAGTGCGTGGGCAGGAAGCCCAGGAGATAGGGCGGCTTGGAACCCCACCCGGAAGGTGGCAGCCACTTCAGAACAATGCCAAAGAGCCAGACCATCACGGGTCCCAGCACGATCACCGGTACCGAGACGCCGAAAATGGCCACCGCCATGCCGGCGTAGTCATAGATGGAATTCTGCTTTAGCGCGGCCAGAATCCCAAGCGGCATGCCGATGAGGAGCGAGACCACCAGCGACATAACGCCCAACTGGGCGGACACAGGCAGGTTGGCGCGGAACACATCGTTAACGGTGCGGCTGCGAGAGTGCATGGAGGGACCGAAATTCATCCAGCGGAACCACGTCGGGCCGATATTGAAGCTGATCAGGAAGTCGTCCATCAGCGATGGAGTGGGAGCCACGGAGGTGATGTGCGGCACCATGGTGCTATAGAGGTAGTCCAGATACTGCTGCCAGAGGGGATCGTCCAGGTGATAGCGCTCATTGAGGATCTTGAGGGTAGCCTCAGGCAGCGCCTTCTCGCGGCTGAAAGGTCCACCGGGCACGGCATGCATAAGCGTGAAGGTAATGAAGGTCACCACCAGGATGACGACGAACATGTCCAGGAATCTGCGTGCTACGTAGCGGCCCATAGGATGTGTTTCGCAATGTGCTTCCCGGGGAGGTGTCGGATTCCATGGGCATCGAACGCTGACGCACAGCTCAATACCAGAAGATCAGACTTCCTCGCAGTCGGCTAAAGCGCTTCCATTTCTTCTAGTCGTAGCGGATCCGCGGATCCAGGTACGCGTAGGTGAGATCGACGAGCAGGTTGGCGATCACGAGGAACACCGCGTATAGGAGGATGGTGCCCATGATGACCGGGTAGTCCCGATTGGTGATGCTCGTGACGAAATACTTGCCCATGCCGGGAATCCCGAAGATGAGCTCGGTCACGAATGTGCCTGTAACCAGTGCGGCGAACAGCGGTCCGAGGATGGTGACCACGGGGATAAGGGAGTTCTTGAGCGCGTGCCGCGTGATGACAGTGCGCTCGTGCAGGCCCTTGGCCCGCGCGGTGCGGATGTAGTCCTCACGCACGGTCTGCAGCAGGCTGGCGCGGGTGAGACGGGCGATGATGGCTGAGGAGCCGAGGCCCAGCGCGATGGAGGGCATGAGGGCGAATCTGAAGTAGTCCCAGCCCAGGTGGTTGGGAAGGAAGCCCAGCGTGTAGGGCGGTTTCGCGCCCCAGCCCGTGGGCGGCAGCCACTTGAGGGTGACCCCGAACAACCATACCAGGATCGGCCCCAGCACGATCACCGGGACCGAGACTCCAAAGATGGCCAGCGCCATACCGCTGTAGTCGAAGAGCGTGTTCTGCTTGAGGGCGGCAAGGATGCCCAGGGGCATGCCGATCATGAGCGCAACGCTCAGGGCCATGATGCCGAGCTGAGCAGAGACCGGGAGGTTATCGCGGAAGACGTCGTTGACGGTCCGGCTGCGGGAGTGCATGGAGGGGCCGAAGTTCATCCAGCGGAACCACACCGGGCCGACCTTGAAGCTCACCATGAAGTCATCCATCAGCGAGGTTGTGGGAGCCACCGAAGTGATGTGCGGCACCATGGTGTTGTAGAGATAGTCCAGGTACTGCCGCCACAAGGGATCATCCAGGTGGTAGCGCTGATTGAGGATCTTGATGGTCTCCTCGGGCAGCGCCTTCTCGCGGCTGAAGGGTCCGCCGGGTACGGCGTGCATGAGCCCGAAGGTGATGAACGAGACCACAACGATGACGACCAGCATGTAGAGCAATCTGCGAATTACGTATCGGCCCATTGTGCTTCTCCTGAACGGATCTACCGGCCAAGTTTCGGATTTTGCAGGCGTCGAACGGTGCGGCAGAGCTCAGCGCCTGGAAAATCGGAAGCTAGTATGCGCGGCAGGTCATGCTCCTTTTGGGAAAGAGAGGGGAGCAGAGCTCCCCTCTCTTCCTTACTTAGCGGGTGAAGCTTAGTGGGGCAGGATGTCCCACTTCTCGAAGGCCTCGCGCGAGGTCGACCCAAACGTGCGGGTGATGTACGGCTTGGTCAATTCGAGGCTGGTGTACCAGTAGATCGGGATGATGACCGCATCCTTGTTCACAAGGATATCCTCAGCCTGCGCATAGAGCTCAACGCGCTTGGCATTGTCGGTCTCAACCGCGGCCTGGTTGACCAGGTCTTCGTATTCCTGATTGAACCAGAAGATGCCACCGCTGGGCTTGCCATTGGTGTAGGGGTTCGACGAGCCATTGGCCGCGAACACCTCTTTGTCGAAGTTGTTGGCATCCGGGTAGTCCTGGCACCAACCGAGGCGCCAGATCTGCGGGGTGGCAGCGCCCTTGATGGTCTCAAGGTACACGGCCCATTCCTGGTTCACGACCTTGACGTTGACGCCCAGGGTGTCCTTCCACATCTGCTGGATGGCCTCAGCAATGCGCTGGTGGCCGGAGCTGGTGTTGAACATCAGGGTCAGGTCAAGTTGATCGGCCGTCTGGCCGGTCTCGTCGAGGTAAGACTGGAGTTCTGCCTTGGCGGCCTCAGGATCGGACTTGATGCCCAGATCCGGGTGATCGGCCATGGTGGGGGAGCCAGCCAAACCGGGGCGATCGAACCACTGAGCGGGTTCCTGTCCACCCTTGGTGACGTTGTCGATCAGCGCCTGGCGGTCGACGGCCATGGAGAGGGCGCGGCGGACGCGGACATCGCTGACGACGGGGGCCGTCGTGTTGAAGCCATAGAAGTACGTGCAGAACGACGGGTTGACCGAGAGTTCCTTGGACAGGGTCGGATCGGTCTTAATGCGGTCAAGGTCAGCCAACGGCACACCGTCGGTGCGATCGATGTTTCCAGCTTCGTATTCAGCCAGCTGGGCGCTCTCATCCAGCATGCCGAAGTGGATGGTATCGATCTTGGGTGAAGGAACGGCATCGGTGCCGGGCCAGAAGGGGTTCTTGACCAGGGTCATTTCCGAGTCATGGATCCACTCGGACATGGTGTAGGGGCCGTAGCTCTGGAAGAAGCCGGGCTCGGTCCAGCGCTCACCACGGGCCTCAACGCCACCATCGCAATCGCCTTCAATTTGCCACTTGGGCTGGGGTCGGGCGACCCACAGGCCGGCGATGTTCAGGTTGTAGGCGGTGGGCTGCAGGAAGGTGAGCTGCAGGGTGTAGTCATCCACGACGGTAACGCCGACGGTCGTGAAATCATCGGTCACGCCGTTGTTGAAGTCGGCAGCGCCCTTGAGCACGAAGCTCAGCAGATACGCGTAGGGGGAGGCTGTCGCAGGAAGCAGGTGGCGCTGAATGCCATAGGCGAAGTCGTTGGCAGTGACCATGCGGTCGGCAGAGCCATCACAGGTCTTGACCGTCTCCACCTCGGAGCCGTTCCAGCGAACCCACGGAACGTCATTGCGGAGGTGCAGGGTCACGGTCTGAGTGCCATCGGCGTTCGTCACGGCCTCCCACTCGGTCGCCATACCGGGCTCGAGCAGGTTGGTCACCTCGTTCAGGTGGGTAAGGCCGATGAAGGCCTCTTCAATCACCTGGATCGAGCTGGTGTCCTCAGCCACGGCGGGATCGATCGTCGGGACGTCACCGGAGCCGGCGAAGGTCGTCATAAGGGTCTTCGGCCCAGCGGGGGCCTCAGGCGGCGTGGTGGCTTCGGGGGCGGTGCCGGGCTCGGACGGAGCGGGCGCCGTTGTGGCGGGGCCGCAGGCCGAGAGGATCATGCTGAAGGCAGCCAGCAGACCCACAATCAGGAAGGTTTTACGCATTGTTTACTTCTCCTCGTGAGTAGTTCATGGTTTTTCGTCTACCAATCGAACTGGCACACTGCGGAATTGTGTTTGCCTGCAACCACCTCCTTTCAAGGTAGGCCTAAACGAATTGATCGGCGAAATGACAGGCCACGAAGTGACCTGGTTTCAACTCGCGGAAATCCGGGCGGCTCTCGGCGCAGATGGCTTGGGCGATGGGGCAGCGCGTGCGGAACCGGCAGCCGGAAGGCGGATTGGTGGGGGAGGGCACATCGCCCTGAAGGATGACGCGCTTGCGCTGGGCCTCGGCGAACGGATCCGGAATGGGCACGGCGGAGAGCAGGGCCTGCGTGTATGGATGCAGCGGCGAGCGGTAGATCTCATCACGGGTGGCCAGCTCCATGATCACGCCCAGGTACATCACGGCCACGCGGTCGCTGATGTGGCGGACCATCGAAAGGTCATGCGCAATGAAGAGGTAGGTCAGGTTGAACTGCTGCTGCAGTTCCTCCAGCAGGTTGACCACCTGCGCCTGGATGGAGACGTCCAGGGCGGAGATGGGCTCATCGCAAACGATGAAGGAGGGTTGCAGGGCCAGGTCGCGCGCCACGCCGATGCGCTGGCGCTGTCCGCCGGAGAATTCGTGCGGGAAACGGTTGGCGAAGGTCGGGCTGAGGCCGACGAGCTCCAACAGGTGCTCGACGCGCTGCTCGACGTCCTTCCGGTCGCCCACGTTGTGAACGATCAGCGGCTCGCCGATGATCTCGCTGATGGTCATACGCGGATTAAGGCTGGCGTACGGGTCCTGGAAGATCATCTGCATCTTGCGGCGCATCTTGCGGAGATCGTTGCCCTTCAACTTGACCAGGTCAACATCATCGAAGACGACGCTGCCCGAGGTGGGGCGATAGAGCTGCAGGATCGTGCGGCCTGTGGTGGACTTGCCGCAGCCAGATTCGCCCACGAGCCCCAGCGTTTCGCCCTTGTGGACATCGAACGAGATCCCGTCCACGGCGCGCACGGCGCCGACCTGGCGCTGGATGACGATGCCCTGTGTGATGGGGAAATGCTTTACCAGATCCTTGACGTGCATGAGCACGTTGTTGCTAGTCATCGGCGTTCTCTCCCCGTCTTGGTGTCCACCCAACATGCTATGCGGTGTTCCTTGTCAACGCCGACCGGCTCGAGCGGTGGATTTTCCTTCCAGCAGCGTTCCACAGCGTACTTGCAGCGCGGAGCGAAGGGACAGTTTTGAGGCACTTCGTAGAGGATCGGAGGCAGGCCATCGATGGACGCCAGCCGCGTATGTTCCTTCTCATCCACGCGCGGCAGGCTGCCGATCAGGCCCAGGGTATACGGGTGACGTGGATTGGCGTACAGCTCCTTCACGGGGGCCTCTTCAATAATGTAGCCCCCGTACATCACCAGCACCCGATCGGCCAGGCCGGCGATCACACCCAGGTCGTGGGTGATCCAGATGATGGCCATGCCGAGTTCATCGCGCAGGCGCTTGACCAGCTCGATGATCTGGGCCTGGATGGTCACGTCCAGCGCGGTGGTGGGCTCGTCCGCGATCAGGATCTGCGGCGAGCACGAAAGCGCCATGGCGATCATCACGCGCTGGCGCATGCCGCCGGAGAACTGATGTGGATAGTCGTTGAGACGTTCCCGAGCCTTTGGAATGCCGACCAGCTCCAGCAGCTCAGCCGAGCGGTCGCGCGCCTGCTTCTTGTTCATGCCCACATGCAGCATCAGGGGCTCTTCCAACTGCTGCCCGATGGTGAGCACCGGGTTGAGTGAGGTCATGGGATCCTGGAAGATCATGCTGATCTGGGCGCCGCGAACGAAGCGGATCTCTTCATTGGACATCTTGAGGAGATCCTGGCCAAAGAATTTGGCCGAACCGGCTACGATTTTGCCGGGCGGAGTTGGGATCAGGCGCATCAGGGAAAGAACAGTAACGCTCTTCCCGCAGCCGCTTTCACCCACCACACCAAGGGTCTCTCCTTCTTTAAGACCGAAGGAGACCCCATTTACGGCATGGACTACTCCCTGCTGGGTATTGAAACGGGTATCAAGTCCTTGCACATCGAGCAGCAGATCGGCCATGCACGCAATCCTTTGTTGAATGAGTTTGAATGCCTTAAGAGTGAGGCAATCAGAGCGTGAGCACGAGGATTATACAGAGATTCCCACGGCGGTCAACAAAACGGCTAAGCTTAAGGGCGTGCGCGACATAAGAGGTAAGCTAAATCACCCAATGTGAGTGACAATCATCGCCATATGAAAAAAACCGCGGCACGCCTCTTCAGCCGGTCCTCATTCGGGCCGGGCCTCTTCATGGGCGGTCGCGGCGCTGCCGTGTTCGACGGTCAGCGGGGTTGCGAAGGGTCGCATGTGCGGTGAAAGTCTCAGTGGTGGCCTGCGGTGGGCACGGCGATTGCTGACGGGTGCATTTCGGCGTTCAGCACAAACCATTGAATCTGCCCGGCAAGCAACGGGATTATACCCCGTTTCACAAGCAGTCAATCCTACTGCAGAGGGGTGCTGCCGGGCTCTTGAGCCCCGGGAGCCCGTCCGGAAGGGCGAGCGCCGGGGCCGCTTCGTTGACATGCCCTCCCCCGGACGGTAGAATGACTTGGCCCGAGTTTTTCCCAAGACCCAGGAGGAACGATGCTCAAAGAATTCCGAGAGTTCATCATGCGCGGCAACGTCGTGGACCTGGCCGTGGGTGTCATCATCGGAGGCGCCTTCGGCAAGATCGTATCCTCGCTGGTGTCCGACCTCATCATGCCGCCGATCGGGCTGCTGCTCAACGGCGTGGATTTCACGAACCTGTTCGTTTCACTGAACGGCCAGCCCTTTACGACGCTGGCGGATGCCCAGGCAGCTGGCGCACCAACGCTGAACTATGGCAGCTTCATTAATACTGTCATCGACTTCCTCATCGTCGGTCTGGTAATCTTCCTGCTGATCCGGGGCATCAACAAGCTGCAACGCCCGGCACCGGCAGCCGAGCCGGGAACGAAGGAGTGCCCGTACTGCTTCAGCACCATTCCCATCAAAGCCACGCGCTGTCCCAATTGCACATCGCAGCTCTAGCCGGTCCGCAGCCCAGCGAGGCCAGTGAAGCAGCGACCGGGCGTAAGCCGCCGTTCCGTTCGCGTTTGATTCCCCAATGAGCGTCCTCGACAGTCTCAACCCCCAGCAGCGCAAGGCCGTGGCTGCCGGCGGCGGGCCCGTGTTGGTCCTCGCCGGCCCGGGTTCCGGCAAGACGCGAGTCCTGACGCAGCGCGTGGCGTACCTTATCTCGGACCAGGGCGTGCCCCCATATCGAATCATGGCCGTGACCTTCACCAACAAGGCGGCCAGGGAAATGCAAAGCCGGGTTGAGAAGCTCCTCGGCGCGGATGCCACGCAGGGCATGTGGTTGGGCACGTTTCATGCCATCTGCGCCCGCTTGCTCCGGCGCGAGGCCGCCCTGCTCCCCGTCGAGAGCAATTTCGCGATCTTTGACCAGGACGACCAGGAGCGTCTGGTCAAGGCAGTCGTGCGGGATCTGAATCTGGATCCCAAGCTCTACCGTCCCTCCAGCATGCTGGCTGCCATCGGTAATGCGAAGAATGAGCTCATCCTGGCGCCTGAGTACCCGGTGGGCACATACCGGGATGAAGTCGTGAAGCGCATCTACATTGAGTACCAGAAGCGACTTCAAACCAGCAACGCGGTCGATTTCGATGATCTGCTGGTATACGCGGCGCACCTGCTGCGGGATAACCCTGCGGTCCGGCAGAAGTATTCCGAACGCCTCGAGCACGTCCTGGTCGATGAGTTCCAGGACACAAACGTAGCCCAGTACGCGCTGGTGCGGCACTTGTCGTCGACGCACAACAATCTGTTTGTCGTGGGGGATCCCGATCAATCCATCTATCGCTGGAGGGGCGCGGACTGGCGCAACGTTCAGCGCTTTGAGCAGGACTATCCGGAGGCGCAAGTCATCCTGCTGGAACAGAACTACCGCTCCCGGCAGACCATCCTGGATGCTGCCATGGGGGTGATCGATCGCGCCACCAATCGCAGACGCAAACAGCTCTTCACAGAGCGCGGCGCCGGCGAGAAGGTTCACTACTTCGAGGCGCCCGACGACTACGCCGAGGCATCCTTCGTGGTGGACAGCATCGCCCAGCTGGTCGCGAGCCGGCAGTTCGAGCCCCGGGACTGCGCGGTCATGTACCGCACCAACGCGCAATCCCGCCTGCTGGAGGAAGCGTTTCTGCAGGCTCGCCTGCCGTATCGGCTGGTCGGGGCACAGCGATTCTATGGAAGGCGCGAGGTCAAGGACGTGATCGCGTTCCTGCGGCTGGCCCACAATCCCTCAGATGAATCCACGCTGGATCGGGTGATCAACGTGCCCCCGCGGGGCGTGGGAGACAAGACGCTGCTTGGATTGCACACGATCGCCCGTCAGAATCAGACCTCAGCCGGCCAGGTGTTATTGGATCTGGCACGCGGCTCTGATTCGCCGTATTGGGAAAAATTCGCCGGGCGGAGCGTGGTCATGCTGGCGGATTTTGGCGCCGCCCTGGCGGGGTGGGTGGCCGCCGTGCCGACTCTCACGGTGCCGGAGCTCTTCGATCGAATTCTCAAGGAGTTGAACTACAAGGCCTACATTGATGACGAATCGGAGGAAGGTGAGGATCGCTGGGAGAACGTGCAAGAGCTGCGGCGCCTCGCTCTGGACTACTCCAATCGCAGCCTGACCGAATTCCTGGAGAATGTAGCTCTGGTTTCGGACCAGGACACGATCCGGGATGACATCAACGCACCAACGCTGTTGACGCTGCACGCGGCCAAGGGTCTTGAATTCGGTGCGGTCTTCATCGCCGGATTGGACGACGGCATCCTGCCGCACAGCCGCGCCTTTGACGAGCCGGAGGAGATGGAAGAGGAGCGCCGCCTGTTGTATGTCGGGATCACCCGGGCCAAGGATAGGCTCTACCTCATTCGTGCACTGCGCCGGGGCGGCCGCGGATTTGCCGAAGAATCGTTGCCATCGCGGTTCCTGGATGACATTCCCGGCAATCTGCTTGTGGGGCGCACCTCGTCGCGCACAGGGGGTGCGGCAGCACGACGCTCATCTGAGACCATGTGGAGGGATGTGTCCGGCGGCACCAAGTCGGCGCCGGTGGTGGAAGCCCGGTATCGCGCCGGCGTGCGCGTGCGTCATCCGATCTGGGGCGAGGGTATCGTGCTGAACAGCCGCATCCAGGACGCCGACGAGATCGTCGATGTGGTCTTCGAAAGCGTGGGCCTGAAGAAACTTGCGGCCAGTCTGGCAAACCTGGCCATCATCTAAACGCAGCCGTCGGCAACTGTGCGACTGATGACCGCCTCGCCAAAGGAGTGATTAATGGAATACGTAAAGTTCGGAAGCACCGGGATGAAGGTCTCGCGCCTGTGCCTGGGCATGATGACGTATGGGTCAAAGAAGTGGCGTGAATGGATCCTGGACGAAAAGGAGGCCCGGCCGTTCATGCAGCGCGCCCTGGAGGCCGGCATCAATTACTTCGACACCGCGGATGTGTACTCATTGGGCGGCAGCGAGGAGGTGCTGGGGAAGCTGATAAGGGACCTCGGCACGAACCGAGATAATCTGATCATTGCCACGAAGGTCTACCAGCAAATGAGCGAGGACGTCAATGACCGGGGACTCTCGCGCAGGCACATCATGGCCTCGATCGACAAGTCCTTGAAGCGGCTGCAGATGGATTACGTGGACCTGTATCAGATCCACCGCTGGGACTATGCCACCCCGATCGAGGAGACCATGGAGGCGCTGCACGACGTGGTCAAGGCAGGGAAGGCACGCTACATCGGCGCCTCATCCATGTACGCCTGGCAGTTCACCAAGGCCCAGTACACGGCAAAGCTCCACGGTTGGACGCCGTTTGTCTCGATGCAGAATCACTACAACCTTGTCTACCGCGAAGAGGAGCGCGAGATGATCCCGTGCTGCATCGACCAGGGTGTGGCGATAATCCCCTGGAGCCCGCTGGCACGGGGCTTCTTTGCCGGCAATCATCGCAAGGGGGATTGGGGTGACTCGATACGCGCCAAGACGGATACCTTCGGCCAGAGCATGTACTATCGAGATGAAGACTTCGTGGTTGCCGATCGGGTCCAGCGGGTGGCCAAGAATCGCGGTGTCAGCGGCTCCCAGATCGCCCTGGCATGGGTGCTTGGCAAGCCTTACGTGACCGCGCCGATCATCGGTGCCAGTCGCCTGGCACACCTTGATGAAGCCATTTCGGCGCTCGAGATCAAGCTGGCACCGGAGGAAGTCAAGGAGCTGGAGGAGCCGTATCGCCAGCATCCCATCCTGGGCCATTCCTGACGGCGCTTTGAAGGAGCATTCCCTCGTGCTGCGCCTCATCTACCGCATCTACCAGATCTACCTGTTCTTCGTCCGGCCGCTCACGTTTGGCGTCCGCGTGCTGCTCCTGCGGAGAGGCAGGGTACTGCTGGTCCGGCAGACCTATATGAATGGCTGGTTCATACCCGGGGGTGGCGTCAAGCGAGGAGAAACTCTTGAGCAGGCGGCGCGCCGCGAAGCCCGCGAGGAAGTGCAGGCCCAGCTGAAGCAGATCAGCCTGGTTGGCGTGTATTCCAACTTCCAGGAATGGAAGAGCGATCACAACGTGCTCTTCTATTCCGACAAATTCACGCTGGGGGGCGGGCACGATAACGAAATTGCCGAGATGCGCTTCTTTTCCCTGGACGCGCTGCCCGCGGGATTATGGCCGGGACACCGCCAGAGGCTGCTGGAATTCGGGCCCGACCTGGCGCGCGGGCGCGTCCCATCCCCGCCGCGGTTTGGGGAGTGGTAGGGGCGTGGCGGCCGATCGGCGCACGTCTTCACAGCGCGCAGGTAAAATGGAAGCATGGCCGAGTCACTGAAGATCGTGATCCCGATGGCGGGCTGGGGCACGCGCATGCGGCCGCATGCGTGGAGCAAACCCAAGCCGCTTGTGGGCGTTGCCGGGCGTACCGCGCTCGACCACCTCATCAGCATGTTCGGCTCTGTTCCCGGCCGGCAGCGGGCCGAGTTCATCTTCATCCTCAGCCCATATCTGGGCGAGACCCAGATCCCCCCGTTCATCGCCGAACACTATCCATCGCTGAAAGCGCACTTTGTCGTGCAAGCCGAGATGAGGGGCCAATCGCATGCGCTCTACCTGGCCCGCAAGCACCTCGGCGGTCCGATGATCTCGTGCTTCTCCGACACATTCCTTGAAACTGACTTCTCGTTCCTCGAGCGCGAAAGAGCCGATGGGGTGATCTGGGTCAAGCCGGTTCCTGACCCGCGCCGCTTTGGCGTTGCCGAAGTTGGCGCAGAAGGCTGGGTAACGCGACTTACGGAGAAGCCTCAGGGCCTGGACAATAACCTGGCACTCGTCGGCTGTTACTACTTTCGTCGCAGCGATGACCTGATGAGCGCCATAGAAGAGCAGATGCAGCGCAATGTGCAGCTCAAGAATGAGTACTTCCTGGCCGACGCCGTGAATATCATGCTGGAACGCAAAGGCCTGTTCCGAGCGCAGGAGGTGGATGCCTGGTTCGACACCGGAACCATCGACGCCACGCTGGGCACGAATAGGCACCTGCTGGAAAGCGCCTGGTCCGCGGGAACGATCATCAAAGACCGGGAGGGCGTGGAGATCCGCCCGCCCGTGTATATCCATGAATCTGCACGGATCGAGGATTCGATCATCGGGCCGTACGCTTCCGTGGGTCCCAATTGTCGCATTATCTGGAGTTCGATCGAAGACAGCATCATCGAGGCGGATTGCGAGATCCGCAATGCCGCCCTAAAAGGATCGATGCTCGGCGCACGGGCGCGCGTGGAAGGTCGCGGTCGCGACCAGATCCTGAAGCTCAACATCGGCGATGACAGTGCGGTGCGACTCGAAGCGGACGGGCAGGATGCCCCGATGGCCGATACGGGACGTGCGTGACGGCCCTCCACTATCCTTTTTCCACAATAACCGCTAGAATCCGCAAGTCGCCGCGTTGCCCTGCAACGATGGTTGGCATTTGTGATGGAAATAGTTGAGTGCCGTTCCGATTCCGAGTACGCAGAAAGGCCGTTGGCGCTTACATGGCAGGGCCGGCGGCTCGAAATTGCCGAAATCGTCGCCACCTGGCGAGGTCCGGGCGAGAAGGGCTTTCGCATCAAGACCATCGAAGGCCTGGCTTTTGATCTGGCGTACCACGAGATACCAGACCAGTGGCAGGTACAACCAATCTAGGAGACCCAATGGTGAAACTGAAGCCCCCGGTTCATGAGCTGGCAGAAACCGGACGCATTGCACATCGGGTGGCGAGCCTGCGACCATCGGGCATTCGCAAATTCTTCGATATCGCCGCCACGATGCAGGATGTCATCTCACTGGGCATCGGCGAGCCGGACTTCACCACGCCGGAACCCATTCTGCAAGCGGGGCTGCGTTCGCTTCAGCGAGGCGAGACCCACTACACATCCAACCACGGGAAACTCGAATTGCGGCAGGGGCTGGCTGCGCACCTGGAGCGCCTTTATGGAGTGCGATACGACCCGCTGGACGAGATGGTCATTACTGTGGGCGTCTCCGAGGCGCTTTATCTGTGCATGACCGCGATCCTTGATCCGGGCGATGAGGTCATTATCCCCACCCCCTGTTTTGTGTCCTACCAACCTGAGGTGATCCTCGCAGGCGGTGTGCCGGTTGAGATCCCAACCCGCATGGAGGACAACTTCGAGGTCGATCCGGACCGTATTCGCCGTGCGATCACCCCGCGAACCAAGGCCATCTTCGTCGCCTATCCCAGCAACCCGACCGGGGCAGTTGCCAGCCGAGAGGTGCTGCAGGAGATCGCTCGCATCGCCCAGGAGCACGACCTCATCCTCATATCGGACGAGATCTATGACCGGCTGGTCTACGATTTCCAGCATGTGTGCGTGCCAGCCTTCAGCGAAGAGACGCGCCAGCGCACCATCCTGCTGGGCGGTTTCTCCAAGGACTATGCCATGACCGGTTGGCGCATCGGCTACGCCTGCGGACCGGCCGATATCATCAAGGGTATGGTGCGCATTCATCAGTACAGCGTGATGTCGGCGCCCACCACGGCGCAGGATGCGGCCATCGAAGCGCTCGCCACAGGCGAAACGTATGTGCAGAAGATGGTCGCAGAATACGATCGGCGCCGCCGGCTGATGGTGACCGGTTTCAACCGGTTGGGCCTTAAGACCTTTGAACCGAGGGGTGCGTTCTATGCGTTCCCGAACATCTCCGCCTCCGGAATGGACGACGAGACATTCTGCCAGAAGCTGCTGGAGGAGGAGCATGTGGCAATCGTGCCCGGCAATTCCTTCGGAGCGGGCGGCGAGGGCTTTGCGCGGGCCTGCTATGCCACCGCCTACGAAAAGATCGAAGAGGCGCTCCGCCGAATGGAGCGATTCATGAGCCGGCATGGCTGAGAATGCGGCGGTTGAACAACACGAGGAAGCGAGTCTTTGCCCATGAATGAGCAGCAATTTGAGAAGGGCCTCATCAAGGCTGGCGCCAAGTCAGTTTCCGACCAGGACATCGCCAAGGTCGTTACCAGATCGGACGAGATCAAGAAAAAGTTCCGGCCCGGGGGTCCACTGCAGCGCTTCATTGTTGATGGCCAACTGCTAATCAGCATGATCAAGGATTACTGGGCCAGGCGCTATCGCCAGGTGCCGGTGGGTGTGGTGGGCGCAGTGGTATTCACGCTCCTGTACGTGTTCAATCCACTGGACCTCGTGCCCGATGTGCTGCCCATCGTGGGGCAGCTCGACGACGCCGCCCTGGTTGCCGCCTGCCTGATGCTGGTGGAACACGATCTGCGCACATACGAGTCCTGGAAGGCTACAGCGCCGGAGCAACCCAGCCTGCCGCCCGGTCCAAGCGACACGACGAAGTAAAGCCCCCAGCCTCTTTCAGCCTCACGAACCTAGTGCGACGATGCCTGTGCGCGTCGCATTGACCTCCGATTGCAGCGCCCGATCGCTCCAGTCTTGTGGTTAAATGCTGCATGTAATGGACGCCAAGACATTGCGTGTGCTTGAGTATGACAAGGTCCTCGCCCGACTGGCGGGATACTGCGATTTCTCCGCTTCAGCCGAGCTGGCACGGGCGCTGCAGCCGACGAATCTCCACGAGGAGGCAGTGCGCTGGCTGGCCGAAACCACCGAAGCGCGCTTCCTGCTCTCGACGCGTGATCTCAGCATCGGCGGCTCGCACGATATCCGTCCGGCGGTGGACCTGGCGGCGCGTTCGGGCGTGCTCGATCCGCAGGCCTTGTTGGACATCAAGTCCACGCTGATTGCCTGCCGCGATCTCAAGAAATCACTGGAGAATGCCCAGGAGCACGCGCCGCACCTCGCCCGGGCCGCCGCCGGTCTGCCGGAGACGCGCGGGATCGTGGACGCCATCACGCGCGTTCTCTCGGAACGCGGCGAGGTGCTCGATTCCGCCTCTCCAAGACTCGCCGACATTCGGCGGAGCCTGAGAGTCTCGCGTGACCGCCTGATGGCGCGCCTGCAACGCTATCTGACCGAATCGGGCAACAAGCTCCAGGAGCCTATCATCACGCAGCGCGATGGGCGCTACGTGATCCCGCTACGGGCCGAGTTCAAGGGGCAGATCAAAGCCGTTGTGCACGACCAGTCCTCCTCGGGAGCGACCCTGTTCGTTGAGCCGCTGCCCGTGGTGGAACTTAATAATGAAGTGCGTGAGCTCGAGCTGGCGGAACGTGACGAAGAGCGGCGCATCCTGGCAGAGCTCTCTGCGCTCGTTGGAGAACATGCAACTGAACTAAAGCATGGCATCGAAAATCTGGCGGTTCTGGACCTCGCCTTTGCCAAGGCCAAGTACGCCGAAACGCTGAGGGCCAGCGAGCCCATTTTGCACTCATTGCGAGGCGGCAGCCGCAAGACATCCGGCGGGCAGCCGGCGCCCGCTCCACGCCCGGCGATCCATTTGCTGGAGGCCAGGCATCCGCTGCTGGATCCCGCCAGCGTGATCGCCATCGACGTCGATCCCGTACCGGGAACTCACGCGCTCGTGATCACAGGTCCCAACACCGGCGGCAAGACCGTGTCGCTCAAGACGGTCGGCCTGCTCGTGCTCATGGCGCAGAGCGGCCTGCACATCCCCGCGCAAAGCGGCTCCGAACTGCCGTGTTTCGAAGCGGTCTACGCGGACATCGGCGATGAACAATCCATTGAGCAGTCCCTGAGCACATTCAGCGGGCACATTACCAACATCATCCATATCCTAAAACACGCGGATGACCGCAGTCTCGTCATCCTGGATGAGCTGGGCGCGGGCACGGATCCCCAGGAAGGCGCGGCCATAGCCAGAGCCATCCTGGCGTATTTGATCCAACGCGGGATCACAACATACGTCGCCACGCATTACCCGGAGCTTAAGACCTTCGCGCACGGCACGCCGGGCGTGGTCAACGCCTCGCTGGAATTCGATGTTCAGACGCTTCGTCCGACTTATCGGCTGACCATCGGGCTGCCGGGCCGGTCCAATGCCCTGCTCATCGCCCAGCGGCTCGGGTTGGACCAGCAGATCATCAGCGCCGCACGGGATCAGATCGATCCCGCCGACCTGCGGGCCGACAAGCTGCTGGACGACATCCGAAAGGAGCGCAACCGCACGTCACGCGAACGCGAGAAGCTCGAGAGGGCCCGCCAGCACACCGAGACGCGCGCCCGGGAGCTGGAAACGGAATTGGAGCGCATCGAGGATCAACGCCGCGAGGCCCTGGCGCGAGCGCGCGCTGAAGGTGAACTCGAGGTGGCCGTCCTGCGGCAGAACATTGATTCTCTGAAAGCGCAGCTGAAGAAGGCGCGACAGCCGTTGGATGCCCTCAGAGAAATCGAGACGCATGCGCAGCAGATCCAGGCGCTGATCGAGGCGCCAGTTGAGCGCCGCGCGCGGCCGGGCGCGGATCAGCCACTCTCGTTTGTGCTGGGCGAGCGCGTTTTCGTGCCCGAGCTCAGTGCGGATGGCATCATCATTGCGTTGGCAGAGGCCGAGGCTGAGGTGCAGGTTGGCAGCCTGCGTGTGCGCAGCAAACTTGCGGACCTGGAGCACAGGTCCGCGCCGAGCGTCGTCGTGCAGCCGCCAGCCACCGGAACAACGGCGACAGGAACATCAACCGTCCGTCCCTCGGGTGGCCGCGGACGCTCACCTGGCATGGAGGTGAACCTGCGCGGCAAGTTGGTGGAGGATGGCCTTGAGGAGCTCGAGCGCTATCTCGAGAAGGCCTTCGGAGCCGGTCTGCCGTTCGTCCGCATCATACACGGCAAGGGCACAGGCAGACTGCGCGACGCCGTGCGCACTGCTCTGAAGGACAATCCCTACGTCTCGTCTTTCGAGGAAGCGCACGATAATGAGGGCGGCGCCGGCGTTACGATAGCACACCTGGCACACGCCTAGTCCTGCGCGCGGACCTTTTCAGTAGACCGATCGCTGTCCGTTATTCCAGAGCCGCGCGAATTCCAGGATGCGCGGCCGTATGTGGGATGCCGCGGGATCAGCCTGGGGCCGGCGCTTCTTTATGAGTTCCATGGCGTCCTCGGCGGAGTGTCCCTGTGCGATCAATATCGCGGCTGCCATGGCTACACTGCGGTGGCGGCCCCGCGAGCAATGGGCCAGGACGCGGCCGCCTCCACCGATCACTCCGAGTGCGGCATTAGCCCCCTGGAAGAGGGCCCGCATTGGAATCGGAAGCAGAGGGCTGTCAAAGGTCCGCAGCCTCAAGTATTGCAGCCCGGGGAGATCCCCATTCGCCGGCTGGCCCCACCAGAATCGCATGTTGATGATCAGGCGCACGCCAAGGTCGTATAGCTTGCGGTAGTCCGATGCCTGCGGCGTGGTGCCGACGTAGACCGAATCCGTGATGCGGGAAAAGTCCATTTGTGCCTGGCTATTGGCGTGGAAGCACGCGGTATATGCCGCCGCTGGCGTCCGCATACAGGGTCTCTAGAACGGCGACTTCGTCAAGTTCATCCGGGGTGTAGTAATAGTC
>DATDCZ010000095.1:0-28416 GCA_036524055.1 Anaerolineales bacterium | reverse complement strand
CACCGAGAGAACGGTAACCACCTCGAAGTGGACGATTGAGAATCATATGGTCCACTACGAGATAGAAGGCGATGGATTCTTGTACAGGCTTGTAAGGCGGCTGGTTTTTGTGCAGGTGGCCGTGTGTCAGGGCAAGTGTTCGGAAGAGGTGTTTCACCGGGGGCTCGAGCGAGGCCGGCACGTGGCCGGACTACCGGCGGGTACGGCCCCCGCTACTGGCTTGAGACTGATGGCAGTCGAATATTGACATGGGGGCACCCGGTGGGGCCCCGAGCCGCGAAATGGAATGGAGAACGAAGGTGCAGAAGACATACTATCCGAAGGCAGCTGAGATCGAACGCAAGTGGTACTTGGCCGACGCGAGCGGGCAAACCCTGGGCCGTCTCGCGGCGCGCGTTGCCCGCACTCTGCTCGGCAAGCACAAGCCCACCTTCACTCCCGGAGTACAGGGCGGCGACTACGTTGTAATTATCAATGCCGACCAGGTCAGCGTGACGGGAACCAAGACCAGCCTCAAGCTGGACTCAAAGTCTTATCATCATCACTCTGGGTTCCCTGGTGGAATTAAGTCCGTAACCCTGCGCGAGCAACTGCGCACGCATCCCGATCGTGCGCTCCGGGCGGCGATTTGGGGCATGCTCCCGCACAACAAGATGGGGCGGGCGGTTCTTAAGCGACTCAAGATCTACGCTGGCGCCCGCCATCCCCACAGCCTCCAGAACCCCGAGCCGTTGAAGTAGAAAGGATCTGCTTGACATGTCGGTTCAATATTATGAAGGCATCGGTCGTCGTAAGGAAAGTCGCGCCCGCGTTCGATTGATGGGCGGCTCGGGCAAGTTCATCGTGAACCAGAAAGACGCTGGTCAGTATTTCACGCGTCTCGGAGACATGGAGGATATCCTGCAGGCATTCAAGGCATGCGGTCAGGATGCCGGCCAGTTTGACGTGAGCGTGAATGTTGCTGGTGGCGGCGTATCCGGACAGAGTGACGCAGTTCGCCTCGGGCTCGCCCGGGCGCTGGTACTTCTGAATGGGGACTGGACGCCCTCACTGCGCAAGTTCGGGCTTCTTACCCGCGATGCCCGCATCAAGGAACGCAAGAAGCCGGGCCTCAAGCGCGCACGCAAGGCTCCAACCTATACCAAACGCTAGACCGCCGTTGCAATCACCGCCGCCCGAGAGGGCGGCGGTCCATTTCTCAAGCAAGTACTCGTGCCGTGCCTGCGCTGCATGGGTACGCCTCATGGCGTCGCCGTCACGCTTAGTGCGGGTTCCCCCGTGGGCCCGCTAACTACGATCACAACGCTCAAGTAGTCACCGAACTGCAGGCCGTTGGTGTCCGACATTTTCCATGTCCCCTGCACGACGCCGGTTTGATTCGGCGGTGCGACCATCTTGATCGAGACCTGAATGGAGCCCCCGGGCCCAAGTTTCTGCACGACACGGAAGGGTGAGCCACCCATGGCCGTTCCACCGATCAGCACTACCTGAAAGCCAGGCTCCCAAGTGCAGGTGCCGCTGTTTTCCACCTGCCAGGTTTTCGTGAAAACTTCTGCGGGTGCCATGTTGGTATTGTCGGGAATCGTCACGTCTCGTACAAATCGCAAACCGAAGCAACTGGGCGTCCCTGAAAGCGCTGTGGCGGATGCTGGGGCGAGGGTGGGCCGCGAGATCGGCGTGAACGTCGCAGTTGGCGCTTCTGCAGTCTCAAGGGAAACGTAGGTTGCGACTGCCGCTGTGTGGATCTGCCCGAGGTCGGGCGTTGGGAACGGCCGGGGAGGCGTCCGTGCCATGGCGACCAAGGCCACAACAAGGCTAATGACAAGAATCAGGAGTGCTCCGATGGTAATTCGAAGTCGGGTCTCTTGCATGAATGCGCTATGCCTTTGGAAGAGGCGCATATTCTAACCGTTTCTCCTCATGCTCGCCCCCTGGCGTACCATGTCTTTCTGCTATACTAAGTCCCCAGACATCCCATGGCCAAGCACCTAGTTCTTGTGGCTGGCAACATCGGCGCTGGCAAGACCTCGCTGACGGAACGCATCGGGCAGCGCCTCGGCTGGCGCAGCGGGTATGAGTCCGTGGCGGATAATCCATACCTATCGGATTTCTACGGGGATATGCACGCTTGGGCATTTCATCTCCAGGTGTTCTTCCTGGGGCATCGCGCCGAACAGTATCTCGAGGCGGTGAAGGATGCGCGTTCAGCTATCCTTGATCGCAGCATCTATGAGGACTTTCACATTTTCACACGGGCGCTGCATCACATGGGCAACATGGCAGAAAGGGATTATCTGTCATATCATCGGCTGTTTGATCTGGTCGTCGCAGGACTTCCCAGACCCGATTTGCTGATCTACCTGAAGGCGCCTGTTCGCGTGCTGATTCAGCGCATCAACCGGCGGGCGCGAAACATGGAGACGGGAATTACCGCTGACTACCTGTCTCTGCTAGACTCATACTATGACGACTGGCTTGAGGGTTTCGACATGTGCCCCGTCCTGACCATCCGCAGCGATGACCTGGATTATGTACACCAGGCGCCACACCTGGAGACCGTGGTGCAGCGCATCCTGGAAAAGTTGGCCGGCAAGGAAGTAATGGACTTAACGGCCTAGCACGGCAAATTCCAACGCAACGGGATTACATGGACGAGAGAGTCTTCCTGAACATTCCGCTTTTCCGCGACATACCCCCGGCCGAAATGGCCCGTATTGTAACGTCGCTGCCGATGGCCACATACGCAGCCGGCGACTACCTATTTCGTGACGGTGACCAGGGCGATAACTTGTATGTCGTTCGCGACGGCGAGCTGGAGGTGGTCCTTGCCGCCGGGTCGCCGGATGAGATGCTCCTCAAAGTGGTGGGCCCCGGTGACTACGTGGGGGAGATGGGCCTGATACTGGAGGATGGCCGGCGCACTGCAACTGTGCGGGCCAAGGCACGGTCCCGGCTGTGGGTCATGAGCCGGGCCCACTTCAATGAGATGCTGCACCGCTGGCCGATCATCGCGTATGCCATGGTCAACATCCTGAGCGAGCGCCTTGACGCCACAAACGACTCCACTTTCCGGGACCTCACGCAGAAGAATCACGCCCTGCAGAAGGCCTATGACGAACTCAAGGCGGCGCAAGCCCTTCTCATAGAGAAAGAACGTTTGGAGCGCGAACTCAAGGTTGCGGCGGAGATCCAACTGAGCATCCTTCCCGACGTCCTGCCGTCCTCCGCCGGCTTCGACTTTGGGGCCCGGATCTTGCCCGCCCGGCGCATCGGTGGCGATTTCTATGACGTCTTTGTGCTCGAAGAGGGCCGCACGGGCGTCGTCATTGGCGACGTTGCCGATAAGGGCATCCCGGCCGCGATCTTCATGGCTCGGGCGCACGCACTGATCATGGCAGAGGCCGATAGCAGTTCCTCGCCGGGCGACGTACTTCAATTCGCCAACATGCATATCACGCGACTTCAGAAAGCAGCGCAATTCGTTACCGCGTTGTACGGGACAGTCAATTCGCCAACCCGTGAGTTCAGCTATGCCAGGGCTGGACACGAGCCGCCACTCCTGCTCAAGCCCGACGGAGCCGTTGAGCGCATTCCTCATGCCCCGGGGATGTCGCTGGGGCTGTGGGAGCAAATCACGCTCGATCGTCAGACGGTTCACCTGGATCCCGGGAGCACGCTGCTGCTCTTCACCGATGGCCTGACGGACTGCCGCGATCCCCAGGGGATACCCTTTGGCATCGCGCGCATTACGGAAACCCTGTCCGAATTCGTTGGCCTCTCAGGTCAAGCTGTATGTGACAATCTGCTGGAAAAGCTAACGGCGTATCAGCAGGGGGCAAAACAAGATGACGATGTTACGCTGGTGGCCATCCATTCGACCTGATAGCCTTGAGTTCCAAGTTGCAGCAGCCAGATCAGGCCCCCTCCAAGGCCTGCTGAAGGTCCTTGAGAAGGTCGGCTGAGTTTTCTATTCCAACAGAGAGCCGTATGAGGCCGGGATCGACGGCTAGGGGCGATTCACGCGTCGAGAGATGCGTCATCGCCGCGGGTACTTCGATCAGGGACTCCACGCCGCCGAGCGACTCGGCCAAAGCGAAAAGCCGCGTCCCCTCTGCAACCCGGATGGCTGCAGGCGCGCCACCTTTCACGATGAACGAGATCATGCCACCTCCGTTGCGCATCTGTCGGTGGGCAATGTCCGATTGAGGATGGCTGGGGTGGAAGGGGTAGATTAGACGCTCCACGCGGGGATGGCCGCCAAGGAATTCCACGATTGAGGCCGCATTTGCCGCGTGCCGTTCCATTCGGACCGCAAGCGTCTTGATTCCGCGCAAGAGCAGAAAACAATCCATTGGTCCGGGTACGGCACCCACTGCATTCTGAAGGAATGCCAGCCGGTCATACAGCGAGCGTTGACGCACAACCACGGCGCCGCCAACCACGTCTGAGTGGCCTCCAAGGTATTTGGTCGTGGAATGAACTATGATGTCCGCTCCGAGGAGCAGCGGTCGCTGCAAGTAAGGCGTCGCGAAAGTATTGTCGACCGCCAAGAGGGCGTCGCTCGCGTGTCCGTGCACGAGTTCGGCGACCGCCCGAATGTCGGTGACAGCCAGCAGCGGATTCGTAGGAGTCTCGAGCCACACAAGCTTTGTTTCAGGAGTCAGCGCGTCGCCGACGCTTTCGGGATCCGTCGTGTCCACAAAATCAAAATGGAGACCATGTCGCCGCAGGACCTTGTCGAACAATCGGTACGTTCCGCCATAGACGTCATTCCCGGCTACCACATGGGCGCCACTATCAAATAGTCGCAAGACTGCGTCGGTGGCAGCCATACCGGATGCAAAAGCAAGACCGTGCTCGCCACCCTCAAGTGCCGCCAGACACGATTCCAGTGCCAGTCTCGTCGGATTCTTGGTCCTGGAGTAGTCGTAGCCATCCTTCGTCTTACCCACGCCGTCTTGCACATACGTCGAGGTTTGGTAGATGGGTGTCATCACCGCGCCGTTTTGCGGATCCGGGGTCTGGCCGGCGTGGATAGCTAGAGTCTCGAATTCCATCTGTTCTCCCTTTGGAGGCAACATCCGTCCTGTTTGGGCCTTACTCCGCCTTGCATAGGTGACAGTCGAGCGAGTATACTCGCAAATTCGTGCCCAGCCGCCATGTCCGTCAATGGCGTGGGATATTCGGTGCTCCACCAGTATTTGGCGACCGCGAACTTGCAGACTTGGAGAGTAAGTTGACTTCTAAGAGACGAACATTGCTGGCAGTCTTTGCACACCCCGACGACGAGTCATTTGGCCCCGGCGGAACGCTTGCCCTATATGCGCGCCAGGGGCACCGGGTTGTGTTGCTTTGCGCAACCCGAGGCGAGGCTGGCACAGTCGATGCGGAGTATTTGAAAGGTTTCGCCTCCATTTCCGACCTGCGTGAAGCCGAATTGCGGTGCGCCGCCCAGCATCTGGGGCTGGAGGCGGTTCACTTCATGGGGTACAGGGACTCCGGTATGCCCGGTCAGCCGGCTAATACTCATCTTCGGGCGCTCATTGTGCAGCCGATAGACCACGTTGCAGGTCAGATCGTCAAGCATATACGTGCATTGAAGCCGGATGTCGTACTTACATTCGACCCGATAGGCGGGTACCGCCACCCAGACCACATCCATATGCATCAGGCCACGAATCTGGCGTTCGAGCGTTCCGCCGATCCCAGCTTCTATCCAGAGGCCGGCGAGCCCTTTTCGCCCCCGGCCCTTTTCTACTATGTGCTTCCCAACCGTCTGCTACGTCTCATCACGCGCCTCATGCCCTTGGTGGGTATTGATCCGCGCCGGTGGGGCCGCAACAAGGACATTGACCTGGTGTCTCTCACTGCATTTGAGTTCCCCATACATGTAAGGATAAACATCGCGCCAGTTGCCAAGATCAAGGCCCAAGCGGGGGCCTGCCATGCATCACAGGGCGGCATCCAGATGCGCCGCGGCCTGATGGCATTCATCATGGGAATGCTGGGCGAGACCGAGAGCTTCATGCGGGCGTTTCCACCCGTCGATACCGGGCATCGAATCAGCCGGGACCTGTTTGAGGGCGCCTAGGTAAACCGGGTGGGGTACTTGCCCTGTTGATGCATCCGCTCCATGGCGCCCGGACGATCATGGTGCCGGGGAGGACGGCAAGATGTCCACGCGTGGCCCCAGACGCTACCTGCGCTGCGGGGGGAAGGGGACTTCGAACGGCGGTTGGCGGTTAAGCCAGATCAGCCGTGCAGTGGAAGCTCCGAGTGCCAGCAAAGTGACGGAAGCGGGGTCACACCCCAAGCGCTGGAAATTGTCGAGCGGAAGCCCGATATAGTGTGCGACGGCCAACTTGATCGGATCGGAATGCAGGACGCATGCGATCATGTCCTTGGCGCGTTGCTTCGCGCAGATGGTTTCGAGGGCGCCGACGATGCGCGTCTGCGTCTGGATGAACGTCTCTCCGCCAGGATGACCGGCACGTGACGGGGCTGTCTGTATGATGCGCCAGTATTTGCCAAGGCCAAGCCGGCGCACTGCTTTCCCCTCCCAGATACCAACATCAGATTCGATAAGGCCAGACGCTCGCCGCAAAGGCAGCCCGAGGGCGTTTGCCAGCGGAGCTGCGGTTTCCATCGCTCGCTCCAATGGGCTGGAGTAGATCGCCCTAATTGGGAGACCCGAGAGGGAGTTGGCGAGGTCCTCGGCTTGTTGCCGCCCCTTGTCATTCAGGTGCACTCCTCGGCGGCGGCCGGCGAGTATACCGCGCTTTGAGAAGTCGTTCTCACCATGCCGGATCAGCAGCAGCAGGGTCATGCTTAGCGAATCCGGCGCTTCATTTCCTGGATCTTACTCTCATCCAGGTCGGGCAGTTCGACGGTGCGCTCTATGCCGAGCGCCTTCCTTTGAGCCTCGCGCCACATCTGCAGGCGAGCAGCGACTTGTGCCTCGTAGCCCTCACCAGATGCCCGGTAGAAGTAGGTTCCGAGCAGCCTCTTTGGAAGGTACTGCTGCGGGACAAAATGATCCTCAAATTCGTGGGGATAGACGTAGTCCTTGCCGTGGCCCATGGCCTCACCGTCTCGGTTGCTGTCCATCAAATGCCGCGGCACGGACACCTGCCCTTCTTCCTCGAGCTTCTGCATGGCCTTGAAATAGCCCCCTGCGCTGTTAGATTTCGGCGCCGTCGACAGGTACAGCGTCGCCTCAACGAGTGGGTAGACCCCCTCGGGCAGTCCAATGTAGTCGAAGGCCTGAGCCGCGGCGGTGGCAACCACGACGCCCATGGGATCAGCCAGGCCGATGTCCTCACCTGCAAGCACGATCAATCTGCGCAGTATGAACCGCGGGTCTTCACCGGCATGCACCATCTTGGCAAGCCAATATAAGGCTGCATCCGGATCTGAGCCCCGGACGGACTTGATGAAGGCGCTGATCGTGTCGTAGTGCGCATCGCCATCTTTGTCGTACAGTACAGCTCGCTGTTGGATCGACTCCTGAGCCACGTCGAGGGTAATGTGTACCTTGCCGTCCGCTGACTCTGGCGTCGATTCCACCGCCAATTCGAGCGCATTAAGGGCGTTTCGAGCATCCCCGCTAGCCACCTCAATGATGTGGGCACGGGCCTCTGGCGCGAGCATGATCGACCTGCTGCCGTAGCCCCGTTCGCGGTCTGCCAACGCACGATCCAGGAGAATGCCTGTTTCCTCACGGTTGAGGCTGCGGAGCTGGAAAACCCTGGACCGGGAGATCAATGCGCTAATGACCTCGAAGAACGGATTCTCGGTTGTTGCGCCGATGAGCGTGACCGTGCCGTTCTCTACGTGGGGCAACAGCGCGTCCTGCTGTGCCTTGTTCCATCTATGCACTTCGTCGACGAACAATATGGTCCTGGTCCCGTGCAGCCGACGTCGCTCGAGTGCCGCCTGGATGATCTCCCTGAGTTCCGCCTTGCCGGCCAGAATTGCCGAAATGGTCTCGAAATGACTTCGCGTGGTGTTGGCAATAACCTGTGCCAGTGTGGTCTTGCCGGTTCCTGGGGGTCCCCAAAGGATAATGGACGAGAAAAGCCGATCCGCCTCAATGGCCCGTCGCAGGAGCTTTCCCTGTCCGACGATGTGCTCCTGCCCAATGTACTCGTCAAGTGTCCGCGGACGCATGCGCGCAGCGAGAGGAGCTTCCTTCTGGAGCCGCTCCTGCATCGCGTGATCGAACAGATCAGCCATGAGTCAAAATTCTACCATCCCGCCTCTGTTCACCGATGCACCCAAGGCTTGATGCCGCGAAACGAGAAGGGCGTCGCACGACGCCCTTCTGGAGCCTGGTGGAGGCTTACGTTCAGAATGCTGCAATGCCGGCCTGGACGTCGGGAACAATCTCGAGGAACATGCTGAAACCGCTGGTGTCGAGGGCAAGTCGGGTCGCCCTGGAGGGATTCGCGAGTTTGAGGTACGGCGATTTGTAGGTGCCGGCATTGATGCCGTCGCGCATTTCTTGGTCGGTCACGTCGGGTGACAGCTCGCGGAGCTTGATGAAGATGTTGTTGAAGGCACGCAGGCCTGCGCTGCTGACCAGCGGCACATGCTCAAGATCGATGAGCAGATGGCGTGCGCCGTCCTTGATCGACTCCTCGGCCCTGGATAGAAATGCCTCGTAGGTCATCGAGTCGATGTTGCCGTCCACATGCAAGACAGTCACGGGGATACGCCCCATTTCACTTGAGACCTTGATCTCCATGTGCTCCTCCGATTGGCGAGATGCTGCAAGTGTACAGGGAAACTGTCCCCGGTACAAGCGGCTCAATGGACGTTGGGTGCCAAGTCCCGGAAGAGCAGGGGGGGGACTTCCCGCACAGCGGCAACGATCGCATCGGGCTGTACCGCAGGATGTTCGGGGGCCGGTGCTTCACGCCGGCGGACCCATATCGTGTGCATGCCAAGGCCATGCGCGCCAACGATATCGGCCTCGTAGCTATCGCCGACCATCACAGCTTGGGCAGGCTCAACCTGGAAGTGTGCCAGAGCGGATTGGAAGATGCTGGCGTCCGGTTTGCGGCGACCATGAGCCGCTGAGGTCAGAACCAGGTCGAAGAAGCTCCTTAGCTTGGCCCTTTCCAGCATCTCGAATGCATTTGCGTCGTCTGATCCATTTGACACCACGCCGAGGCGCACGTCACGTTTCAGCAGCGTCTTGAGCACGGCGCGGGCGCGAGCGTCGACCCGCCAGTTCCGTTGAGTCTCGGCATACATAGCGCGCAAGGCCTTCGAAATCGCACTGTCCTCAATCGACAAACCCTGCCGCAGGATCAGGCCCTTGAGGACCGCAAAGGCACCGGGCTCCTGGATGCCGCTGCCACGCAGCGCGTAGTAGTACCCAAGCAATGTGTCTGGTCTGCCGTAGAGATCCTCTGGACTGACGCGTAAGCCCGCCTGCTTCAGGGAGCGCCAGAGTGCGGATTCGGCCTGTGCGTAGACCTTGGGCCAGGAGCCGGGCCGATCAAAAAAGAGCGTATTGCCGAGATCAAACATCGCGAGCTCAACAACCATTATGCCCGCCCTCGATGCTTCGAATACAGGAAGATCAAGGCGGTACCCAGTGCCAGCGAGGGGATCAAGACCAATCCGGCCTCAGGGCCGAAAGCGCCGCCAGTCCACGTCTCCGGCCCTGTTATCGACGTGCGCATCAGGCGGTAGAAGGGCAGTCCGGAGACTGGAAAGCCGAAAACGACGCCTTCAAAGAAGTTCCAGCCTGTGTGCAGCCCAATCGAAAGCCACAGGCGCCCTGTACGTATATATGCATATCCAAGAAACAAGCCCGCAAGTAGAATTCCAATCACAGCGACGAGGTTCGCGTGTGGATTCGCCAAGTGCAGCAGGCCAAAAGCTGTGGAAGAGATGATCCAGCCGAGCGTGAGGGTCGTTCCGCTGGCGATCGTCTGAAGGTGATAGCCCCGGCTCATCAGTTCCTCATTCCAGCCGACCATGAGGCAGACGATAAGGAAGAGCCCGACTTCCCCCAACACCTCGCTCCACGACTGGAATTGCCATGCAAACCCTGTTGGCTCAAGCCACCCCAGGAGCCATTCCAGGGAAAATATCAAGCCCATCATCAAGAACGTGATAGCGATGCCCAGCACGAAATCGACCAGGGCCATGCGCTCCAGCTGAAGGCCAAGACTTGGGAACGATCTTCGATCCAAGATCCTGCGCACAAGGTAGATCGAAGCAGTCACCGCAGCCAGTTCCGCGATCTGGCTCGCCATGAGCTCGGTTTCCGCAAAGGAAGATAGGGTGCCTGTCATTACGCTCGGAAGCGCCACGACCAAGGCCACCCCTGCCGCCGCCATTAGTACGGATTGCAGGATGACCTGCAGCGTGAGCCGCCACCCGGCGCGCAGGCGAGGCTCTGAAGGCGAGACAAAGATCTCCGCCAGAAGGGGCCTCCATGGACGGGTGGATGGGATCTTCATACTGCCTTCCGTATCAGGCTTATTGTCCCGATTTCAAGTATGTGCCGGCGGGATCCAATTGCTCTCGTAGGATGCGCAATTCCTCGTCTGTGACCGCGCCTGAGGTTCGCAGGCTGTCGGCCGTCTTCAGCGCCCAGCCCGTGTTCTCCCGGGCCTGTTCCGCGGTCCGTCCTGGGTGTAGTGTTGTAAGCACGAGCTCACCTGTGGGATCGGGCTCGAGAATTCCAATGTCCGTCACAACCGCCAACATGCCACCGCCGCGAAGCCCGGCAGCCTCGCGATCCCCCTGGCCCGAAAGGAAACCCGCCGATGTGAGGAAGTCTACTCTCTCCGGGAAGCGACGCTTCTGGTGAGGCGTCATAAGATAGCACCTGTTGGCCCATGCCGCAATCTCCTGCGCCCCGCCGGATCCGGGCAGGCGGGTTTTTGGGCGCGCATAGTCGGGACCTATGACGGTCGCGTTGATATTGCCGTATTTGTCGATCTGCGCGCCGCCCATGAAGCCGACGTCGATATTGCCGCGCTGCAGATAAAGGGAGAAGATGTCATACATGCTGACGATCGACAAGGCGCCGCTGACCAAAGTCGGATCGCCGATGGAAAGCGGCAGACGGGCGGGCTCCGCACCAATGACGCCGGCCTCGTAGATCATGACGAGGTTGGGCGCATGCGTCCGCTTCGCCAGATTGCACGCCAGATTGGGCTGCCCCACGCCAACGAATACGACATCGCCGTCGCGCAGAAGCCGCGCGGCATTAATGATCATGAGTTCAGCAGATGAATACAAGGGATCACTCATGTTTCTCCTTTTGTCTGGCAACTTCTCGCGAATTCGCGGCAGCTCCTTCCTCAAGAGGAGGCTCCGTTAGTGTCGGTACAGGACTCGCGAGAAACGCAAGCGCTGTTTCGGAAACAGAGCGCGGACATTCAAGCGGCACCAGGTGCGACGAATTCGGAATCGTTTGCAGCCGAATCCGGTGATTTATTGCATGAACTGCACAATACGTGGCGTGAGTGAACGTTCTGGATGCGGCTCCCCGGACGATCAGCGTCGGCACGCTCAGGCGCGATATTCTCCACCACAGATCCAGGTCATTACATACGGCCGTTGCATAGATGCGCGCCTCCCATTCGGGACTGTAGATCAATTTACGCGAGCCCTGTGTGGTCGCTACTGTCATGCCGGCGATCATAGTCCGCAATCCAGCATCCGAAATGCCGCGGAATACATCCTGACGCCGATAACCATCGAATGCCGTACAGTCGTCGGCAAAGTCGCGTCTTCGGCGCAGTGCACTACGGACTTGTGGTTGGGCCTGAACGGACAGGCCCAAGAGGCGCAGGATCCTGCAGGCCAGGATTGCAGGGATACCCTTCAGGACCGGATCTATGAGGATAAGTGCGCCGAAGCGGTCCGGTGCTGTCAGGGCAGCTCTAAGGGCAACAACTGCACCCAATGAGTGTCCGACGGCGACGACGCGGTCAAACCGTAGCTCATCCAGGAAATCCAGGAGATCATCGCTGAGAACATGCCACGAATTCAAGTTATCTGGAGCTGAATTGGGCCAAAGGGGCCGCTGCAGAATTGCGGAAACGTGAAAATTCCGTGCGAGAAAATCCAGTAGCGGCTTGTAACAAGCGGGCGGGTACCCGTTCGCATGGAGGAATACCAGGCTGGGTCCGCTGCCACCCAGATCCATCCAGGGGATCGACCCAGTTGGATCCGCTACAATAGGCGAGCCTGGCCTAGGGGCTGTTGATGTGTGTTGCAGATCAATATTCGCCGTAGTTTATGCCTTGACTTACTCTTGGCCGGACCTCAAGCCGCGTATGCGTTTCCGGGCCCAGCTTTGACCAATATTCTTCTCGATCGTGAACGCCGTACACCCATTCATCAAGCCAGGCGCGAACCTCTGCCGGCGACTGACTGATCTTGTCCCACCGAACGTACAGGGCGTTATCACGATCATAGTACCCTTGCGCATAGGACGGATGGCTGGCATGGGCAACATGACAGACCGCGTCTACGACAAGGCCCGGGATCAGGGTGCGATTTGGATCCGACCGGATCACGGCTTCATCGACGATCTCCTCGGCCGTGAGGATGACTATCTGGGCGGCGAAAGCAGCCTCCTTTTGTTCGCCGATAATGCCCCATAGGTGCGCATTGCCGCTTGAGTCCGCGCGCTGAACGTGAATGATGGCGACGTCCGGGTTCAGAGCGGGGACGACGATCACATCCTTTCCCCCATAGGGATCGGGGATCCGTCGGATCTTTGGATTGAACCGTTCGAGGTCTGTAGCAGCGGTCTGATTCATGGGCAGGAACGGCAAACCCGAAGCGCCAGCTTGAAGGCGAGTGATCATGCCAAAGTGAGAGTACTCTTCCCACTCCAGTTCGCCGCTCTCAATGGCCGCCCTCACGAGACGGAGGGACCCAACGCCGGGATTCCCCATGTACGAGAAAATCACCTTGCGGGCGCAGCCCGCCGCGACCATCTGATCATAGATCAGGTCCGGCGTCGCACGCGCCAGTATCAAGTCGCGCCGTCCCTGACGGATGATCTCATGACCGGCGGCAAATGGAATCAGATGCGTAAACCCTGCTGCGTAGACAACATCGCCGTCCTTCACATATGCTCCAACCGCCTCACGCAGCGACATAAGCTTTGAAGTTGTCATCTGTGCTCCTTACGATTCCTCGTTGGGCCTCGAAGTCTGCGCAGCAGACTGAATCGCTCGCCCGAGGGGGGCGGTTCACGGCGACCACGCAGGAGGAATCCGCCGATCAACGCCAGCATCGCCCAAAACAAATAGTCGAAATTGGCCGAGCCGGCTCCGCTTGAGGCTATGAAGAGGATTAGGACTCCAAGCCCGATAAGGATCAGGAATATGCCAACGCGAGAGATGAACTCACGCAACATACGATATCAAAAAAGCCCCTTCCCCCGCCGGGGAAGGGGCTCCCTGAAATCTCAACGACGACGAACAGCCTTGCGTGCCGCTTTCTTGATGGTCTTCCGAGGACGGCCACTCAGCTTCTTCTTTGGCGCGGTTTTATGGGAAGCCTTGCTGTTTGCAGCAGGCTTGATCAGCGTGCGGATCTGCTCGTGCATATAGAGCTGGACATAATAGAGGCCGCCGCCGTTCTTGCCGCTGGCACCGGATCCCTTCCAACCTCCGAAGGGCTGGAAGCCCGGCCAGGCACCCGTGGTCGCCCCTTGCGGACGATTCGCGTAGGTGACTCCTGCCTCGATCTTATCGAAGAACCAATCCGTTTCGTCGAGTGAGCCGTAGAAGCCGGCTGTAAGGCCATAGTTAACGCTGTTGGCGATCTCCATCGCCTGATCCAGGTTCTTGACTCGGCCGATGGTCGTGATCGGCAGGAACATCTCGTACTGCCAGAGTCTATGCTCGTAAGGCAAATCGGTGACGAACGTCGGCTCGCAATAGAAGCCCTTGTCGTACATTCCGCCGGTCTTCACGTGGCCGCCCGCAAGGAACTTGCCGCCGGCCTGATTGATCTCTTCGGTGAAGTTCTTGAAGTCGTTGTAGGAACTCTTGTTTATGACCGGACCGATATAGGTGGCGCGTTCTGTTGGGTCGCCGATTACGAGCTTGTCCGTCAGCTCCTTGAGGCGTCCAATAAGCTCCTCGTAAACCGGCTCCTCAACCAGAACTCGTGAGGCGGCGGAGCACTTCTGGCCCTGCAGGCCAAATGCAGAACGCAGGATGCCTGTGGCTGCATCTCCCAGGTTGGCGTGCCGTGAAACAATGGCAGGATTCTTGCCACCCAGTTCCAACACCACCGGTCGGACGTAGTTCCGCTGAGCGAAGTCCCTAAATAGCTTCATGCCAACGTCGAATGAGCCGGTGAAGGTGGCGCCATCGAGCTCCTTGCTATCGACGAGCGCCTGCCCAAGACTGGAACCAGGGCCGGTCACAAAATTGACAACGCCATCCGGAAAACCGGCGTCCCGCAGGCAATCGGCGTACAGCCGTACGATCCAGGCTGTGTCTGTGGCCGGTTTGATGACCACGGTATTCCCTGCGACCAGGGCCGCCCCAGTAGGCCCGCCAGTCAGAGCAAATGGAAAGTTGAAGGGGCTGACAATCAGCCAGACGCCATAGGGGCGGAGCACAGATGTATTCGTGGCGCTATAGCCGACGAGAGGGTCTTTGCCCATGGGCTTGATGAAGCCCTTGTTCTGCTCCATCATCAGCGCGGAGTATGCCATCAGATCCGCGGTTTCCTGCACATCACCGAGGGATTCCATCCGATTCTTGCCGACCTCGAGAGCCATCGCGGCCCCGAGATCAAAGATGCGCTGTTCGATGATGGCGGAAGCTTTGCGGACGAGCTTCACGCGCTCCTGCCAGGGTGTGCGTGACCATGCCGGGAAGGCCTTGCGGGCAGCGGCAATAGCTTGCTGCGCATGGGCCGGTGTGCCCTTCTGCATCTTGGCAAGAACCCAGTCCGTGTTCACAGGCGACCGGTCTTCAAGCTTTTCGTCGGCGAACACGTCCTTACCGTTGATGATCATGCCGTACTCTTTGCCGAGGTTCTGCTTCAGCCGCACGACGGCAGCATCGAAGCCTTTGTGCAGCTCCTCCGGCGGATTGAACATTGTTGCGTATGTCAGTTTGAATGCCATGGGGCCTCCTGCGATAGTGATGTTCTTCTTGCAGTACTCACTCCCGGTACCGCTCAGCAGCACCGGGACAGATGTCTGAAACGCGTCGTCCAGTATAGCGTAGGAATTCACAATCGTCAAAGCAAGGCATACTGAAGGCATGCTGACATTACTCACATTCTGGGCGCGTCAGCAGGGACAACATGGGTGCCAATCCAACAGCCGGAAGCCCTGGGCATGGTCCCATGGGAGCACGTCCCGCGCTCTTGGTTAAGCGAATCACGGGGGCCAGTGATCGTCCGAGGCGCCGCGGGCGAATGGGTGTCTGTTGGGTAGCCCAGCGTCTAGCGGGCACCGCGGTGCCTGTGACTTTCCCACGACGTGCAACAGCATATGGACGATCTTGCATGTGAATTGGGCAACGAGCTCCCGACGGAGCAATCAACGACCAGGCTAACGGCGCTCAGGTAGCACTGGTGTCTTGACACCCCACGTGTCTCCCTTGATAATCGCCAAGTAGTGACAGAGGCACGGCCGAGCGGCATATGCGCGAGTCGGGACGGCCATCCGAGTTGTCATCTCGTTGACCCAGAGGCGAAGAGATATGGTGCCCACGATTGCCATCATGACCGATTTCGGCATCAAGGATGGAAACGTGGGCGTGATGAAGGGGGTGATCTGGGGAATCTGTCCTCAAGCCCACATCGCGGATATCAGCCACATGATCCGTGCGCAGGACATTCGTGAGGCCGCGCTGATTCTGTCGCGGTCGGTGCCGTACTTCCCTCCCGGTACCATCCATCTAGTCGTTGTAGATCCCGGCGTTGGAACGGCACGACGCCCGATGGCGGCCCGGATCGGATCGCAATTCTACGTTGGCCCGGACAATGGCCTGATCACGCTGTGGCTCCAGAGGGCGCGTGCTGAAGGACAGAACCTTCGCTTTGTAAACCTGAATAACCCGCGCTATTGGCTTTCTGACATCAGCCATGTGTTCCATGGAAGGGACATATTCGCGCCCTGCGCGGCGCATCTGGCGCGGGGCGTCCCCCTCGAAGACCTGGGATCCCTGATCGAGGAGCCTGCTGAAGTGGCCCTTCCCCGGCCAACGAGAGTGCGCGATGGCTGGGACGGCGAGGTGATCCACATTGATCACTTTGGCAATGTGGCCTCAAATCTCAGAGTCGAGGATTTGAGTGGCCTTCTTAGAAAGAAACACGCCGCACATATTAGTCTTGGTGGGGCAGAAATCCACGGCATTGTGGATACCTTCGGCGATCGGCCCCCGGGCGAGCTCGTTGCGTTGCTGGGCAGCACCGGGAATCTGATCGTGTCCGTGGTGAATGGCAATGCGGCGTCCGCCCTCGGGGTCCATGTGGGAGACAAGTTCGTCGTAAGGGTGGACGAGTCGGAAGCGGGGCAGACGTCATGAACGGTTCGCCGCCCCTGGTCGTCAATAATCTAACGTTTCGCTACCGTGACCGCGAAGGGCCGGCCATCCGCCAGCTATCGTTCTCTGCCAACGCGGGCGAAGTACTGCTCATTGCCGGGGCAAGCGGATGTGGAAAGACCACGCTGATCAGAGCAATCAACGGCCTTGTGCCGCGTTCCTACAAGGGTGAGTTGACAGGCCAGATCCGCATAGATGGCGAAGACACCTTCGGATTGAAGCTGTCTACCATTTCGCAGAAGGTAGGTACGGTACTCCAGGATCCGGAACGCCAGATCCTGGGCACCAAAGTGCTTAATGAGGTGGCTTTTGGCCTGGAGAATCTTGGGCTTGAGCGATTGGAGATCGTTGCCCGCGTCCAAGAGGCGCTGGAGTTGCTGGGAATAGCGGGGCTTAGCGACCGGGACACGTTTAGCCTCTCGGGTGGCGAGAAGCAGAAGGTGGCGCTGGCCGGAGTCCTGGCAATGCGTCCCGGCATCCTTCTATTGGATGAGCCGCTTGCCAGCCTGGACCCTGCAAGCGCGCAAGAATCTCTTGCCATGATCCGCAAGCTCGCCGATGAGGGGCTTACGGTCCTATTGGTCGAACATCGGGTGGAGGACGTGCTGCAAATCCATCCTGAACGAGTGATGTTCATGTCGGAGGGGGAGATTCGATACCTGGGCCCCGTGGCTGGTCTGTCCAGCGTCGTGGACTATCATGAAGTAAAGCTGCCGGCGGCCGATATTGTTATGAGGGCCCGGACTGACGCTGCGCCTCGTCCGATCGATATACTCCCCGGCAGCGGCGCCAATATGACTCAGGGCACCGCCCTTGTTCGATTTGAAGACGTCTCCTTCGGCTACGAGGCTGAGGAGGAAATCCTTCACGGGATCAATCTCGAGATTCATCAGGGCGACGTGATTGCGGTGCTGGGTGCGAACGGCGCCGGCAAGACAACGCTCGTCAAGCACGCGATCGGCCTACTGAGGCCACGGAGCGGCCGTGTCATTGTCGACGGCCGCGATACCCGGGAGGCGAGCGTGGCGCAAATCGCCTCCACTCTCGGCTACGTGTTCCAGAGCCCAAGCCACATGCTGTTTGCGCCGACGGTCCATGAGGAATTGGCATTCGGACCGACGAATCTCAAGCACCCGAAAGGGGAGATCGAGAAGGAGGTGAAGGAGGCGCTACGAATAGTAAACCTCACGGACCGGGAGAATGATCCACCGCTGGCCATGTCTTTCGGCCAGCAAAAGCGCGTCAGTATCGCCGCCATCCTGGCAATGCGATCCCGCATCCTGGTGATGGATGAGCCGACCGCCGGACAGGATTACCAGAACTACATGAACTTCATGGATGCCATTTTGCAGCTGCCCGGTTTCAGCTCGGTTATGTTCATCACCCACGATGTGGACCTGGCTGTGATCTATTCCAACCGGGTGCTGCTCATGGCAAATGGACGGCTGATCGCGGATGGTCGTCCCGAGGCGGTGCTGCGCGACTTCAGGCAACTTGAGGCCTGTCGGCTCGTACCATCATCTCTGCTGGCACTGAACGTGGAACGTCTTCCACAGACCGGCGCCTTCATGCGGGCAGAGGCGCTCGCACATATCTGAAACAGAGGAGAGTAGAAATGGGAAATCGGTTCACCAACGTCCTGATCGCCCTTGCCGTGATCCTCGTGATCTTCGCTGTCATCATGTTCCTGTTTGGGACACAGACGGTGGGACCCTTCAACTTCTCGGTGGATCAGGCGACTCTTGTTCTCCGCTTTGTGTTCGTGATCATCGGTTTGCTGATCGCGTTTGCTGTCTACCTCGCCACGCGCGATAACGCGGCCTGGGAGGTGGGCACGCGCGAAGTGGTCTGGATGGCCATTGGCGCGGCACTATATGCGGTCTTCTCCTGGCTGTTCAACGGCACCGTTTTTGTCGTGCCTTCGCTGAGCCAGGTATCCCTGCGCCCGGCCATTGCCATTCCCATGTTCTTCGGGTATGCGTTCGGCCCGGTGGTTGGCTTCTTCACTGGCGCCGTTGGCAACATGTTCGGTGATGCGCTTACGGGCTTCGGGTTGTCCCCGCAATGGAGCATCGGCAATGGCCTCGTTGGCTTTATCGCGGGCCTGGCGATGCTGTTCAAGGACAAGAAGAAGAGCCTCGATACCGTGATGTGGGTGGGCGGCGTCCTGGCAGTGCTGGCTGTGGCCCTGTTCCTGATTAATCGGAACCAGCCCAACATGCTTTTCTTTGATCCTGCGAACAACATCTTCGGCGATGCCACCATATCCATTTTCGCGGGGGTCGCCATCATCGTGGGATTCCTGCTAGTGCTGCTGGTGAGAGTCCTCTTCAGGTCAAACCTGGATATCGCAGCCGCCGTGACCTGGGGCATGCTGGGCAACATCCTGGGCATCCTGTTTGCCGCCCTCTCGGATATCTGGATTAACGGCTTCAGCCTGGCCGCGGCCGTGGTTGGTGAGTTCCTGCCGGCTGCGGGCCCGAATCTGATCTTCGCAGCCATCCTGGTGCCGCTGCTGGTCGCTGCCTACGCGGCCGTGCAGCGCCAATCCGGTCGATAATCGGATACTAGAGCGGGGCGGCCGTTCCCGGGGCCGCCCCGCCACTAGGAAGCAATGCTGGTTGCCTGGCGTTATCGGAAGAGATCGAGCTCGCTGATTCAGCGGTTTGACAGCCGCGCCTGGATCATCTTCTATCTTTGCTTTCTGTTCTCCACGCTTGCATTCTGGGACGTGCGCTTTTTGGCATTCTTCTTTGTGATCTCGTTGGCTGTCCTGCTTACCTCAGGCATCCGCTGGCATGAGATCCGGCGTGCATTCGTTTTCATTATCGGGTTTGTATTCTTCTTCTCGGTGCTCACGTTTCTTACGGGTCGGGGTGGAACGGAAGTGTATCAGCAGGAGCACCTGATCCGGGAGTTCAAGGCCGGCTTTTCCATCCTTGGTTGGACGCCTGCGCTCAAAGTGACCGTGGAACGGGCCTTCTTTGGTGTCAGCCAGTTCGTTCGTGTGTTCAGCATTGCCGTTATGACCATCCTGATTCCATACTCACTGAATCCGGCACTCTATGGGATAACATTTAAAGGTCTGGGGTTGCCAGATAAGATCGCCTACGCCATGGACCTGACCATGCGTTTCATCCCGACGTTCGGCCGCGATTTTCAGCTCACTATGGACGCCCAAAGGGCCAGGGGTTATGAACTTGAGAAGATCAGTGGGGGACTTTTCGCCCAGGTCAGGAAGCTCGGACCGCTTATGGTGCCAGTCACCATACACGCAATCATCGGGAGCGAGGACATCATCGACGCGATGGACCTGCGCGCCTTTGGAGTGGGCCCGCGAACCTGGCTGGTGCAGCTTTCCTACAGTCTGCGCGATCGAGTGCTGATCCTCTTTGGTATCGCCGTCCTCGCCACGTCATTCGTGATTGGATTCCTTGGGCTCGGCAAATTCTGGGTGCCAGAAAGTCTGATCCGCCTCGTCGAGCGCTAGTCAGCCACTAGCTGATCCCGTCATGCTGCGCCGTCCCCCGCGATCGGAGAATAACACTCACCCGCTTCCACTGGGCAAGCAAGCGTATTGCCCTTGGGAGCGAACGTGCACGCGACAAATTCAGTGAAGGCCGAAGGCGGATTCCAGGCCTTGTTGAAGTCGACCAGAACCTCGCCATCCTCCACGACAACGCCGGTCTGAAGATACCTGCCTTCCGGATAGGTCTGTGCTCCATTGGTCGAGTCTCGAAACGGGACGAAAAGGCATCCTTCGTCGGTCTCAGCGGCATCCAGGCGATAAGCTTTGCCGTGCAACCTGAACGAGACATAGCCCTGCATGTAGCCCTGCTGGGTTCCGCGGACCGAATCCGGCAAGCTTACGCTTACAGGCACTGGGTAGGGCGTGTACGTCCCCTTTACGGAAAAGTCAACATGGAACGGAAACCAGCGGCGCGGTGGAAAGGCGCGCGACCGTGCCGCATTCCATAGTCTGAGACCGACGCGATCGCCGTGCCTCGTCACGGCCATTGCGAGGTCACCACTTCGGATTAGACTTGCCCCGTCTTCATCTTCGAATTTGAGCTGGGCGGGCTCCCGGAGGGGAACACCATTCAGGTCAGCAGCCTGACCTACATCGGTGCTGAATGTGACTTGCGTGCCATCAAAATCAAACGCCCCCAGCAACCGCGGTACGGGCTTCGGCAGGCATATTGAACAGTCTCGCGACGAGCCAATCGTGTTGATCCCCTTCTGCAGCCAGAATAGGCCGCTTAGGGCCAATAGGCCGCGTTCGCCGCGGATCTCCTGATCCAGCCTCGAACGCCAGGCCTCCACCTCTCGGCGGTATTCCGCATCCACCATCGTCATCGATTGTACTGGGCGCCGCCGGGCGGTACCCTCACAGATTTGTAACGACGCACGGATCCCGCACCTTTGAGAAGATGTGCCGGGCGCGCTTTCCCGGAGATCGAGCGTGGCGCGGCCGTTCGATTGTTATGGCGCCGGTATCGTCTGCGGGCGAATCCTGGGGCCGCTCTCGGTATGACAAAACGCAAGATCGTGCCGAACTTAGCCCAAAACGCGCCTGCAGCCGGGAGGTCACGTATTCCGGGGCGTCCCCCCGAGATTCGTCCAGTCCTGACCAGATGCCGAGCCGGACGCGAGCGCCTAGTCCTGCGGTATGACTTTGGTGGCCGGCGGTTTACCTTCGCGGCGCAGCGTGAAGCCCTGAAATACGACACCGAGAATCACCAGCGCGATGAAGATGAGGGAGCGTTCTACTGGCGATAGCAGGAGATTGGCAGCGATCATGGAGGCCCCCGTTACAGAGGAGATCGTTATGAGAGCCCAATTGAAGAGCAGAACAACGAGGAAGACGCCGATGATGCCGCCCGCGATGAAGGTCAGGAATCTTGTGGCGGTTGCATCGAACCCAAGAACCCGCATGAGGCCCATGGCCCCAAAGCCGCCACCGAGAAATCCCGCCATGCCAATGGCTACCGACTCCAGGAATATGGCCAGCAAGGCAAAGACGAAGCCGATTCCAACGACGGCAAGTATCATGAATAGCTCCGACTGAAACGTAATGCGCGTCGCCACTTCGATGCCAATCAGGAATCCGATCGCTCCGACAAAAAGCCAAAAGAGTCGACGGCCGGCGAGCACAAGCCCGCTACCCAGAATGATGTTCAGGATGCCGATCATTTCACCTCCTTGCGTTCAGATATTGCGCTGCGGGTGGGGACTCAGGCGGATGAAAGGGGTTTGCCCCGGACCAATTCGCGAATCTCCGCGTTGAGCTCAGCCGGCAGGGACGGAGACATCCTGCGAAAGACGACAGCGATCGTTCCGCCATCCGAGGTGGTCAGGGCTTGGCGAATCAAATACGTGGTCTCAGTTGGAGAACGTTGGAAGAGTCTGGTGATGAGTTCTTGCAGGTCAAGTTGAAGCTCTTCGGGCGCCGATCCGACCACGGCACCAAGCGTCTCCATCAATCCTGGGAGATTCGTGAACGCGGAATCATTTACGGCCGAGATGGCTGCCCTGAGCGCTGCGGGCCAGAGGCGCGGCCGCTCTGGACGTAACCACTCTCCGAGCAGTTGCAGGAACATGTCCGGGGCCTCTTTCCGCATGCGGAGGAGACTGGCATCGAGCAGACGCGCGCCAAGCTCGGCGTCGCGTACCTGGGAGATCCAGGCGGTGAGGCGGGCGATGTGGGGCCCTTCATCCGGGGCAATTCGCCCCAGCACGAATGCGGCAAGTAGACGCGTCTCAAGCCAGCCCTCATCCCAAAGACGGTCCGCCAATGCCAGGGCAGCATTGGCATTCTCAGGCGCGGATGCCAGCCTGCCGATTTCCTGCTCAATCTGCTTCAAGACGACTGGTGGAGTACTGTGAGCCGGCAGATTGGCCCCCGAACTCGCGGCACGACGTGAACGAGCTGTGTAGTTGACGTAAGAGTCCAGCGTTGTGCTCAGGTTGCGCGCAAACTCGTCCGGTGCGAAGAAGAAATCGGCCAAACGCAGAGCCTGTTTGCGAAGGCGGGCGAGATCGATGGAGGGCATTTCAATCAGCGGACGTGCCCAAGACGGGCGTCAGTAGGACCGTGCGAAATATACCTTCTTCTCCGCCGTTTCACCACAGACAATGCATTTGCCCGGACCCTTAGGTTGGTCAAATGGGATGTTGCGTGTGGTCGCCTTCGTTTCCTCTTTGACCCTGGCTTCACAATCCTTCCGCCCGCACCACCACGAGAGGGCCCAGCCATCCTGGACAACCTGCGACAACTCAGCAAGGTCGGCTGGGTCGTGGATGTTTGCATCCCGGAATGCGGTGGCCCTGGTAAGCATCGAATCCTGGATAGCTGTTAGGACCTCAGCTAGCGCAAGCGCGAGGCCGGCTTGAGGCACGAAGGTCTTGTTGCCTTTGCCCGCCAGGTCGCGGCGCGATAGCGCGACGGTGCCTTTCTCCAGGTCTTTGGGCCCGATCTCCACTCGAAGGGGCACGCCACGCAGTTCCCAATCGTTGAATTTGAATCCCGGAGTGACCTCCTCCCGGTCATCCATGCGGACTCTTAGGCCCGCAGCCCTGGCTTCCTCGAAGAGTCGATGAGCGACCTCCATCACCGCGGTCTTCTCCGTCTCGCTCTTGAAGATGGGAATGAATACGACCTGAATGGGCGCCACGCGAGGTGGAAGCACCAGTCCCTGATCGTCGCCATGCACCATGACTATCGCGCCGATCATCCGGCTCGACAATCCCCAGGATGTCGTCTGGCAATACTGGAGAGTGTTTCCCTTGTCGAGGTACTGGATTTCGAAAGCCTGGGCGAAATTCTGCCCAAAGTAATGTGAAGTGGCCATCTGCAGAGCTCGCTTGTCCTGCATCATACCTTCGATGGAGGTGGACATGACCGCGCCGGCAAACTTCTCCGTTTCGCTCTTCACTCCCTTGATCACAGGCAGAGCGCACTCGTTGGTTGCAAAATCCGTGTACACATCGAGGATTTTATACATCTCTTCCAGCGCCTCGTCCTTGGAGGCATGGGCGGTATGCCCCTCCTGCCAGTAGAACTCAGCGGTCCGCAAGAAGAGCTTGGTGCGGAGCTCCCACCGAAGCACACTGCCCCATTGATTGATCAGGACCGGCAGGTCGCGCCAGGATTTAATCCACTTGGAGTACATGTACCCGATGATCGTCTCGGACGTGGGCCTCACGACGAGGGGTTCCTCAAGCTTCTGCCCGCCGCCGTGGGTGACTACCGCCAACTGGGGCGAGAAACCCTCCACATGTTCCTTCTCCTTCTCGAAGAACGACATGGGAATCAGGATCGGGAACGCCGCATTGACGTGGCCCGTTTCCTTGAAGCGCCGATCCAGGGCAGCCGTCATGTTTTCCCAAAGGGTCCATCCGTATGGACGTACAACCATGCAGCCACGCACGGGTGCGTAGTCCGCGAGCTCGGCCTTCAGGACGAGCTGGTTGTACCACTCGGAGAAGTCCTCAGCGCGGGTTGGAAGCTTATCTTCTGCCATGGGTCACCTGATTCCTAGTAGTGGATTTCGAATGGGCCGCGGCGCTTGCATGGGGCCCTCTGTCCATCATTCATAGCGGTCGAGTGGTCAGCATCTCGACCGCAGCTGCCGGAGTGGGCGCGAATTGAATCTGGTTCCGAAGAGGAGCAGGAGTGTACTCGCCGAGGTGGCCGTAGAAGGCGTCCCAGACAGCCTTCCAGCCTTCTCCTATGATAATGAGCGGCCGCTGCTCGATGGAACCCGCTGTCATCAGGTTCCACATCAGGGCGATTTCGGTCAGCGTACCAGGACCACCTGGAAGCGCCAGGGCGGCATCTGAGCTTGCGATCAGCACCTGCAGACGCTGAAGCAAAGTGACCTGCTTCCGCTCCTCATGGATCCAGCGATTTGCTGGCTGCCCGTGATAGTGTCCAATTTCCTCACACGTCACGCCAATCACGTGCCCGCCAGCCTCCGCCGCGCCGCGCGACACGGCTTCCATGGTACCCATGTAGCCGCCAGTAAGCACGGTATGTCCACTCCGAGCCAGCATGTCGCCCAGGCTCTGTGCCTCCAAATATGCCCGGCTGCCAACAGGGGGCTGGGAGCCCCCGAATACTGTGATGTTCATGATGCCCTCAACGGTGCTCTGCCTTCACAAACAAAAACGGCTCACCAGGTCTGGGAGCCGCCGACTGCACGGTAAAACACGCTTATCCAGACCAAGCGTTCGCGAGCAACCTCGGGGCCGGAAGCGGTTTCGCCGACATGCGCCGCATTATACACGATTTCTTCAGTTACAATGCTCGCGTGAAAATGAATCTGGGAGCGGAACTGCAGCGTGCACTCGCTCCGGATCAACGCGAGCTCCTGAGATTGGCTGCAGGACAAGCCGCGGCCATGAATCTGCATCTGTTTGCGGTCGGCGGCCTTCCGCGCGATCTGATCCTGGGCCGGCCAGCCGGCGACCTTGACGTGGTCGTCGAGGGTGATGCCATCGAGCTAGCCCGCATGCTGCAGCACAATCACGGGGGGCGCCTCATCGTGCATCCGAAGTTTGGCACGGCAACCTGGAAACGTGACGCTAAGGGTGGAGCGACGGCCGTGCAGGCCCCGGGCGCGCACTTGGACCTCATCTCGGCGCGGGCCGAGACCTATGCTGGTCCGGCGCAACTGCCTCGGGTGAAGCCTGGGACCATTCAGGATGACCTCCGGCGACGGGATTTCACGATGAATGCGGTGGCGATCGACCTGGACGCGTCCAATTTTGGGGATACGCTCGATCCGCTGGGAGGAATCGCCGACATAAGGACGGGGGTCATCCGGGTGCTACACGGCGGTTCGTTCGAGGATGACCCAACTCGCATGTTTCGGGCTGTTCGGTATGAGCACCGCCTGGGCTTTCATATGGATCGGCGAACACTGCGGCTTGTTCCCAAGGCGCGGGGTTTGATCGCCGATGTATCAGCCGCACGGATCAGGCATGAGCTCGCCCTTCTTCTCATGGAAGACCACGCTGGGAAGGCAATCCACAGACTGGGGCAGCTGGGCCTGTTGGGTGCCGCGCACCGCGCCCTGCCGTATGGCCGGCTTGTCGTAAATCGACTGAACTCGGACACAAGGGTGATCGCTGATTCCGCATCCCCGGAGACGGAGGATCCTCACACTCGGCGGTGGCTGCTCTGGCTGATGGATCTCTCTGCGGCGCAGATCCGATCTGTCGATCGACGATTGCACTTCGATGGGCGCCTGCTCGGTCTGCTTCTGGCGGCCTCGAGTCTTCGACGACGCCTGCGACAACTCACGGACGCGCCCCCCAGCAAAGCGGTCCGAGTACTTGATCCACTGCCTCTGCCGGCGATTGACGCCGTTTCAAGGGCATCTCGGAGTGGCGCGCCCGGGAGAGCACTCCAGAAGTACATCATGGATTGGCGCCACGTTAGGCCTCACACAACGGCCGCAGACCTTCGTCGACTCGGTCTGGTCCCTGGTCCGATCTATGCCGAAATCCTGACGGAACTGCGAGCGAAACGGCTGGATGGGGTGCTCCGAGACGCGGCCGAGGAGAAGGCTTTTCTGGACGAGCGCCTGCGCGGCCGCAAGTCGCCCTAATTGGGCCGTTCCCGCCCCAAGTAGGGATGCATCAGGGGCACCTAGTCGTAGTGCCGTCTCAATTCGGAGGCGTAGTTCATTCCGACTGTGGCGCAGTTTTCCTTTAGCCACTCTGAGAGAGGCGTCCTGCATAGGGGAGGTGCGGTCGACACGAGCAGATTCGCCATGAGACCATCGATCTCGTGCCGCGTCAGAACGACGTCCTGGAAAAGCATTCCCAGCACCCTGGCGGCAAGGTGGAGTAGGGCGGGAGGTGCCGCGAAGATCGGCCTTGGATGCCCAACGGTCGTGCCGATCAGCTGTACTAGTTGCCGGAATGTGAAGACTTCGGGTCCAACGGCATCGCAAACATAGCTATCAGAAGCCTCGACAGCCGCCTCGATCAAACCGGCAAGATCATCCACGTAGACCGGCTGCAGCCGGTAGTCTCCCCGACCGGGCACAAGGAAGAAGGGGAAGCGGCGAAGCAGGAAGGCGATGTTGTTGATGAGGACGTCTTCCTTGCCGAAGAGGACTGTCGGCCGGAGTATGGCATAGGTCAGGCCCGATGAAATCACCGACTGCTCATTCTGTGCCTTGCCGCGAAAATAGGGCAACGGCGAATTCAGCGACGGGTTAGTAATGCTCACGTGAACCACGCGTCGTATCCCGGCATTACGGGCGGCCGTTGTGAGCCGCCGAGTGTTCTCGACGGCCCTTTCCTGAGTGTTCCGACCGCGATCAAAGCGGATCCAATAGGTATTGACGAGCACCTCACATCCGCGCAGCGTTCGCTCGAGCAAGGCTACATCAGCGAATTGGAGCCGGTGGATGGGGATGTGTCCGCCGAACGGATCCGGCCTGTCTGGGTGGCCGGTAAGGCCCACCACATCGGCGCCCCGGGCTAAGAGACGACGAGTTGCATATCTACCAGTGTATGAAAGCGGACCCGTTACCGCGATCTTCATTGCCTTGTGTGGGACTCGTTGTGCCCAGCAGCGCGCATTACGGCGGAGCAGAGAAGTGCTTGTACAACTCTGCGCCCTCAAGGCCCTGAGCCTCGGCCCGGTACCTTGAAATGTCAATTGTGAGTCGCCGGCTTTCCCCGCCCACGGCCTTAAACTCAAACTCGACGCGCCCCGGTCGCGAACCGGGAACATCCGATGCGGGGATGCTGTCGATCGCGCTCATGACGTCCGCAATCCATTTGCCCAACTCCCGTTCATCGCTGGAATCAGCCACAGGGACCTGCACTCTAAAGTCAGCCTCCATGGTGAGAAAATCGACCGTCCCATCATCGTGGCGGCAGTCCTCGCCAAAGGCATATGCGCTTTCGCGTATCCCATCTCCGAGCGGTTGCAGGCGTGCCCGCAGAATCTGGCCGAGTCCTGGAAGCTCGCGCGTTGCCCACGAGTAATAGCAGCCGGGCGACGGCGGCAGGGCTGTAGGTGAGGCGGGCGCCTCGGCGGTGAGGTCAGTTGCGGTGAATGTCTCCGTCGCGCGTCCATCTGGCACCCGCAAAGGTAGGGAACAAGCGGCCACTACCTGCAAGGCGGCGAGTGCCAGCAAGATCAGGCGAATGCCAGCTCGGGCCATTTCACCTGAGCAGGTCCGCTGCTATGCCGGCCATCAATGCGACGGCCCGCGGCAACGCTTGCTCATCAAAGTCGAACTTCGGGTGATGATGGCCATAATCGAGATGCCGGGCCGCGTTGCTCGAACCAACGAACAAATAGCAGCCCGGAATCTTCTCTTGCATGAAGGCCATATCCTCGGCACCCATGGTGGTATAGCCGGTTGTATCCAGTTCACTCTCGGGCAGGATTCGTCTGGCCACATCCTGCGCCTGCACCGCAATCGATGTCGCATTTATCACGGCAGGGGTGACGCGCTTGGACTCGATATCCACGTCGCAGCCCATTGCCTTGCCGATGCCTGTGGCGATCTCACCGAATCGCTCCAGGACGCGAGCCCTGACTGCTGGTTCAAACGTGCGGATGGTGCCGGTTAGCTCAGCCTGCTGGGGGATGACATTGAAGGCCGTTCCGCTACGAATGGTGGTAACGCTTACCACTGCCGCTTGCAAAGGTGGAACATTACGGGCGGTAATGGTCTGAAGCGCACCCACGATCTGGGCCGCCGCGACAATGGGATCATTGGTGAGATGCGGCGCGGCGCCGTGCCCGCCACGACCAGTGATCTTCATGGTGAAGAGCTCAGCGCCTGCCATCACTGGCCCGGCGCCGATTCCAAGCCATCCC
>DATDCZ010000094.1:0-3197 GCA_036524055.1 Anaerolineales bacterium | reverse complement strand
TGGCAGCAGCTCGAGCCCCAGCACATGCAGCAACAGTCGGAAGCCCAGGAAGCCAACGATTCCGCCGGCCGCGCCGGAAAACAGAATGCCGGCGGAGACTGGTGGCAATGAAGGACTCTGCTGCCAGGCGGGCCGGATCGCAGCGTGCGGCGTCATTGCCATGCCCGAAATGGGCGGCGCTTGGAGCGTCGACGAACGCGGTGAAGGCTGAGGGGTATGTTGCGCAATAACAGGCTCCGTCCGGGTATTCAGATTGTCAGGCGGGGGCTCGAATTCAAAACCTCGATCTTCCAGGGCTGCGTTGCCGCGCGGCAAGTTCAGCCAATCGAGAATCTGGGCGGCCTCATCGCTGACCTTCTCGTCCGGCTCATCCAGCGTGAAGGCAAGAAAATCCAACGCCTCACTATCGCCGAGGGCGGCAAGCGCCTCGGCTGCCTCCATGAGCGCGTACGTATCGGACTCCGTCTCAAATATGGCCTTCAAGCCGTCCTCGTCGCCCAAGCGCCAGAGCTCCTGGATCCGCGGGCTCACGTGCTCATCGATGGCCTGATAGTCAGGGTCGCCCGTAACCTCGTCGGTCGGTGGTGGAGCTCCCAGGCGGTCTGTGAGGACCCCCTCAAGCACCTGCAGGGCCCGGCTTGACCACCGCGACTCGTCGTGATGGTGCCACAGGCCGATCAGCTCGTCTGTATCACGGCCATTCAGATCGTCAAATAGCTGCTCGCGGGTTGCATTGGAGTCGGGGGCGGCGGTTGCAGCCGGGTGTTCCTTAAGTGCCCGGAGCCCTCGCGGATGATTGAGGTGCCTGAGAATGGACGCCGCCTCGTCCCGGAGGTATGAACTGCGGCTATCTAGCATGTCGATGAGGTGATCCAATCCGCGCACATCACCCAGTTCTGTGAGCGCTTCCGCGGCGTCGAGGCCCTGTGTCAGCTGCCGGTGGCTGTCCATGACCTGGAACAGGGCCTGACGATCGCCAATGGAACGAAGCCAGCCCACTTGCGAGTCACGGGCGCGCGTTTGCGCTTCATCGCCGCCCTCGCCTTCGTCCTGGCCGTTCACAAGAGCCATGACTGGAATAACTAGGAAAGGAAGCCAACCCAGGGGCACAAGGTGGATATCCACGGCGAACACCTCCCTAATTTGGTGCCGAGTAGGGGCCCCGCGGAATGAGCGGCTGCAGCGATGTCAGGGCATGCGTCGGGCCGGCGTCCCTTACTTGGCCAGCCGGCGTATCAGATCAAGGTCCAATTCCCCTTTGGCGCCCCAGCCTTTCTTGCCTTCCGGTATTTGGGGGCGGAATTTCTCATAGAGCGCGAAGGCGCGGGTCTCAAGCACTTGGGGCGTCAACGATTTGGCGAGCGCCTCCATGGCCGTGCGGGCCTCATCCATATGCTCGCCAAACTTCTTCTGCAGGTAGGTCCGCACGCTATCTGGGTTGACTGCCTCGCCCTCGCGTGCGGCGCGCAGCCCCTGCTTCGTATGGATGACCGGAACCTGCCTTCCCAAGAGCAGGACTGTATCTGCAGAAGCAGGCTTCTTCTTTCCTTTATCGGACTCCGTCTCTGTGCTCGCCTCGTAGATTCCGAGGCGGCGCCCTTTGGACTGTGCGTTCAGGCCCGCAAGGGTGTGCCCAAGAGTAAGCGCAGCATCCTCGTCATAGCCGCTTCGAGCGGCAACGACCGCAGCCCACAGGGTGAGAACCGGCGCTCGATTGATGGGAAACTTCCTGGTCATTTGCTCTCTCCTGCTTGATTATCGCGCCGAATGGCTCTCACCGAAACCGGATGGCACGTGCGCCCGTGGGATAGAATCAGGGCAGGGGTGGAGGTAGCACACATGCATACGATCTATCTCGGGCTGGGATCGAACCTGGGGGACCGGGGCGACAACCTGCGGCGAGCCGTCAAGGCGCTGGCGCCGGAGGTGACGGTTGTCCGTGAGTCGGCAGTGTACGAGACGCCTCCGTGGGGTGTGGAGAACCAGCCGGGTTTCCTCAATATGACGCTCAAGGCAGAGACAGATCTCGCGCCGGCCGCGCTGCGCGACCATGTGAAAAATGTGGAGCGCAAGGTCGGTCGGAAACGCACATTCCGCTGGGGGCCGCGCGTCATCGACATCGACATCCTGCTGTACGACGATCTGATCGTGGATACACCGAACCTGGTGATCCCCCATCCGCAGATGCACAAGCGGCCGTTCGTGCTGGTACCCCTGGCGAGCATCGCGCCCGACGTCAAGCATCCGCTCCTCGGCTTTTCCATGCAGCAACTGCTGGAGCACGTCGATGCCAGCGGCATCTCCCCGGCGGCATAGGCAAAATCTGCGACTGATATAATTCGCGCCCACGCAGCCGGAGGAGTATGGACGAGTGGCGTCGAGCATCTCCCTTGTTCCAGCACCATGGGGGCATCGTAGGGTCACGCGCCTCACAGCAGAGTCAACATCCCGATCGCCAATGAAACCTCTTGAAATTGCAGGACATAGATTGGATTGGGGTTCCCGGACGTATGTGATGGGGATCTTGAACGTCACGCCGGATAGTTTTTCCGGTGACGGGCTGCTTCCGACAACTGCAGGGGCCGGCACAGGCAAATCAAAACCGAGGGATCCGATGGCGGCGCAGAGGGGCGCGATCGCGGCCGCGGTGGAACAGGCGCGGAGGTTTGTGAGTGCGGGCGTGGACTTTCTGGACGTTGGCGGAGAGTCGACGCGCCCGGGCTCGCACGGGTTGAGTGTGAACGAAGAGCGAGAGCGAGTGATTCCCGTGATCGGGGCGTTACGCGAAGCATTCCCCGAGACGCTGATCTCCGTCGACACATACAAGGCCGCGATTGCAGAGGAAGCTTTGCACGCAGGTGCACATGCCATCAACGACGTGTGGGGGCTCCGGGCTGATCCGAGGCTAAGAGAAGTGGCCGCCAAAGCCGGGTGTCCGGTGATTCTGATGCACAATCGTAGCAACCCGGCCAGCGTGGAAGTGCGCGAGCAACTCGGCTATGCCTACACCGGCGCGGAGTACGGCGAGCTGCTCGAGGATGTGAAGCGGGAGCTGATGGATAGCGTGAGGCTGGCGCGAGCCGCCGGCATCCGGGATGAGTGCATCATCCTCGACCCCGGAATTGGGTTCGGGAAGAAGGTGGAGCAGAACCTGGAGCTGATCGACCGCCTGGGCGAGGTTCGCGCGCTGGGTTTCC
>DATDCZ010000093.1:0-30667 GCA_036524055.1 Anaerolineales bacterium | reverse complement strand
AATGGCAGCCTGCTGCGTGGGCAGGAAGATGGCTTCGTCTGGTGGATTGAAGAAGTATTTGATCTGGGTGCGCGCGTCGTCGATGCGCCACGCCAGACGGTCGTGCACCGGGGGAAGGAGATAGATACCGACAACAGCCAGGACGATCGCCGGCACGAGCCAGAAGCGCCTGGGAAGTCTATTTAACATCGGGAGGATTATACAGCCCTGCTCATTCGCATTCTAAGAGGGCGCTCATCGACGTCGAATCGGAGAATCGCAAAGCGTGGGCGCACAGCCATGCTGCGTAGAAATGAAGGCGGGTGGTCAGACTTCTGACCACCCGCCCTGTTGAAAAAGGTGAGCTCCTGGAGGCTATTCCTTCACTTCGCCTTCGACCACGTCACCATCATCGCTGCCGGGCTGCCCGGAAGGGCCACCGCTTGCAGGTCCCTGGCCCTCGCCTTGCGCCTGCGGCTGTCCCTGGGCATAGAGCTGCTGACTCAGAGCATGGAACGCATTCTGAGCATCGTCTGTGGCGCTCTTGATGGCATTCAGATCATCGCCCTGGGCTACCTGCTTCAGGCTGCTGATCTTGGCCTCGATATTGGAGCGTTCGCCTGCCGGCACTTTGTCGCCGAGGTCGCGCAGCGTCTTCTCCAACTGGTAGGCAAGGTTGTCGGCTGTATTGCGTGCATCGATCAACTCGCGGCGCTTCTTGTCCTCGGCTTCGTGCTGCTTGCCCTCCTGAACCATGCGATCGATGTCGCCCTTGTTCAAATTGGTGGAGGCCGTAATGGTCACCTTCTGTTCCTTGCCGGTGGCCTTATCGCGAGCAGTCACGTTCAGTATGCCGTTGGCATCTATGTCGAAAGTCACCTCGACCTGCGGGATGCCGCGGGGGGAGGGCGGTATGCCGTCGAGCCGGAAACGACCAAGGGACATGTTGTCGGAGGCAAGCTCGCGCTCGCCCTGCAACACATGGATATCCACGGCGGTCTGATTGTCAGCGGCCGTAGAGTAAGTTTCCGTCTTGCGCACCGGGATGGTGGTGTTGCGCTCGATCATCTTGGTCATCACGCCGCCCAGCGTCTCCACGCCCAGCGAAAGTGGCGTAACGTCGAGCAAGAGGATGTCCTTGACCTCTCCACCGAGGACGCCGCCTTGAATGGCTGCGCCGATGGAAACCACCTCATCGGGATTAACGCCCTTGTTCGGCTCCTTGCCATTGGTCAACTTACGAACCAGCTCCTGGACCATCGGCATGCGTGTGGCTCCGCCGACGAGGACCACCTCGTTCAGTCCGGCTGCCGTCATCTTGGCGTCTTTCACGGCTGCCTCGAAGGGCGCGCGGCAGCGATTGAGCAGGTCTTCCGTCATCTGTTCGAACTTGGCACGGCTCAGTTTGAGCTGCAAATGCTTTGGGCCGCTGGCGTCCGCCGTGACATATGGCAGATTGATCTCTGTCTCCATCACAGACGAAAGCTCCACTTTGGCCTTCTCGGCCGCTTCCCGGAGGCGCTGCAATGCCTGCCGGTCGGCGCGCAGGTCAATACCCTGATCCTTCTTGAATTCATCGGCCGCCCAATTGACGATGCGCTGATCCCAGTCGTCGCCGCCCAGGTGGGTATCACCATGGGTGGACTTGACTTCAACCACGCCCTCGCCAACCTGCAGAATGGACACGTCGAATGTGCCACCGCCGAGGTCGAAGACGAGAATGGTTTCGTCCTTCTTCTTATCCAGGCCATATGCCAGCGCCGAGGCAGTAGGTTCATTGATGATGCGCATGACCTCCAAGCCGGCGATCTTGCCGGCGTCCTTGGTGGCCTGGCGCTGACTGTCATTGAAGTACGCCGGCACCGTGATCACAGCCTGAGTCACAGGGCCGCCGAGGTAAGCCTCGGCATCGGCCTTCAGTTTGGCCAGGATCATGGCGCTGATCTCCTGCGGGCTGTATTCGCGCCCGGTTACAGGGATCTTGACACGGACATCGTCGGACGGTCCCCGGACGACCTCGTAGGAGACCATCTTGCGTTCCGCTTCGGTCTCGTCAAAATGACGGCCGATAAAGCGTTTGATGGAATAGACCGTGTTCTCAGAGTTGACAACGGCCTGCCGCTTGGCAGTCTGACCGACCAGGCGTTCGCCGTTCTTGTTGAAGGCCACGACGGACGGACAAAGGCGTCCGCCTTCGGCCGTGGAAATGACAGTGGCGCTGCCGCCTTCCATGACGGAAACGACGCTGTTCGTTGTTCCCAGATCAATTCCTATGATTTTTCCCATGTCGGTCTCCTCCTTCTGCCTGCGCGGTGGCCCTAACGGCACCCCTGGGCCCCTTCGCCGCACGAAGATATGCAGATGATAGGTTGAGAATACCCCAGCGATGAAAGAATATCGTTAACAGATTGTAGAAATTTGGTGAGACTGGGCACGGGCAAGAGCACCGCCGAGCTACGGGGAAGCCGGGCCCACGGCTACCCAGTCATATGAGATGACCAGTGGGTACTCTTCAAAGGAGGCGACGGAGGCGCCTACCTGTCCCTCCCCAAGCACGTGCTGCTTCTCCTGCCGCCGCCGCAACTGGACACCGTTCACAAAAGGGGTCAGGACATCGCCGGCGCACTCGAGGCCAATCTCGTTCGCGGCCGGGCTGATCTTCTCTGACTCAGAGATGACCAGCGGTGTGTACCGGATCACGCCGTCCTGAAGCCACTCGCCGAAGAGCAGCGTGTACGTTTGATCGGCATAGATGTTGAACTCGTACCAACCTGCGCCGCGATCATAGCGACAGACCAGGCCCGCGGCCCCGGCTCCATCCGGGCCGAACTCCACTTGCGCATTGAGGCGGACGTCGGCATAGGTTTGCTCACCATACAGTCCAAGGGCGGTCTCGTTGGGAAGATCGAGATTCAATTGCAGCAAGCCAGCGCGCACCTCGGCCAATGGAGAATTGGCTGCGGCAGGGCTCGATAGGAAGGTCCAATATGCGGGTTGACCATCGAACTCATCGGTAAAGAACCGCGGCGCCGGTGGCAGAGTCGCGGTCGCGGTCGAGGCGATAGGAGATGGCCGCGGCGTCAGGCTGGGAACAGCCTGCGGTGAGAGGCCGGGCGGCCGTGGCGTGGGAGACGCAGCCATGGGAGCCTGGCACGCGGACGCAAGAATGAGCCATGAGAAAAGGAAGCGCTTGTTCAACAACGGCGATCGCATCGAAATCCTGCCCTTAATGGAGTTTGACCAGCAGGAGTCCTGCTGGTCAAACAAGCTGGTGGAGATGGCGGGAATCGAACCCGCGTCCGAAAGAATCGATCACGAAACTCTACGAGCGTAGCCTGCCGATTTTAGTCACCGCAGGGATCCCGGCGGGCAAGTTACCCTGCAGCCATCTGCTGGTCTTTCGCACGCTTAGCAGAATCGTGTGCGGCACTCCGCCTTTGTCTCGCCCGACCCGGAACCCGGCGGAGAACGGTTACGGCGGACGCGACCTCAACAAGGAGGCCGTGCTGTCAATTCGCTCGCTTATGCAGCGAGGGGCATGGCAGCATAGGAAGTGCGGTTGGCACTTGAAGTTTTGCGCTGAGTTTACGAGGTCGGCGCCGCTCGGCTCGCATTCCGGGACCAGCCTCTCCCGTCGAAGCCTGTCATCCCCGGAGGGGTGCGCACAGCTTTCCGGTGCGCATCCACTGCACAGAGATTATAGCATCGCTGTGTTAGAAACACATTATAGGCAGCAGACAACGCCAGCCGCCTGCCTGCGGATATCCTTTTGTGCTAGACTTTGTGCTACAGGGCTGGCATGTCGGACAAGGTACTGATCATCGATGATGACATCGATACGCTAAAGCTGGTGGGCCTGATGCTGCAGCACCAGGGCTACCAGATCAGTGCTGCCTCGAGCGGCGAGCAGGGGCTGGCAAAAGCCGAGAGCGAACACCCGGACGTGATCCTTCTGGATGTGATGATGCCCGAGATGGATGGCTATGAAGTGGTTCGGCGACTGAAGGCGAGTCCCGCCACCAAGACCACACCCATCCTTATGTTCACCGCCAAGACCCAGCTTGAAGACAAGGTCACCGGCTTCGAGCTGGGTGCCGACGATTACCTGACGAAACCAACCAGTCCGGCAGAACTGCAGACTCACGTACGCCAACTGCTGGAACACGCCCGCGATCGGCAGGCGGCCGAGGTGGTGGCGGCAGGCCGCGGCCAGACAATCGCGGTGTTGGCGGCGCGCGGCGGACTCGGCGTTTCGACGCTGGCCGTGAACCTTGCCGCTGCGCTGCACCTCCGAAGTCAAGTTGAAGTGATATTGGCTGAGCTAACCCCAGGGCAAGGAACCGTGGGCATGGACCTGGGCCTGCCAACCCAGAAATCATTGAGCGCGCTGCTGTCGAAGTTACCTGAGCAGATCACGGGTGATAAGGTTGAGGCTGCCCTGGTGGCTCACGACTCGGGAGTGCGGATCCTGCCCGCGTCGACGAATCCGCGCGAGGTGGCCCTGCTGGGGCAGACGATGCAATTCGAGCGGCTGTTCGAAGTGCTGGCATCACTGGCGCCCTACATCGTCCTGGACTTTGGCTCGACGCTCTCGCCCTGGGCGGAGAAGATCCTGCCGTTGTGCCGTGCTCAGGTGGTGGTAACGGAGGCTTTGGCGAATACGATCGCGCAAACGCGACACCTGATCGACGATCTCACAGAGCTGGGCATCGATCCCGGCGCGATCATGGTCGTGCTCAACAACCGCGTTCGCGGCGAGGCGCAGCTGCCCTGGACGATGGCACAACAGGGACTGGGACACCCCATCACAGCGACTCTGAGCGCTTCCCCGGAGATGATGGCCGAGGCTACGCGCCGCCATACGCCTGCCGTGCTCGCTGCGCCGGAAGACGTCACTTCACAACAGATCCTCGGGCTGGCGGAAAGGATCCTGATGCCCAAGGGAGCCGCCTGAAATCCCCGGCGGCCATGCACTGGTCATCGCCTATTCGCCCGAACGCCCAGGATAGGGGCGCCGAATAGAACGGAACAGATCCAGAAAGTCACGCGTGCACCATGGCTGAGATAAAGACAGAACGACTGGACGGCTACCGCCGGCTCATAGAGATCTCCAGGGACCTGGCGTCTACATTGGACCTGGACGTTCTGCTGGAGCGGATCGTACGCGCGGCGGCGGAGGTCACGCGTTCGGAGGCGGCCTCGATCCTCCTGTACGACAACCTGACGCGCCAACTCTACTTCCAGGTGGCGACCGACCTGGACGAGCCAACGCTGCGCGGGCAGGTGCTTCCGCTGGACGGCAGTTTCGCCGGCTGGATCGTGCTGAACCGCAAATCCGTGCGAATTGCCGACGTGGGAGAGGACCCGCGGTTCTTCGATAACGTGGACCGCGTGACCGGCCGACCCACCAAGTCGTTGATGGGCGTGCCGCTGATCACCAAGAACAAGGTCGTCGGCGTATTGGAGGCACTCAACAAAACAAAGGGGAAGTTCACCGAAGGCGACGAATCGGTATTGGCAGTGCTGGGCGCGCAAGCGGCTGTGGCCATCGAGAATGCACGACTCTTCCAGCAGTCGGACCTGATCTCTGAGTTCGTACACGAGCTGCGCACGCCGCTGGCGTCATTGAGCACGGCCACCTACCTGCTGCTGCAGCCGGAGATGGCGCGCGAACAGCAGGAACAGATCATCCATAACATCCATAATGAGACGCTTCGCCTCAACTCGATGGCAGCCTCGTTCCTGGACCTGGCGCGGCTTGAATCCGGGCGGGTTCAGTTCCGCAAGACGGCCTTCAATGTGGCGGACCTGCTCTCCGAGTGCAGGGACATCCTGAGCTCGAGGGCGCAGGAAGAAGGTGTGGAAATCAAGATCGAGGCAGGGAATGGGCTGCCTCCGTGGGAGGCGGACCGCGACAAGCTCAAGCAGGTCGTCCTCAACCTGCTGAGCAACGCCATCAAGTACAACCGCCCCGGGGGAAAGGTTACCGTGACTGCGATTGCGCAGGAATCCAACACCTGCATCAGCGTCACCGACACCGGCGCCGGCATACCGGAGGAGGATATTCCGCATCTCTTCGAGAAGTTCTACCGCGTGCACGAAACCGAGGGCCGCGTGGCCGGCACAGGGCTTGGGCTCTCGATCTGCAAGGAAATTGTGCAGGGGCACGGCGGGCGGATGGAAGTCAAGAGCACACCCGGCGAAGGTTCAACTTTCTCGGTGTTTCTGCCACGCTCCGGAAAGACACAGCCACACACAACACCCATCCAGGCGGTGGCCGGTGCAGGACAGGGGCGTCGCTGAGGGACCAGCACGACAGAAGGGCCCAACTGGATCAAAAAAGGCCTGCGCACATGTTGCGCAGGCCTGATTATTTGGCGGAGGGGCAATCGCTGACCCGCCAGCTGCGGGAGGTAGCTGTTACTCCCCGCGTTTGCCAAGTCGATGGTCAAGCATGAGCACGGCCGTGCCTCGCGCTTCGACCAACTCGAGCTGCGAGACGATCTCGGCGGCGTTCTTTTCTTCCTCGACCTGCTCCGTGACGAACCACTGCAGCAACACCTGAGCCGGATAGTCCTTCTCCTTGACGGCCAATTCGAAGAGGTTGTTGATCGAGGCGGTAACGGAGGCCTCGTGGGCCGCAACCTGCCTGAAGAGTTCCAGCGAGCTCTTCCAGTCGTTCTCCGGCGCGGCGATGGGCTTCAGCAGCACCTGTCCGCCGCGATCCACAAGGAAGTCGTAGAACTTCATCGCATGAACACGCTCCTCGGCTTCCTGCATGCGCATCCACTTCGCAAAACCCTGCAGGTTCTTGCTCTCGTAGTACGCCGCCATCGACAGGTACAGATAAGAGGAATACAGCTCCTTGTTGATCTGTTCATTGATGGCGTCTTGCATGGTCCTACCGATCATGAGATCCTCCTGAATTCTTTCGGCGGTCGATCAGCACGAGGCCGGGTCGACAATTGTAATCTTGTCTTCCTTGTTCGGAATGATGCACAGAAACTCAAACGGCTCCTCCCCCGTGTTCTCATAGAAGTGCGCCACCCCATCCGGGATGAAGACAACGTCCCCGGCACTCACCTCATAGGTTTCAGTACCAATACCAATGCGCGCACGACCGCGGAGCACATACTGCTCATGTTCCACGGTGTTCGTGTGAAGCGGCATGCCGCCGCCTTTCTGCATGCGGAAACGGCGCAAGGCAAAGTTGGGACCTTCCTGGGCGGAGATCAGCACCTGAATGGTGGTGGCGCGGCCGGCGACGACGTCTTTGGCCTCAACCTGATCGGCGTGTTTGACAGGCATGTGGACATCCTTTCGACGGCACGGGCGGCGTCAGCGCTGAACTGCGCCGTCGGCGACGTGCCAGACCTCGGCTCTTGACAGGAACTCGGGAGCGAACATGCTCGCGTCGGTGGCCGTCAGCATGACCTGCTCGCTGCCGGTCACATAGTGTAGCAAATCTGCGCGGCGCTGTACATCCAACTCCGCCATGACCTCATCCAGGAGCGTCACGGGCCACTCGCCAGTGCGCTCCTTCATCCAGGCCACCTCCGCCAGCTTGATGGCCAGCAGCGTGGTCCGCATTTGCCCACGTGAGCCATACTCGCCGAGATCGATGCCGTTCCCCAGGAAGCGGAGGTCATCCCGGTGCGGGCCGATGACCGTAGTGCCGCGGGCAATCTCCTCGGAACGAACAGCGGCAAGGCGCGAGCGGAATCCCTGCCGGATCTCTTCAGCCGCGATGGCGGACCGATCCACCTCGGTGGTGAGCTTCATCCCCAACTGGCCCTCCGGTCGCGCCAGGGGATCATACGCCGGCTGGTAATGTAGCCGCAGAATCTCGCGGCCGTGCGTCAACTCGTGGTGGATGCGAGCCGCCAGCCGCTCGATCTGCTGCACAGCCGCGATGCGCCAGGCGATGATCCTGGATCCGGAATTGGCCAGGGTCTCGTCCCAGACTTCCAATTGACGGGCATCGCCGCCGTTCTCACCAATGGCCTTGAGCAGGGCGTTTCTCTGCGCCAAGGCCTGAGCGTAGTCTGCCAGCACGCCGGCGTAGCTCGGAATGGCCTGGGAGAGCGCCATATTCAAGTAACGGCGGCGTTCCTCGGGACCACCCTCAAGAATCTGAGACATCTGCGGGATGAAGATGACCGCATTGAAGTGCCCAATGACATCGTTGGGCTGCTTCTTCGCGCCGTCAAGGAGAACCTCCTTGCGCAGACGCTGGCCATTGGTGCCCGTGGGCTCGAGCACCAGGCGGACCTCCAGGCGGTGCTTGTTCCCGCCGCGCTCATAGTCACCCACGAGCCGTGTCACTGCAAGCGGATTCCGAGCCTCGACGAAGTTAACCAATTGGCGGTCACTGTGGGTTTGGAAGGACGAGAACGAGGCCAGGAAGTAGACGGCCTCCAGGATGCTGGTCTTTCCCTGCGCATTCCCCCCAACGAGCATAACCATCGCCGGCGGGATGGCCACGTCCAGGCGGGCGAAGTTGCGGAAATTTGTGAGCGAGAGGTGCTTGAGGTGCATCTAGACGCCCGCGCCGGTATCCGGCTTACCGGGCCGCCGCAATTCAAGCTCGATCTCATCCCGCAGCGGGATATCGTTATCGCCCATAAGTGGAATGCCCGGCTTGCGTTCGCGTGCGACGGTTACGGCGCCTGGGCGGATGGCTACCAACTCAAAGCCGCGACGCTGGTAGAAGCCAAGGGCGTGCAAGTTGTCATTGGTGGTGCTGAGGAAGACGCGGCGACAACCCAGGCGATCGGCCTCCGTCACCACGGCATTGATCAGCTTTGTCCCAATCCCGCCGCCCTCTTTGAGCGCATCCAGCGAGATGATCTCGCAGCCACTCGGTCCGATGACGAAGGTCACGAGGCCGGTCCAATCATCATTGACGAACCCCTCCACTTGTTCGGGCCGGAACACCTCGCCGTGAACGATCATTTCCTCCCCGGCCCAGTGGTCGTTCCAAAACTGCCTAAGTCGCGGGAGATCTTCCGCAGTGATGCGACGCAGGGCAGCCATCAGACACGGTCTTCAACCTCGTCGGGCTCGGGCTTCCAGACGCGGCTTGCCCGATCCGGGAACACCACGCCATTGATGTGGTCGATCTCGTGCTGGAAGATGCGCGCCAGCCAGCCTTCGGCCTTTACCTTCATGGGCTGGCCGCGGCGGTTCAGACCCTTCACGTGCACCGTAGCGTAGCGCTCCACTTCACCCACAAGCCCGGGGATCGAGAGGCAGCCTTCCACGCCCGTGACCATTTCACTCGAGGCCTTCACGATCTCGGGATTGGCCATCACATACAGCCGCGGCTTGACCTCGCGCACCGGCTCATGGTCGGCGCTTTCATCAGCCTGCTCCTCTTCCGGAGGCTCGGCGTACTCCACCACAATCAGGCGCTCGGAGATGCCGACCTGAGGTGCGGCCAGTCCAACGCCGGGTGCGGCGCGCATCGTTTCGACCATGTCCTCGATGAGGACCTGGAGGTTCTTGTCGAACGTGGATACCGTCCGGGCCTTACGCCGCAGGACCGGATCCGGCAGAGTAACGATGTTACGGATTCCCATGTAAGTGTGACCCGAGGAAACGCACCCGATTTTACCCGCGTTTGTTGCCAGACTGGTCCTTGGGCTTGGGCGGCTGCAGCTCCTGTTGGTTCTCGTGATAGGCGAGCAGCCAATCCGACATGCGCTCGCGCTCTGAGGCCGCTTCCATGTCACGCCTCTGCGCGGAGCGGGCCTCCCGCCTTCGGTCTATGTCCGCCTGCACCGCGCTGGGATCCTGAACATCCTGGAAATCCAGATTCGCGCCACCCACAGTGATATAGACCGTTCCGAAGTTCAACAAGTATCCAGGCAGTCCGACGCGTTCAGCCTCGGTGCTGAGGATGTTCTCGAGAGGCGCGGCCCGGCGCGTTTCGGTGCCGAAGGGCTTCTTATCTATGTCCAGGATCTGGTCGGAGGTTACGACGAAAATATCGTTGCGCCAATCCAGGTACTGGTAGATCCACCAGAGTATCAGGGGGATCAACAGAGTCGGCAGCACCAGCATGGCTGTATCCACGGCCGGCACCCTGGAAGCGTCATACAGGCGCTGCCCGACGGTTTGCGAGAGTCTGACGAGCCGCGCCACCATCGCACCGAAGACGAGGAGTATGAGCACGGTGGGCTGCCAGGTCTGCTGAACCAGGACAAACCAGTGCTTGCGGTACGTGATCGTGCCACCGTCTTCGACGCGCAGGCCAAACCACTTCTCACCGATCACCCTGAGGACGGACCGGCGGTATAGGCTGGGGGACACCGTCGTCACCGCAGGCTGCAGGTCAGACGCGTTCAGAGGGATCGGCTGTCCCATTTTCTGACGCAGGAGATTGCGCATGGCCTCCCGTTCCACCCTGGAGGCGGACCGCTTGGTGCGGGACCAATGCTCCTCCACGAGGCGAGCGGCCTCAAACGGATGCGAAACGTTCTTGAAGACGATCTTCCCGACATACGTGCGGACCACAACGTCCCCGTAGTCCAGCATCCGGCCCATCATATCGGTCTCCACGCCGACGGACAGGATCGTGCTCAGGGGAGCTTCCTGGCGGCTGTCGTAGAGCGCCACGACCTTCTCGAGCCAGATCACGCGCTGGTTGGTGACAATGTAGTAATCGTTGCCCCAGTCGATCCAGGTCCATATGGCCCAGGCGATCATGAGCAGGAACAGAATCCCGGCGCCGAAGATGGCGAAGAATGCGCGGCTCAACATGAAGTGGGCCAACAGAAGGATCGGAGCCGCAAGCCCCACGATCGGCAGACTGAGGGTCTGGTAGAGGACGACCTCATGCTTGCGGGCTACAAAATGGATGACCTCGTCCGGCCCAAGCCAGTCGAAGTGAAGACTGTCGAGCAGCCGGCGGCTGCTCATCGCTACGTCGAAGGCCTTCTTGAGGCGCGGCAGCCGGCGGGCATACTCCAACAGCTTGCTGCCAGCGATCGCAAAAAGGGCGAGGTCTTCTGACGCAGCGACATCGCCCGTACGCCCGCCCGCCGCAAGCAGCGAATCCTCGCCGAAATAGTCCCCCTCTACCAGGGTCAAATGCTCCAGCCGGCCGCGTCGACCAGGGCGGGTGAGCAGAACGGCGCCGTGTTGGATGATGAAGAACCGGTCGGCTTCGTCGCCCCGGGCGAATACGGTATCCCCCTCGGCCCGCGTTTCCTCCTGCAGATCCGCGGCTATGGCCCCCAGGTCCTCCTCCTTCAATTCCTGGAAGAGGTGGATTCGGCGAAGGAATGCAACACGCGCTTCCGAGGAGACCACGAGATTATTCTAATGCGTGGCGATTGATGGCGCAACCATATGGAGCGGTTTCGCTCACAGGCGGCTGCCCCCCTGCCAGCAATGCCTCCACAACTTCCTCGACGTAGTTGCGCGAAGGCATCCGGCGGGCGAAATACGTATCGTTGATGGCGCCGCGGTAGCGCAGCCTGCCATGGGCATCGACGATGAACACGTGCGGAGTTGTCTCGGCCGCGAAGAGATCCGCAACGCGATGCTCAGGATCAAGGAGCATGAGGGGAAGATGGCGCTGCCCGGCGACCGCAGAGATCGAGGCTGTGGTTTCATTGGCGTTGCAGGCGACCGGGAGCAGAACCACCCGGTCACCCCAGCGCGCCTGCATCGCCAGCAAGAATCGGTCAGTGGCTTCGGAATGGGGACATTCGGACGACCAGAAATTCAAGATCACGATCCGGTCGCGATAGTCCCCAAGCCTGTGCAATCGCCCACCCAGATCCGTCAACTCAAAATCGGAAGCGACATCGCCAATGTTCACGCGGCGGATTATATCTTGTGCGCGGAACGGCTCTCCGAAACACTCAGCGGAGCAGCCCCTTCGTACAAGCGGTATGCGCACCGCGTTGTTCAGAGGGGATTCAAAAACCGCCATGATAGAATGATTTCCTCATGAGGAAATGGCAGTTGTGGGTCGGTGTGCTCATCAGCGTGCTGTTCATCTGGCTTGCATTGCGGGGGCTGCAGCTGGAGCAGTTCTGGGGGGCGGTGCGGAGCGCAAACTATTGGTGGCTGCTGCCGGGAATCGCGGTGTACTTCGTGGCGGTTTGGGCACGCGCCTGGCGCTGGCACTATTTGCTGCGGCCCATCAAGGCGATCCCCACGAGCCGTATGTTCCCGATCACGGCCATCGGCTACATGGGCAACAACATCTATCCTGCCCGCGCGGGCGAGGTGCTGCGGGCCATCGTCCTGAAGAGACGCCAGAACGTGTCGGTTTCGGCCTCCCTCGCAACCATCATCGTGGAGCGCATCTTCGACGGAGTGGTCATGCTGGCGTTCGTCTTCGGGAACCTGCCGGAGCTGGCCCGGCTCACGTCGAGCTCGGGCTTTGCAGGCAACATCCAGCAACTGGCTTTGATCGGCACGGGCGTCTTCGTGCTGGCACTCCTGGTATTTCTCCTGGCAGCCATGTTCCCGGCCATTGGCATCAGGGTAGGAACCTGGCCGATCGAGCGAATATTGCCGGAACGGATGCAGGCCAAGGCGGCACAATTGATGCACAAGTTCCTGGATGGCCTGGCGGCGCTGCGTTCGCCAATTGGCATCTTGATGGTCTTTGTCACATCCGTGGTGATCTGGCTGCTGGAAACTGGAAAATACTGGTTTGTGATGCAAGCCTTCGGTTTCCATGTCTCGTTCTTTGCCCTGATGTTGATGAACGGCATCGTGAACCTCGCCACCACCATCCCATCTGCGCCCGGATACATCGGAACATTCGATGCACCCGGCATCGCGGTGCTGGTTGCCTATGGCGTGAACCAGGCCACCGCCGCCGGATATACGCTGGTTCTGCACGTAGCCTTGTGGCTGCCCATCACCTTGCTGGGTGCGTACTTCCTTGCCCGCGAGGGTATTCACTGGAACAATTCCTTGCGCGCTGAGGCCGAGGGCGCCTGAGGCCGCACGGGAGCCGCACGAGAATCATGAAGATCGCTGTAATCGGGGCGGGCTTCGGAGGCATGGCAGCCGCATATGATCTGCGCCGCGCGGGCCATGAAGTGACCGTGTATGAGTCTGCGGATTTCGTTGGCGGACTGGCCAGTGGATTCAAGGAGCCACACTGGGACTGGTGGGTGGAGAAGTTCTATCATCACTGGTTTCAGTCAGATCGATGGATGCTCGGACTGATCCGCGAGCTTGGCTGGCAGGACAAGGTTAGATTTCCCCGCCCCTACACCGTGCTGCTTCACAAAGGCAAGTGGTATCCGTTCGATTCCATCCCCCAGGCGCTGCTCTTTCCGGGGCTGGGGTACGGAATTGACAAGATACGCTTCGGTTTCGTGGGGCTGTTCCTGCGCCTGACGAACAACTGGAGGGCATTGGAGCATCACACGGCCGATGCCTGGATGACGCGTTGGGCCGGCAGGCGCGTCTACGAGAAGATGTGGAAGCCGCTGCTCATCGGAAAATTCGGGCCATATTTCGAGAAGGTCAATATGGCGTGGATGTGGGCACGGCTGAAAGCCCGCAGCACTCGACTGGGCACATTCGAGGGTGGCTTCCAGAACTTCGGGGACATGTTTGCGGCTCGCCTGCGCGAGATGGGTGTGAAGATACGCCTCAAGAGCGGCGTGAGGAAGATAGGGCGCCGTTCGGAGGGCGGTCTGGCAGTGGAATTGACGGACACACCGGATCCCGAGGCTTATGACCAGGTGCTGGTGACGACAGCCCCGTCCCTACTGGCAAAGCTGTGCCCGGACCTGCCCGAGTCCTATCTCAAGGGCTTGCTTGAACTCAAATCGATGGGCGCGGTCGTAATGGTGCTATCGCTCAAACATCGGCTCTCCACCCAGGGCTACTATTGGTTCAACCTCCCAAAAGAAGCTGGCTACCCGTTCCTCGCCCTTGTGGAGCATACGAATTTCGTTCCGCCCGAGAACTTCGGCGGCGATCACGTCGTCTATGCCGGCGACTACCTCGAGTCAGGCCACGAGTATTTCTCGCTCAGTGACGAGCAACTCCTTGAGCGCTTCCTGCCGGCCTTCCGGAAATTCAATCCAGCGTTCGAAAGAGAGTGGATCCGGAAAGTCTGGGTGTTCCGCACCAACTATGCCCAGCCGGTCCCGCTGGTCGATCATTCCAGGAATATTCCCCCCATACAGACTCCCATTGAAGGGCTGTATTTCGCCTCGATGAGCCAGGTCTATCCATGGGATCGCGGCACCAACTTCGCGGTGGAAATCGGCCGGCGCGCCGCAAGTATGATGCAGCGCGCCGGCAAAGATTCCAAGGCGCGGTGATTACGGGGTCGCCGCGACCAGCCTTACCTCCGTCGCGAGCACCCACGCGGTCTCATCCGGACGACCCGGAACCACGACCTGATACCACTGGCCATCAGAAGACGCAGCCAGGGCGGTTACGGACTGACCTACATCCAGTGTATAGACTAGGGCGCCGTCGCTAGCTGGCGTACCGCGGAGATTGATCGGAAACGGTCCCGGATTGATGGCCACGATGCCCGGTCCCGGCTGCACGCCGGGCGTTACCACCGGGGTCGGTGGCGGCGTCACAACCACGGGGGTGACGCCCATGAGGCGAGCCAGCTCCAATACGTAGTCATCGTGCTGCTGGCGCGCAGTCTCGATCCCCTGATTCACGCCGTTCTGTGAGCCACCGCCCAGAAAAGCCAGCAACGTGTTGATGACCGTGTTCATGTGCACCAACTGCAGTTGCTTCAGCTTGGTGAGGCAGGCGGGCACGCGCTGATCCTGTGCATCGCGACGGATCGATTGCAGGGTCTCAATATGCGGCGCAAGCTGGCTGCGCGGCACGTTGGAAGCCAGCACGGAGGCGTCGTCAAATCGCCGCATGAATTCATTAATGGCGCCGGCCGCTCCCTTCACGTAGTCAGGACTGCAGAAATCCACCGTTGGACTGGCGGCCGGGGTCGCGGTCGAGGTGGGCGTCTGACCGGCACACGCAGAAAGCATGACGGCAAACACAGCGCCAAAGAACCAGGCAAAAGCAGATTTCATGGTATCTGGCCTCACTGAAAACTCGAGGGATGGCACACCGCCATCCCTCGACATTCTAACAGGTGAAACGCGGCCGTCTACTGGCTGACCAGCAGATACGTACCAGTCTCGCTGGAGGTGATCTCGAAGAAGTTGTCCTTGGTGGGCATACCGCCACGGTCGACCCACTGCGAGCCATCCCAGTGCATGATCATCAGCGGCGAGTTCAGCGCGGCGGGCGGGATCAGGAAATCAATAGTCATGGTCCCATTCAGCGCCGGCTGAACCTGGACTTCAAGGCCGGACAGATAGTTGTAGGTGTCGCCCAGGGCGCCGGGTAGCTGATCGGCCGGCGTGGACTTCAGCGAAGCGCTGTCACCGATCGGGCATGGGAAGGCCACGTGATCCCAATTGGGGAGGATCAGGACGGTCCCACCGAAGTCCGCACAATTCAATCCCTGGCTGTCCGCTGTGGTGACATGGATCACATTCCACGGGAGACCGGGCGGGAGGTGGGGCACATTAACGCAGCCCCATGTCTGGTTTACCCATACACCGCCACCGCCCACGTTCAGGGGGCCAGCGCCATTTCCAATCAGAGAAGGTTGCATGGTGAATAGAACGCCAGGCAGGTTGGCGTCAATGCCGTAGCCTGTGTTGCCGCTGGCGGACGTGCATATTACGCCGGCACCGTTTGCAGAGGCCAGACTCAGTCCGTCGCCACCATTTTCAGAGAAGATCCCGCCGGTGACTGAGATGTCGCTGGCAGTCACCGCCGCGCCCGCGCCACCGTTGTTGCTGGCAGAGATATCGCCGATCGAGGTACTGCCTGCAGAAACGATGCTGAGGCCGTGACCCGTGTTCCAGTCAAAGGTGCCGGGATCCTGGACGACGACGTTTCCAGCGCTGGTAAGCGCGGCGCCCATGCCTCCATTGTGGCTGGCGCCGTTCCGGACCAGGCTAATATCGCCGGTCGCGGCGGCATTGAGCCCCGAGCCTGCAGTGTTCCAGTCAAACGTATTGCGTTTGACATCGATGGCGCCGCCGCTGGAAATGCCGGCCCCGAATGTGCCGTTGTGGCTGGCGAGAGAATTCAGCACCGCTGCATCCCCGGACGAAGTCACGCTCAAGCCCGAGGTCGTGTTGTAGTTGAACTGGCTCCAGTCGACTGTTGCGTTGCCGCCGGTGCTCGTCAGGCTGGCACCAAAACTGCCGTTGTCCCCAGCGGTCACACTCCCAACGAAGACGTTGCCGCTGGCCGTTACACCAAGCCCATACAGCGAATTCGAGTCGAAGGAGCTTGGATCAATGCTGACGCCGCCTGCCGTGGCCGTGATCGACGCCCCATAACCGCCATTGTTGCTGGCGCTCACATCCGTGAGCGCGACATCTCCGGTGCCGCCAACGGTCAGGCCGAAGCCGGTGTTCCAGTCGAACGTGCTGAGATCGACGGTGACCATGCCGCCACTCGTCGTGAGCAGGGCCCCGAAGCCGCCATTCTCGCCGGCCTCAACGCCGGTTAGCTCAACGTCCTCGGTGGCACCCACATTTAACCCAAATCCAGCGTTGGAGTTGAAGAAGCCCGGATCGATGCTGACGCTGCCTGCGCTGGTTGTGACCAGGGCGCCAAAGCCGCCGTTGTCGCCGGCAGTCACGTCGCTCAGCGTCACGTCGCCGGCGGCGCCGAGGTTCAGGCCGAAGCCGGTGTTCGAATTGAAGGAGCTGGAGCTAACGACCGCTCCGCCGCCAGTCGTGGCCAGCAAGGCGCCAAAGGCGCCATTACCGCCAGCTTCGACGTCCGTCACACTGATATCGCCCGCACCACCAACGTTCAAGCCAAAGCCCGTGTTTGAGTTGAAGAGGCTTGAGTCAACGCTTACCGCTCCAGTGGTGGTGGCAAGGAGGGCGCCGAAGCCGCCGTTGCCGCCCGCGGTGATGTTAGCTACCGTGATGTCATCCGTGGCGCCAACATTCAAGCCGAAGGCGGTATTTGTATTGAATTCGCCTCCATCGATGGCAACCGAGCCGGCTGTAGTGGTGAGTAAAGCACCATACGAGCCGTTGTCATTCGCCTCAATGCCTGTGACGTCGATATTCCCACCCGCATTAACAATCACACCTTCAGCGCTGTTCGAATTGAAGGTGCTTGGATCGATGGTGACCGATCCGCTGGTGGTAATGGCAGCAGCCCCGTAGTCGCCGTTATCGCTGGCGTCCACGCCGGTCATGTAGATGTCGCCATTCGAGTCGGCCGTCAGGCCATTGGCGTAGTTGCTGTTGAGGGTTATGGGCCCGTAAAGCAGGATGGAGCCGGTGGCCCCCGTAAAGTTGTTCACCAGGACGGCGCCGGTGCCCACTCCAACATTCAGGCCCTGCCCGTTTTCTTCGGCGGAGACGTAGTAGTTCAGCCAGATATTGTCCGACGCGAAGGCCGATAGCCCGTTGCTGTAGTTCCCGCTGAACTCACTGGCGAACACATAGACGTAGCCGGTGCCGGCGCAGGCGCCGGCATTCTCGAGGCAGGCATCCAGGACCGCCCCGTTCCCAAAGTCCGTGTCGGTATTGCCGGTGTTCCCATTGTCGTAGGCGTAGACGTACTCCACATAAACGTCGCCGCTGGAGTACACGTGCAGGCCGTCGTTGTAGTTCCCGCCGGTAATATAGCTGCCGAACTCGCCGTTGCTAATGCTGACGCCCCCCGTTCCGTCGCTATTATCCAGGGAGGCGCCGAACCCGTAGAGGGTGCTAGCGATGCCAGGATTGCCGTTGTCATTTGCGGTCACATTCGTCAGATCGATATCGCCGGCCGCATACACGTCAAGGCCATCACTGTAGTTACTGTTGAATTCACTTCCGGTTACCTGGACCCAGCCCGTTCCGTCGCAACTAAGGCCGCCATAACAGTTGCGGATGTACGTTCCCATGCCCCAAACGGGAGTTGTGTTGCCTGTGTTGCCGTTATCGTCAGCAATGACGTACCAAAGATCGACGTTGCCATTGGAGAGCACATCCAGGCCATCGGCATAGTTGCTGTTGAACTCGCCGTAGGCATGGGTGTAGATGTTGTAGTTGTAAACGAACGTATCGCCGTTCCCATAGGTATTATCGAGATACGCGCCCGCGCCGGCCCATCCGGAAAGACTTCCATTATCATCCGCCGTCACCTGATAGAGCGTGATATCCCCCTGCGACTTCACGGCCAGGCCGTTGTCGAGGTTGTTGTTAAATTCATTGCCGTACTGATAGCCAACAACCACGGACTGCGGATCATCGGCCAGCGAGTTATCCAGAACGGCGCCAGAGCCGCTCACGCCCGATTGGCCGTTGTTATTGGCGGTGATGTCCACCGTAAGGATGTATCCATTGGAGGTGACGTTCAGGCCGTCATAGCCATTGTTGTTGAATGTGCTGGGGTAGACACTGACCGTGCCCGCGAAGGTGGCGCTGCACGTAACCAATCCGCCGCAATTGTCCAGGACGGCGCCAGAGCCATCATTGTTGGACGCATCCACCTCGGTCAGCGCGATATTCGAGTTCGAGAGGGCCTGGATGCCGATGGTGAGATTGTCATGAAAACTGCTGGAATTTACGGCGATGCTCCCTGCGCCGGCGGTGTTATCCAGCATGGCACCTTTGCCGGCGGCGTTGTTCCGGACCTCTACATCATTCAACTCAATGTTGCCCGTGGTTCCGACAGTCAGGCTGGCGGGCGCGTTGGCGGCATCGAACAGGAGGTCGTTCAGAGTGACGTCGTAGTTCCAGTTGATGATCTGCAGGGCCTGGTTGAACTCACTGGGCAGGCCACTGAACTGATTGAGGCCAAAATTCCAGCCGCCCTGGATGGTAAGGTCGGTGATGCCATACCCATCGCCCCCATCGATCACGATCATGCCGCCCTCAAGCAGCGTCGAGTACGTGTTGGCGACGTAGATCGTGCCAGCGCCGGAATATTGGATGGGATTCGCTTGCAGGAAGGCGAGCAGGCCGCCGCCGCCGTTGAAGTTGGAGAATGAACCCGTGCAGCCAGCGCCACCCGGAGAACTACTCGAAGGGCACCACATCGGATCGCCCGTGGCAATGATCAGTGCCGCCTCGGTGGTGCTCAGAGCGACGGCATTTCCGTTGGAATCCAGGACCACCAGATTCGTATCGGGCGGCAACGCGGAGGATACGTCGGATGTCCCGGATCCGTCTGAACTTGTGTCCGAGACAGTATCGGTTGGTGCGACCGCAACGTCCGGTGACGTTGCCACCGTGGGTGCTTCAGTGGGAGCTGGTTCAGCCGGCGGTGGGTCTGTGGGAGCCGGCTCCGTTGCGTCCGGAGGCGGAGGCGTTGCGTCCTCCGCCAGGGCGGGCCTCGGGAACGCGCCGTTGAGAGCCAGCGCGATAAGCAGAATGCCGGACAGGAATGCAAAGCGCACGCGTCTGTTCATGGCTGCTTCCTATTTGGCCGCGTCCTCTGGAATGCGCGCGTTCACGCGAGGGCGAGACTCCTCGACCTGAGATTAACATTATCGGGATATTTCCCCCCCCAGTCAATAGCCAGTTTGTTGATGCATCGATGGTTGTGCCAGAGTGCGCCAGGCAAGCGGCTGACAAGTGGATCAGGGGTCAGCAAAGAGGGGCCCTTCTCCCCGTTGAAAAGCCCGGCCACATCCCGAAGCGCCTTGGTCGCCCCGTCCAGTGGTCTGCCTTTCAATCCAGCCGCCGGAGGACGCCGAGATAGGCCTGGCGACGAGGCACGTCTCTTCTCGAACGCTAAGGAAAACCTATATGAAACTCCATTGACCGCGTCACCTCGCAGACAGACAATCGGCGGCGTTCTGTCAACTACGAATGCCCAGACAGAGATGCCACATCCGGTGCGCCCAAGCATGAAATCCCGTCTTCCACAGAACTCATTCCTTTTCGAGAAGCTCGTCCCAGCCCTGATGATCGGATTGGGTCTGGTTACCATCGTGCTGATCCTCTTCGCGGCTGGCGTCCTGCTGGGTCTGATCCAGTTCTGATTGCCCAAGTCATTCGATTCGCATCGCGCCGTTTGCTACTACAAGGAGCCCAATGTCCCTGAACCAGGTTCTACCCTTCCTTTCAACCGCCATCATGCTGGGATTCACCATGTATGTGCTCCAGCGTTACTTTGTGCGCCGGGCGCCGCATTTTCTCTTTTGGGGTCTCGGCCTGGCCTTCTTCGGCGCCGGCAGTTTCGCCGAAGCTTACCTGGCATTGAGCTGGAACCGGTGGGTCTTCTTTGTGTGGTACCTCTTCGGCGCGGCGCTGAATGCCGCGTGGATCGGGCATGGGACACTGACGCTCCTGGTTCGCAAGCCGTGGGTGCACGTCGTGACCGGGCTACTGGTGGTTGGCAGCCTGTACGCTGGCTACCTGATGCTCCAGGCAATGCCTAAATTGGATGAATCCAACTTTACGACCTCCAAGCCGATCAGCGAGCAGTATGGCACCAAGGTACTGGACGAAGGTAAGACCGCCCCGGAGGGCGCACAGACCATCACGACGACCTACCGCGGACAGGAGGTGACTGCTGTTCGCGGCCTGCTGCCGCTGGGCTCGCCGGTGCGCCTCACGACACCCTTCTTCAACATCTATGGACTGCTGACGCTGGTGGGAGGCGCGATCTACTCGGCCTACCTCTTCTGGCGCAAACGCGTCCTGCCCAACCGCGTCGTGGGGAACATACTGATCGCGGCCGGCGCACTACTGATCGGCACGGCCAGCACGCTCACGCGATTGGGTTACGGGCAATTCCTGTATCTGGGCGAGCTGTTTTCGGCCATCCTGATGTTCGCCGGTTTCCGGATGGCGGCCAGGCCGCAACCCCAGGAAGCCCCTCGGGCCGTGGCTGTGCCTGCCGACTAGGTTTCCGATCGCCACAGAACGAGCTGCCGTGACGGCAGCTCGTCTTCTTTTAATACGACCTTGAATCGTTGGCGTGCTCCTGGCGCGATGAACCCGTGTACAATGGGCTAACGTTCAATCCCAGCCGTGGCGCTTAGGCGCCACTACCTGTAGCAGAAGGAGCCCCCATGTTCCACACCCTGATCATAGTAGGAAACGTCGGCCGTGACCCGGAAATGCGCTATACCCCCTCAGGCCAGGCAGTAACGTCCTTCTCAGTCGCATCCAATCGGCGCTACACATCCTCGAATGGCGAGCAGGTCAACGAGACCATCTGGTTTCGCGTCTCGGCGTGGGGCAAGCAGGCGGAGATCTGCAACCAGTATCTCAAGAAGGGAAGCCGCGTGTTGATCGAGGGACGCCTCACGCCGGACAAGGCAAGCGGCGGACCGCGAATTTGGCAGAAGCAGGATGGCACATCCGCGGCGAGCTTCGAAGTGACTGCCCAGACCGTGCGCTTCCTGACAACCCGCGGCGAAAACGAAGCGGGCGGGCCCGGCGGCGACGCCGGCGACATGGCCGTGGCACCCGCCGAGGACGACATCCCGTTCTAGGCGATCTGCGGCGGCGGACGGCTGAGAGCAGATCTAGAGAGCAGCCAACGCCCGGACTCCCGGCCTACATGATCAGGATCAATCAAAATGGCGACCCCACAAAAAACCCCCACCTCTCCGGTACTTGAGATCCCGCAGGGACTGGATACCGTCTACTGCAACCTGGCGCGCATATCGCATTCGCCCGCCGATATTGTGATCGATTTTGCACACCTGCTCCCCGCCGACACGCGCGCAACCGTGAAAGCGCGCGTGCTGATGTCTCCCCTCTCGGCCAAGCTGTTGCTGCGGGCGCTGACCGAGAACCTGGCGCGGTATGAGGCCGCCTTCGGTGAGATCAACGTACCGGTAAATACCTCGCTGGCCGAGCATCTCTTCCGCCCGCACCAGGCCCCCGAAGACCCCAAAGCCTGAGGTACCTCTTACAAACCAGCATGCACAAACTTGAGAGCATCTCTGAGAAGATCCGGCAGGACTTCGACGCGCGTACGGCCAGCCGGGACAACGCACTGGCGCAGGCCCGACAACTGACGCGCGCCTGCTCGCTCGCCATCCGGGCCGTCCACAGAGACGATTCGCCGGCGATGCAAGAGCAGTTGGCCGAGGCGCGCCGCCTGGCCGAGTCGCTCCGAGGGGGACTGGAGAAACACGCCGACCTCTACTACGCCGGCTATACCCAGGATGCACTTAAGGAGTACGTCGAGGCAAACGTCACCTGTGCCCTGATCCAGAATCGGCCGCTGCCCACGCCAGAAGAGCTGGAAGTCGCAGGCTTCACGTATCTCAACGGGCTGGCAGAAGTGGTGGGCGAACTCAGACGCAAGGCACTCGACATCCTGCGTCACGGCTATTCACAGGAGGCTGAGCGTTTGCTGGGGATCATGGATGACATCTACTCGGTGTTGGTGACCATGGACTACCCGGACGCCATCACCAACGGCCTGCGGCGCCAGACTGACCTGGCGCGCGGGATCATTGAGAAGACCCGCGGCGACATGACGTTCAGCCTGCGCGGCGAACATCTGGAACAGGCTATCGCCCGCCTCAGCGATCAACTGAATGGTGGGGAACAACCCGGACGGGAAAGATCCCCCGGAGATCCGTCAGCATCATTGCACGAGCCTGAGGGCGACGCGGAGGCATGACTTCTCCCAAGCGCGGCGGCAGGCGCTACCCTCTACTGCTGTACACCCGGATGCTGGACCGTTGGTGGCCAGCACTTTTCTTAATTGGGCTGGGAACGCTGGCGTTGGCGTGGCCGGCTTACAGCAACCTATACACCCGCCTGATGGAACCCTGGCGCTGGATGACGCTCATTCTTGTGGGGAGCGCCGTGGTGCTGGCGTCGCTGCTCATGCTGGCACTGCGCAAGAGCGCCTACGTGCAGGCCTTTCCCGATCACCTGCGGCTCGTGACCCCCTTCCTGCGCATGCACATCTCCTACCGTCGCATCCAGCGCACGATGCCGGTGGCCATGACGGCCCTGTTTCCGCGGCGCCGCCTATCCGGATTGAAGCGCGACATCCTAGAGCCTTTGTTCGGCCACACGGCACTGGTCATGGACATGAATGCGCTGCCCATTCCCGCCCCCACGCTGAGGCTCTTTCTCTCGCCTTTCTTCTTCAAGGACCAAACCGCGCACATCGTGATCCTCGTGAAGGATTGGATGGCATTCAGCACGGAGCTGGATACGATGCGCCGCGGCGCATTCACGACCGAGGATGCAGCCCGGGCGCCCTCATCCTTCATCTCAGGATATTCATAAGCATGAACATTTACTTTGCCTGCTCGATCACGGGCGGCCGCGAATTCGAGCCGGTCTATCAGGCGCTGACCGAGGCTCTGTTGGCAGATGGCCACGAAATCCCAACCGCGTACCTGGCAAGTTCAGCCGTCGTTCAGCTGGAAACACAGGTCGCGCCTGCGGAGGTATATGCCCGGGATATCGGCTGGATCGCCGGCGCAGACGCGCTGGTCGCTGAAGTCAGTGTTCCATCACACGGCGTGGGGTACGAGATCGGATATGCGCTGGCCGCAGGCAAACCCGTCTTGTGCCTGTCTCAGTCCGGGCGTAAGGTGTCGAAGATGCTCACGGGCAACACGCATCGCAAATTGGTGGCCCAGACGTATCGGGACGTTTCGGAGGCTATTCGTCTCGCACAAGAGTTCCTTAAGGGATTGGAGAACTATCAATCCAAATAAGATAGACCATTGTGACATTGATAAGGGGCATGAAGCTCTGGTTAATGCAGACTGTATGTTGCCGATGAGCAACATCACAGACAAAGCGTGACATTTGATAATGCCCGACGCGCACGTCGCACGGTAATATGATGATGGAGACGGATCAAAGACACCTCCATCATGCTCCTCACGTCTCCTCCTTTGGCGAAAGCCACCGCCGGCGCTCTCCGGCGGTGGCTTGTTTCATTTATGTGCAGTAACTCAAGAAGATTGCTTTTGGGATGGAGCGTCTGGCGGACTGACCTCACGCAGAGTCTGCTGCAGTGAAGCCAGCGATTCCATCGCCGCCTCAATAGTCTGGGCTTGCTTCGGGGTCAGTTCCCCAAGCTCACCAGATGCGAGTCTGGCAAGCCGGTCAATGGAAATGCGCAACGACTTCTCCAGCGCCCGGCTGGTCTTTACGTTCAGTCGCGAGGCATTGTCAGAGGCGGCAAGGGCCCGGTAAAGCCGGGATCGCACAAGTGCGAGTGAGACCAGTTCCGCAAGGCCCTCGAGCAGTCTTTGGGCACGGGGCTCGATCGGCTCATCGGCTTTCCTGAGCACAATCAAGACCGCCAAGATCTCGTTGCGCACGCGGACGGGGAACACTCCAGCGGACCTGCCCAGTGAGGCGATATTGAAGTTCTCCAGCGCTTCTGCATGAATGGTGAGAGGCCGGCCCGAGTGGATGACCATGGAACTCAGGCCATCGTCCAGGGGCTGGTTGACCTTCCTGGCCCATGCAGTCGGAAGGTTGCGGTGCAGGCGCAAGAGGTAGCTGCCGGTGCGGTCATCGCGTGTGGTCAGCCAGGCGATATCGGCGCCGGCCAGGTCGATGGCACCGTCGAGGATCCGGCCCAACAGCTGGTCGTGGTCGAGGCCAGAGCTTACGGCGCGGCTCAGCGCGAGGATGGATGCCAGCGCCCGGTCGCTGTACTTCAGTTCGCCCTGGGTCGTCTCGAGCTGGTGATAGAGCTGGCGGCGGATGCGCCTGGATCGGGTTGGCTGCAGTGAACGTTCGACGACCTTGACCACCTCCGCATCCCGGACGGGCCACAGAATGGCGTCGACCGCGCCGAGACGGAAGGCCTGGATGGCGCGACGTTCCTCGCCCTTCCTGGCGATGACAACCAGTGGAGTCGTTACGCCCTGGGCCGCGATGGCAGCCAGGACATCCTTGCCACCCAGGTCGGGAAGATTGAGGTCGGTAATGATGAGGTCGGGGGAATTCTCCAGCGCCTGCTGAATGCCCTGCTCGGCCGTCTCCACGATCCTTACTTCGTAACCCAACGGTTTGAGAGCCTGGCGCGCAATCAGCCCGCTGATTTCGGGGTCACTCTCCACGAGCAGTATTCGTTCTCGGCTGGATGTCATGCGTGAGTTGAGGAAATATCGAAGGCGACGGCACGCTGTGGAGATGTAGAGGCATTGTAACGCGATTGCGGTGCAAGGGTCCAAAATGGTTCGGTTACAATTGCCAAACAATGCCGCGAACAAGGAGCACGCTACACGGTATCACAGCCGTGGTCCCCGCGTATCGTGTGGCAGGACAGATCGAGGCGGTCCTGCGCGAGCTTCCGCGGGACGTGGAGCACGTTATCGTGGTGGACGATGCATCAGACGATCGCACGGCGGCCGTCGCGGAGGCAGCAGCCAGGCGCGACCGGCGCGTGATGCTGATACGGCACGATAGAAATCGGGGCGTGGGTGCTGCCGTGATCACCGGCATGCGCAAGGCGCTCGACCTGGGCAGCCAGGTCATCGTCAAGATCGATGGCGACGGGCAGATGGACATGGGCTACCTGCCAGCGCTGCTCGCTCCCTTGCTCCAGGGAAAGGCTGATTACACCAAGGGGAACCGCTTTCGCGATTTTGGTGCCTTGCGCCGGATGCCGGCGATTCGCCGGCTCGGCAACATGGGTTTGGGCTTCCTGGCCAAGGCTGCCACGGGCTACTGGAATCTCTTCGATCCGACCAATGGATTCCTGGCGATCCGCGCAGAGACGCTGAAACAGCTGCCTCTGGATCGCATCGACCGCGGCTATTTCTTCGAGATCTCGATGCTGGCCAACCTGTATCTGCAAGGTGCCGTGGTACAGGACGTGCCCATGCCTGCCCGGTACCGGGACGAGATCTCCAATTTGGCTGTGGAACGCGTGCTGCTTGAGTTCCCCTTCAAGTTGTTCAGCACTTTCGTGCGCCGGCTGGTGCTGAAGAATTTTCTCTATGACTTCTCGATGGTCAGCATATACCTGCTGACCGGCATCCCACTGCTGCTCTTCGGGCTGATCTTCGGTGCAATCAAATGGATACAGTATGCGCGCCTGGGCATTCCCGCCCCCACCGGCACGGTAATGCTGCCGACGCTTTCACTGCTACTTGGCATCCAGTTCCTGCTTTCAGCAGTCGAGAACGATGTACGTGCTGCCCCCAGGCGACCAGACTCGAATCCACTCTAGCCTGCGACCATTACGGAAGAACACGAAATTCAACGGCCGTAATTGGCCGCATGGCACCGCGATGGAATCGGTGCTGCGGGCGGCCAAGCCCGGAACACTCGAGTAGATGGGCCCACCGTACGGGCGAATGGCATGAAGTAGCAAGGTTGGAAGCCCAAAGGGCAACTGTATACTGTTTTTATGGAGGGCATGCCGTATGTCCCGGGCCTTGCCGCGCAGGATCCGGGCCCCTTGTCCCGGTTTCTGCCCCCGCTTGAGACGGGCACCGTCGCGGCGTGGCTGACCAAGCATGTGGCGCCGGGCAGCTGGCTGCTCGACCCATTTGGTTTCTCCCCATGGCTCCCACTCGAAGCAGCACGAGCCGGCTATCGCCTCCTGGTCACGGTCAACAACCCGATCACGCGCTTCCTGATCGAGTTGGCCGTCGATCCCCCGTCAGAGGCCGATTTCAAGTCGGCCCTGGCTGAATTGGCGGCATCCAAACGCGGGGAAGAACGGCTCGAGACACACCTGCAATCCATCTACCTGACCCGCTGCCAGCAATGCGGCCGGCAGATCCAGGCCACCGCCTTCGTGTGGCATAGAGGCAGTGATGCGCCGGTTGCCCGCATCTATGAGTGCAGCGAGTGCGGTGATCGAGGCGAGCGGGACGTCACCGGCGAGGACGTGGAGCGAGCTCGCAGCCTGGCGGGCTCGGATGCGCTGCACCGATCACGGGCACTGGAACGGGTCGCCACGAAAGATGATCCCGAGCGCTTTCACGTTCAGGAGGCCATACAGCATTACCTGCCGCGGCCGCTGTACTTCCTGACGATGATCATGAATCGGATCGAGAGTCTGGGTCTGTCTCCACAACGCCAGCGCGCGCTGACCGCATCGGCGCTGGTGGCCTGCGATGCGGGCAACACCATGTGGGACCGGCATGAACAAAGGCCGCGTCCCAAGCAATTGTCCACGCCCGAGGTGTTCGAGGAACATAACCTGTGGAGGGTGTTGGAGGAGGCACACCGACTGTGGCCGGATGCGGCCGGAAGCGTACCCTGGACAGCGTGGCCGAACAGGATACCCGAGAGCGGCGGGGTATGCATCTATGAGGGCCGGCTGAAGAACCTGGCCGACGAGGTTCAAAAGGAGATTCCCATCGCGGCGGGGATCGGCTCAGTACCGCGGCCCAATCAGGCGTTCTGGACTCTGTCCGCCCTGTGGGCGGGATGGTTGTGGGGACGTTCGGCGGTGGATCCCTATCGCATGGCCCTGCGCCGCCGCCGGTACGATTGGGCCTGGAACGCGACCGCCCTGCACGCGGCCTTCTCCCACCTTTCCGAACTGCTGGCGCTCGGAACGCCGTTCTTCGGGCTCGTGCCTGAGGTGGAGTCACAGTTCCTGCTTTCGGTCATGACGGCAGTAAGCGCCGCCAGCTTTGACCTCAAGGGGTTCGCCCTGCGGACGGAGGACGACCCGGTGCAATTCCTATGGGAGCGCGGTGATCGCCTTCACCGCGAGGCGCTCCACCCGCAATCGGAGGACCTGCGCCAGGCCATGCTGGGTCACCTAGCCGAGCGAGGCGAGCCGGCCAGCTATCTGCATGTGAAATCGGCGGCCCTGCAATTGCTGGCGGAAGCCAACTCGCTGCATGCCGAGGGTCAGGACCTGGAAACCGAACTCCGAGAGACGCGCTTGACGATCGAGGCGGCGCTTTCCGGAGATCCGCGCTTCGTACACCATTCCACCGGCGAATCGGTGGAGGCTGGCATGTGGGGCCTGCGCGCCTGGCCATCTACAGAAACGCTCACCGATCGCGTGGAAGTGATCGTCGTGAAGCACTTGCAGAAGAATCCGCAGTGCACCCTGATTGAACTCGAGAACGCGGTCTTCCCAAGCCTGCCCGGACTCTTCACTCCGTCCCGGCGGACGATCGAGGCGATCCTGCTTTCGTACGCCGAGAAGACAGGGGCGCTCTGGCAACTACGTGAGGAGGACAAGGCGGCCCGGCGCCAGGAGGATCTGCGGCTCATCGAAGGCATCGTAGCCGAAACGGGCGCGCGACTCGAGTATCAGACGCGCCGCGATGGCAAGTGGATCCTGTGGGAGGAACGCGGCGATCTCGTGTTTGCATTCAGCGTGCTGGCCTCCGCCCTCGTCACATCAACCATCAATCAGAATCCGTACCCGGCGGCAAAAAGCATACTCGTGGTTCCCGGCGGGCGCGTCGGCTTGATCGCATACAAAGCGGCTTTGCAGCCGGACCTCTCCAACACGCTCAGCGAATACAAGCTGACCCGATTCCGATTGTGGCGCTCGCTGGCAGACGTGAAGATGCTTTCCCGGGAAACCTTTCAGGAGCAGATGTCCGCCGATCCGGTCGAGCGGCCGCAGGGCCAGATGATGATGTTCTAAGACTGGCTACCTGTACAGGGTTACGTCGAACCCTTCTCCCTGCGCATCCGTAACCCGTACAAAGAGAGACATGCGGGGTTTTGCTTTAGAATACTGGCATGATTAGGTACTTCTGCCTGGTGGTTCTCGGGGCGCTCGTTTTGAGCGCATGCAATGTGACACTCTCCGCGCCCACCCAGAGCAGCCCTACACCCAGCTTCATCACCGCGACCCTCCCGCCCACCAAGGCCCCATTTGCCACGCGCACGGCCACAGCCACGGTGACCGGTACGCCCGGGCTCTCGATCACGGCGCCGGCGAACTGCAAGGTGAGCGCTGTGCTATTGGAAGATGTGACCATCCCGGATGGCACGAACATTTCATACGCCGCCAAATTCACGAAGACCTGGAAGTTCCGCAACACGGGCACATGCCCGTGGATTGGCTACAAGATCGCGTTTGTGTCCGGGGACCGGCTGGCCGCGCCGGACACAGCCCCGGTGCCGGACACGGCGCCAAAGGCGGATGTTGACGTCTCGGTCGACCTGGTGGCGCCGTCGACGGACGGTATCTATACGGGCTTCTTTGAACTTCGGAACGCGGGCGGGTCCGCCGTGGCGATCGGCATCGAGAAGACGTTCTGGGTCAAGATCACGGTTGGCAATGTGGCACTGCCCACATCCGGCGCTCCCAGCAACCCGGTGCCAACCATCAGCGGCACGCTAACATCGCAGAAACCACCCGGCAGCTGCACCTACCAGACCAGTGGTTCATATCCGAACGAGATCGTACAGCTCATCAACAAAGCCCGCACGGATGCCGGCCTGCCGCCACTGCAGGTCAATGCACAGCTCGCCGCGGCTGCGCAGGCGCACAGCATCGATATGGCGTGCTACAGCCTCTTGAGCCACAGCGGCTCCGATGGCTCATCCATCCAGCAGCGCATCGCGGCCTCAGGCTACCCATCGTCGTACTCGCTGGAAATGATCTACGGAGGCTACGGCGCCTACCCGCAGACTGCCTTCACGTGGTGGCTGAATGACCCCACCCATAATGCCGTGATCTTCAATACGTCTGTTACGGAAATCGGCACGGGGTATGCGTACGTCGAAGATAGCTCGTACGGGAACTACTACACCGTGGACCTGGGCAGTCAGTAGACCTTCCGGGCCTGTTGATCGTGCACTGAAAACGAGATGCTGTTCATTCGAACAGCATCTCGTTTTCTACGCCGCGCCTGCAGGAACTACTCGGCCGTGGCGGAGTAGTAGCTGCCGGTCAGAAGCAGCAACGGGTCCTTGGCTGCCTGTGCCGCCAGCATCTGGGCTTGCCGGGCCAGGTTGGTGGAGTCCGCCAGGATCTTGAGGGCGTACTCGGGATTATGGAACCCGGTGCTGTTCTCTGCAGAGACGAAGTCCCACATGAACTGCGCCTTGCGATGCAGCGCGCGGGCTTGATCCAGGAGCGCCGCATCCGCCTCGGGTGCGGCGGCCGCACCCTGGATGGCATGGATGGCATCCAGGATGGCGTCCTCCGTGGCGACCTTGGTGGTGGCCACCTGTTCCTGGATCACGTTCACGCGGCCGACAACATACTCGGTATCGGTATGGCACTGCCCGCAGGCCTGTTCGGCGTTCAGCAGCGGGCTATGGATATCGTGGGATGAGTATTTCGCCGCGCCGTCGCGAACATAGGGCATGTGGCAATCGGCGCAGGCCACACCCGCTTTGTAGTGCGTGCTATCCGCGGTGAAGAACTCGAACTCCGGATGCTGGGCCTTGAGCATGGGCGTGCCCGTCTCGGGGTAGTCCCAATCCTTGAAGGCCAGACCATCATAGAGTTCGACGATGGAGTAGATATCCGTGCCGCCCGCCCAGGGGAAGGTCAGATACTTGCCATCACCCTTGAAGTAATACTCCACATGGCAGTTGGCGCACACCACGGTGCGCATCTCCTGGCGCGTGAACGTCTGCCAGTCCTTGCCCTGAGCCTGGAGAGCCTCGTTCAGGGCGGGGTTGGTCACGATCAGCCGCATGGTCCCGGCCTCATGGCAGTTCGCGCAGCCGATGCTCTCCTCAATGCGGGGCGTCATATCAACGAAGGAGGTCTTGTCGAAGTTCGCCATGCCCATTTC
>DATDCZ010000092.1:0-3243 GCA_036524055.1 Anaerolineales bacterium | reverse complement strand
CGCCAGGACCTGGCAGGACACGTGGGCGGACCGGCTGACACGGAACCGCGGCAGTGAGGCGCGGGACCCGTTCGTGGAGCAGGTGCTAGGCACAGAGCACAAGATCATCGCCGGTCACAGGCAGCTGGCGGATTTTGTTATTACGAAGGACCACGCGGTTGTGGCGATGCCCTGACGGAATTTCATGACGACCAAGAACCGCGTCCAACTGATAACCTACCCAGATTCGTTCGGCGGGAGCCTGCCAGCGCTCGAGCAGGTCTTGCAGGAGTATTTCCCCGGCCTCTTTGATGGCGGCATCCACATCCTGCCGCCGTTTCCATCCTCTGCTGACAGGGGGTTTTCGCCGCTAAGCTACCTCGAAATCGCCCCGGAATTCGGGACCTGGCAGGATATCGGGCAAATCGCGGAAAATCGCCCCATCTTGTTGGACATCATGGTCAATCACATCTCGGCACAGTCAGCCTACTTTCAGGATTTTCTACAAAGCGGAGGCAATTCGCCGTATGCGGACCTGTTCATTCCGATAGAGAAGATCTGGCCGGATGGCCATCCACCGCAAGCTGACCTCGAAAAGATCTTCTTGCGCCGGCAGGAGCCATTCTCCGAATTCACCATCAAAGAGACGGGTAAAGTGGTGCGCATGTGGACCACATTCGGCAAGACCACGCCTTCAGACCAGATCGACATGGATGTGAATTCCACCATCGCCCGAAAGCTGCTCACCGAGTTCCTGGCCAAGTTCGCAGAGCACGGAGTCAAGATGGTGCGCCTGGATGCGGTCGGCTATGTGACCAAGCAGCCGGGAACCACATGCTTCTTCCAGGAGCCGGCGATCTACCGCTTCCTGGAATGGATCTCCGGCGTCGCGAATTCCCTTGGCATCGACGTGCTACCCGAAGTCCACGCCGAGCGCTCCACTCAGTTCCGCCTGGCCGAAAAGGGCTACTGGATCTATGACTTCATCCTGCCGTACACCGTCATCGAGGCGCTGCTGCTCGGAACGAGTCGGAAGCTAAAGGAGTATCTTCATATCCGGCCGCACCGGCAGTTCACAATGCTGGATTGCCACGATGGAGTGCCGGTCAAGCCCGATCTAAATGGTATGTACGAAAGCGAGGCTGTCCGCAGGGTGGTGGCTGCCTGTCTCGAACGGGGGGGCGATCTCAGCCCGGTGTTTTCTCCGCGACACAAGGACCCGGACGGTTTTGATGTCCATCAGATACGGGGAACGTTCTACTCTTTGCTGGGCGGCGATGACGACGCCTATCTGGCTGCCAGGGCAATTCAATTCTTCACCCCGGGCATACCGCAGGTCTACTACGTTGGCCTGCTGGCCGGCGAGAACGATCAGGCCGCGGTGGAAAGAACGGGCGATGGGCGCGAAATCAACCGGCACAACTATTCGCTGGACGAGATCGAAGGACATCTGCAGAGGCCGGTTGTCCAGCGCTTGATCGGGCTGATTCGCTTCCGCGATGAATACGATGCCTTCAATGGAGTGTTTCGGATTCACGAAACGGACGATTCGCGCCTGCGTCTCTCCTGGGAGAATCAGTCCAGTAGATGTGAGCTGATCGTTGATCTCAGCAGCAAGAAAGCCATGATTCGATACGGGGATAATGCAGGAAGCCTGGCCGATTTTTCGCTGTGAAGATCCATTCCCAGCGGTGTCCGATAGGGGCCGACCGAGGAGTTATCTGCATCCTGCCGCCCATGACTGACGGAAGGGCAGGCAGCGGTGAAACCTGAACCCACTGAACCAGGAGACGAGTCAAGGATGTCGATCTAGCATAAGGAGTGAAGAAGCGGTTACACAGTACCCGATTTGCCGGTGAAACCGTCTACTGCGTATAGAGCGTCTGCAGCGAGCTTTTCCCATTGCAGCCAAACTGCAGCAGGCAGAGAAAGGCGACCCTGAGGGGGCGTCTACGCCGGTTTAGATATCTGCATACGATGCCGCGCGAGGATCCACAACAACCTTGCGCGTCGCGAGGTGTCCGAATCGCCGGGTTTGGCTCATGGCAACGACTGCAGATAAGCATCCATAGCCTGGGCTGCTTTACGCCCCGCCGCGATGGCCGTCACAATCAAGTCAGCACCGCGCACGTCATCGCCCGCGGCGTACACGCCTCCCAGTGTGGCGACGCCGGTTGCTTCAGATTCGACCTCAAAAATGCCGGGTTTCGTCGTCTTCAGCCCCGGGGTCCTGGATGGAATCAGTTCGTCACCGCCGTAGCCAATCGCCAGGACTACGATATCGGCGTTTACGGTGAAATTCGATCCCGGGATGGGGATCCGAAGCCGGGACAGCATACGCTGTTCGGGCTGGTGTGCCGGCCTGGATCTCATCCGTTGCATTTCGATCTGGCGAACGTGACCATGCTCGTCTCCGATGAAGCGCACCGGCGCCGCCAGGAATTCATAGTGCACGCCCTCTTCTTTCGCGTGGATGAGATCATCCTCGCGGGCCCTCATCTCACGTTCGGTGCCACGGTAATAAGCCACCACCCCGCCATCCGCGGCAGCATGCTGAACCTGCAGACGCCGCGCCGTGCGAACACAATCAGTGGCCGTATCGCCGCCGCCGATCACGGCAATTGTTGTGCCAATTTCGGGCAGGCCTCGCAACGGTTCCGGCAGATCCTCTGAGGGCAAGTTACCGCGCACCAGAAACTCCGTTGCCTGATAGACACCGGTCAGATCTTCGCCGGGCAGGCTGATCTTGTGTCCAACGGGCGCGCCGATGCCGAGGAAGATGGCCTGGTATTGCTGCTGCAACGCTTCAAGCTGGACATCGCGCCCGACGCGCGTGCTGCAAATGAACTTGACGCCCATCGATTCGAGATAGGCGATCTTGGCCTGCACAATATCTTTATCCAGCTTGAAGCTGGGAATGCCATAGTGGAGCAGTCCCCCCGGTTTTGGCCACTCCTCGTACACGACCACCGTATGCCCGCGGCGGGCCAACTCCTCTGCGACGGCGATGCTGGCAGGACCGCTTCCCACGACCGCCACACGACGGTGAGTCGCCGGTGCCGAGGGCACGGCGGGGAAGCCGCTGTGGTTGCGCTGCCAATCCGTGCAAAAGGCCTCGAGCTTCCCGATATTAACCGCGCGGTCATATCCGGCGACGGTGCAGGAGCCTTCGCACAGGACTTCTTGCGGACAGAGACGCCCGCAAACTTCAGGAAAATTGGATGTAAGGCGGAAAATGCTGCCCGCCTCATCGTATTTCTTCTG
>DATDCZ010000091.1:0-15478 GCA_036524055.1 Anaerolineales bacterium | reverse complement strand
TTCTTGCGCTGCTGATGTTCCTGGTGTTCGATCCGTATCTGTGGCCGCACCCGATCGAGCGCCTCACCAAGTCGCTTCTATTCCATGAGGCCTTTCTGGATTCACGCTTGGTGCAGATGTACAACTACCCCTTCTGGCAGCCGCTGCGTTGGCTCTCTGCCTTCTCCGCCCACTATGACCTCGGCCCCCGCAGCGCTTTCCTGCTGGATGTGGACACCTTCATTTTCGTGGCCGCCCTCATCGGGCTGCCACGCTTGCTGAAGCGTGAGCCGTTCTTCTTCTGCTGGCTGCTTGTGGGTGTGATCTTTCTCCTGGTCTGGCGGACCAAGTGGCCCCAGTACACCCTGATCATCCTTGCCCCGTTCAGCATGGCAGCCGCCCACGGCATTCTTGCCCTCTGGGATCTCGGGCGCCGGGCGCTCCGTGCCCGCCAGCCTCGTCGCACACCCATCACATGACTTTCGGCGGCACGGCACAAGACTCATGACGGTTACGGGCCGGCCCGATCGACGCTAGAATTCTCCGCAATCAAGAAGGCCAAAGGTGAAGCATGAATGCGAATCAGACCACCCCGAATGAACCCGCGGAAGAGGAAGTCCTCACGGAAGAACAGATCCGGGACTTCATCGTGGCCGCGCACGGCAACCTGCCCCGCGTGCGCGAGATGCTGATCGAACATCCCGGATTGGTGAACGTGCGCCACTATTGGACCGAGACGGACTCCGAAACGGCAATCCAGGCCGCGGCCCAGACCGGCAGCGTTCCCGTGGTCGAGTACCTTCTCTCGCACGGCGCCCCGCTCGAGATCTGCACCGCGGCCATGCTCGGCCGCAAGGACGATGTCCAGCGCATGCTGAACGCCGATCCCAGCCTCATCGGCGCCAAAGGCGCGCATGGTATCTCCCTGATGCCGCACGCCGCCCTCAGCGGCAACGTCGACCTCGCCAGGATGCTCTACGAGGGCGGCGCCCGCAGCGGCACCTCGACTGCCCTTGGCAACGCCGTCATGCACGGCGATGCACGCATGGCCCGCTGGCTGCTTGAGAATGCCAAGCCGGACTTTTCATGGAAGAGCTACGAGGGCAAGGACCTCCAGACCATCGCAAAGGAAACGGGCAAGCAGGAGATGCTCGACCTGCTCCGCGAATTCCATATCACCTGAAACAAAAAGCGGGGCTGCCGGTCGGCAGCCCCGCTTCTATTCTCTTGTCCTTCATCGAGTTCTTCTTGCGCCGTCCCCCGCCTTTAGCAAGGCATCACGATCTGTTGCACCTCGATAGGCGAGGTGCACAGGCCGCCACCCGTTACCTGTGTGCGAGCAGGGTGAAGACGTCCTCGAGCGTTGACTCGACGGGCTCGATGGTCTGCACGCTGATCCCGTCCTGTTCCAGCCGCGCCCGTAGCTGATCCGGCGTCCAGGCCCCGGGCTTGACGATCACGTGGGCCCTGTCACCGTGCAGGCTCGCCTGGGCGATGCCCTCGAATTGGCTGAGCTTTTCCACGGCCTCCAGCAGCGGGCTGGCCGCCAGGTCCCATGCCGCGCCTTTCAGATATTCGGCTTTCAACCTTGCGGGTGTGTCGAGGGCCAGCAGCTTGCCGCGATCCATGAAGGCTGTCCGGTTGCAGTGCTCGGCCTCGTCCATGTAATGCGTCGTGATGAATATGGTGGTGCCCTCGGAGGCGAATTGGTAGATCAGGTCCCAGAACTCGCGCCGCGCCACCGGGTCCACGCCGCTGGTGGGCTCATCCAGGAACAGCAGCGGCGGATGATGGATCAGGGCGCAGCCCAGCGCCAATCGCTGCCGCCAGCCGCCGGATAGCTCGCTGGTGAAAGCCTGGCCTCGCTCTTGCAGCCCGGCCATATGCAGGACCTCGTCGATGCGCTGCTTCTCCTGTGCTTCGGAGATCTCATACACGCCGGCGTAGAACTGCAGGTTTTCCAGCACGGTCAGATCGTCATACAGCGCGAACTTCTGTGACATGTAGCCGATATTGGGTTTCACGGCCTCGGGGTTCTTCGTGACGTCCACTCCCAGGATCCTGGCGCGTCCGTGCGTGGGCGTCATCAGGCCGCAAAGCATGCGGATGGTTGTCGTCTTCCCGCTGCCATTGGGTCCCAGGTAGCCCAATACTTCGCCGGCCCGCACGCTGAATGAGACGTCGTCGACCGCCTTGAAATCGCCGAACATCTTTGTCAACCCCTCTACTTCAAGCGGAAGGATGGGGTCGGTCATCCCCGTCTCCTTCCGTCTCGAGCAGCTCAATGAACACATCCTCCAGCGTCGGCATCACCGGCACCAGGTCGCCGAAAGCAACTCCGGCATCCGTCAACTTCCCCGGCAGGCGCTGTGTGGGTCCCTCGGGCGCGCGCACTCGCAGATGCAGGTATCCGCCGAACGAGTGCACGTCCTCCACGTCCGGATCGCGCACCGCGATATCCCGCGCCTTCATCTGCGGTTCGGCCGCCAGCTCCAGGATTCGGCCGTCCAGCCGGGCCATGAGCTCACGCGGGGCTCCCGAGATCAGGGCACGGCCGTGGTTCATGAAGATCACCCGGTTGAAGCGCATCGCCTCATCCATGTAGGGCGTGCTCACCAATACCGCCGAACCCTCCCGCAGCAGACCGATCAATAGCTGCCAGAATTCCTGCCGGGCCACCGGGTCTACGCCGCCCGTCGGCTCGTCCAGCAGCAGCACCTTCGGCCGGTGCACCAGCGCCGAGGCCAGCCCAAGTTTCTTCTGCATGCCTCCTGAGAGGGCCGCGGCCGGTCGATCGGAGAATCGCTCCAATCCCGCAAACCGCAGCAGGTCATTCGACCGCTGCTCGCGCTCCTTGTCGTCCATATCGAAGACTTCGCCGAAGAAACTCAGGTTCTCCTTGACGGTCAGATCACCGTACAGGCTGAAGCGCTGCGCCAGGTATCCCAATTCCTGGCGGGCCTTCTCGACCTGCGCGGGCACTTCGAAGCCTGCGACTCGCATCCTCCCGGATGTCGGCCGTAAGGCGCCGCACAGCAGGCGCATGGTCGTGGTCTTGCCTGCCCCGTCCGGTCCCACCAGGCCGATCATCTCCCCCGCGCGCACCTGCAGGCTCAAACCGTCGACCGCCCGGTATGTGCCGAAGGTCCGGACCAGGTCTTCGGTTTCCAGCAGTATCTGTGACGATACGCTCATTCGGAGACGAAGGTCACGTCCGCGGGCATACCCGGCTTGAGCCGCCCCTGCGGATCGTTCACCACCAGTTTGATGGCGTACACGGTCGCGCTCCGGCCTTCTGCCGTCTGCACATTCCGCGGTGTGAACTCAGCCTGGTCCGAGATGTGGGTGACATCTGCGGCGAAAGTCTCGCCGGGAAAAGAATCCACCTGGACGCTGGCTTTCTGTCCCAGGCTGATCTGCCCGTAGCGGTCCTCCGGGACGTAGACGGTGATCGTCAACTGGCTGATGTTCCCCATTGTGATGCCGGTCGCCCCGGGCTGCAGGAACTCACCGGGCTCCACGCTCCGCGTCAGGATGACGCCATCCATTGGTGCCCGCACTGTGAGTTTCGCCAGCTGCGCGTCCAACAGGTCCAGGCTGGCCTGCGCCTGCGCCACAGCCTTCTGGCTCTGCTCGTAACCGGCTTGTGCCTGGTCCACCATACCCTGCGCCGCGGTCACGGCCGGTGATTGATCATCCGTCTGCAGCGCGCTCAGTCGATCCAGCGCCGCGTAGTAACGCTCCTGGGCCACGGCCACGGCAGCCCGCGCAGCCAGTACCTCTTCGGCGGCCTTCGAGCTGAGCAGCGCATCGTAGCCCCTCTGGGCATCCTCCAGTTCCGCCTGTGCCTGGTCGTACATCTGCTGGCTCACATCCGAGAGATTCTCGTCTCCGGTGCAGCCGTAAAGCACGTTGATCAGGCTGCGGTCTGCCAACTGGTATCCATCGTTCGTGCCGCAGTGTGTCCGGTTGTAGCGTCCCTTCGGCGCGTTCACATCCGTCGAATTCTGCGCGCGCTCATTGACGTCCTTGCTGATGAGGTATGCCACTCTCGCGTCCAGGACCCTCTTTTCCGCTTTGAGGAATTCGGCCTTGTCCAGGGATTGCGTGACGCCTGCCAGTTGCTGTTGGGCTTCATCCCATCCCTTCTTCGCCTCATCGATTTGCGTCTGCACCGCGCTGATCTGTTCCGCGCGCGTGAAGTACCAGTTGGGCTGGTTGAACTGTTGCTGGTCCTTGGAGAACCAATCCACCAATCTCGTCTTGCGACCCTGCGCCAGAGCCAGCTCAAGCGTCTGCTGGTACTGCGCCCTGGCGATCATCAGCGCGTTGTCCGCGGTCTGGCCGGCTGCCTTCGCTGCCTCCAGCCCCGCCGCCGCAACCTTGCGCTGTTCCTGCAGCAGCGTGTCGTCCAGGACCAGCACTTCATCCCCGGCCTTCACCTTGTCCCCTTCGTTCACCAGGACCGCGCTCACGCGTCCCCCCAGCTCCGGCGAAATGTCAACGCTTACGGTTTCGATCGTTCCTGAAGCCTCGAGTTTCCCGTTGGAACCGGCCGTCAGTGCCCGCACGCCGTAGTACCCGGCGATCAGCACCACCACGACGACCGCGATGATTGCAGGCCGAGGCAGTTGTTGTATCTTCATGGGGACCTTCATTTCTTATTCCTCCTTTTTGGACCTGGCGTTCTGCTCAATCCAGTGACTTGCGGAAGCGCCAGGCCGCCAGGGCGAGTAACGCCACTCCAAAAATGGCCAGCGCGATCACCTGGGGCATGATCAAGTTTAGTCCAACGCCCTTGATCACCACGGCGCGCATCACATAGATGAAGTACGTCGTGGGCAGCAGCCAACCGACGTACTGGAGCACTACGGGCAGCGAAGAGATCGGGAAGATGTAGCCAGACAGCATGAAGGCCGGCAGCATCAGGGGCATCACCATCAGCTGGGCCTGCTGCTGTGTGCGCGCCACGGTGGAAATGAACAGGCCGTATCCCAGCGTCGGCAGCAGGTACAGACCGGTGAGCGCGAACAGCAGGATCAGGCTGCCGCGGATCGGTACACCGAAGAGCAGCGTTCCGACTGCCAGGATCAGGACCGTATCCGCAAAAGAAACCAGGATGTATGGGATGATCTTGGCCAGGATCAACTCCCAGTTGCGGATCGGCGTCACGATGAGCTGCTCGATCGTGCCGCGCTCGCGTTCCCGCACGATGGCCAGCGCCGTCAGGCTCGTGGCGGTCTGGAACAGGATGATCGCGATCAGCCCCGGAACGATGTTATAGCTGCTCAGCAGGTCGGGGTTGTACAGCACCCGCGTCCGGACATCGATGGGCGCCGAACTACCTCCCCCGCCCGCGCCCTGCTTGGTCAGCTGCTGTGTGCGGATGCTGGTGCCTCTGGCCTGCCCCACCAGTTGCGCCGCCGAAAGCACATAGCTCGCCACAGTCGGATCCGAGCCGTCGATCAGCACCAGCACCGAGGCGCTCCGCCCAGCGCCCAGGTCCGCACCGTAGTCCGGCGATATCACGATGCCGACTTTCGCCTGGCCCCCGGCGATCAGTGTGTCGAGCTCGTTCTGGCTGAAGGCCGCGTAATCGAATGCGAAATAGCCGGTGGATTGGAATGCCTCCAGCAGTTCCCGGCTGGCGGCGCTATTGTCCTGGTTGAACACCACCGTCGAAACGTTCTTGATATCGGTGTTGTTCACGTAACCGAGCAGCACCAGCTGCAGGATCGGCATCATGAAGACGAAGATCAGCGTGCGCGGATCCCGCCGCATGTGCGTTAGTTCCTTCTTGATCAGCGCCCTAAAGCGTCGCATCTTGTCTCTCTGCCTGCAGCGAATCGATCAATTTTGTCGCCAACTTGAGAAGTTGCGATTGCTCTTCCGGGGTGAATGTACCCAGCGCCTGCACCACCCGCTGCCTCACAACGCCGAGTCCCAGTTCTATGAACGAGCGGCCCTTGTCCGTCAGGCATAGCCGCACGATTCGCCGGTCGTGCTCGTCATCACATCGCTGCACGAACTTGACCCGCACCAGCGAGTCCGCCATGCGCGTCGCCGAGCTCAGCGGTATGCCCAGTTCCGCGCTCAGTTCGCCCATCGTCGGAGGCTCCTCGCGGTTCCGCAGCAACCCCAGGATGCGAAACAGAAACATGCGGTCCTCGGCGCTGCGGGCGCTGTTGGCCCTCAGGCTGCGAAGTTGCTGCTTGAGGCTCGCCACGCGCTCGTCGGGGAACATGAGCTTGGGCCGCTCGCGGATGAGGCGCTGGAGCAGCTCCAGGAAACGATCCGCCATTTCGTCTATGGTTGACATATTCATTTCCAATTTGGAATATTTCCAAGCTGGCAGAGTTTACCCCCTTCCCGCGATCTGTCAAGCCCTCGTCACGATCACACGCGGGCTGACCGACGCCAAGTTGATTCTCAGGGGATCTGTAGAATAATGCGTCCGCGGCCGTGGCGTGTCTCGCTCAGCTCCTGCGCTCGGCGCGCTTCTGCGAGCGGAAAGACCGCTCGTATGGTGGGCCTAAGCATGCCCGACGCGAGCAATTCTGAGATCTGGTGGTGTTCGCCGAATGTCGGGCGCATGGCGCTGACTACTCGCACCCCGTGCGCCTCACCCGCATCCGCTGGAAGTCTCGCTGCCACTGTCACGAGGATCCCGCCGCGGCGCATCACGCCGAACGAGCGCCTCGGGATGTCGCCTCCGACGGTGTCCAGCACGACGTCCACGTCATGGACAACCTTCTCGAAGGTCGTTGCCCCGTAGTCGATCACCTCCTGCGCACCCAGGCCCCGGACGAAATCCAGGTTCCCCGTCGAGGTGACACCGATCACGTTCGCTTTCTTCCAGTGCGCGATCTGCGTGGCGAATGCTCCGATGCCTCCGGCTGCACCATGGATCAGCACGCTCTGCCCGGCTTCGATCTTCGCGACCCCTATCAGGGCTCCCCACGCCATGCTCGTCCCCATCGGAGAGGCTCCAGCCTCATCCATCGTAAGCCTGGCCGGCTTCAGTTGTATGTCTTTTCCAGCCGCGACTGCGTACTGGGCGTAACCACCGGACACGAAGCCGTATACCTCTTGCCCTGCCTGGAATGCAGTCACCTGCGATCCAACAGACTCAATAACACCGGCCCCTTCAAGTCCGGGCGTCCAGGGGAACTGCATCGGCATGAACTGCTTCCATGCGCCGTTGCGCGCGGCTGAATCCGCCGGGTTCACCCCTGCCGCCTTCATCCGGATCAATACCTGGTTCGATTGTGGCTCGGGGCGCGGCGCATCCTCCAACACGAGCGCGCTCGCGTCGCCGTAATCGTGGATTCTTACTGCTTGCATCGTCGAACTCGTCAGTTCTTTCCTTCCGCTAGGTTTGTGTACTACCCGCCCGCAGCATCACGCCGTTCTGCGACGGATCATGTACCAGCATGCCTGCCTCGCTCTTTTCGATGCTGATGCCGCGCGCATGTACGCGGCTCACTACCCGCTCAAGCTCGGCCTCATTTGGTAGCAGCACCGTGAAGTAGCGCATGCCCAGCGCGTCCGGGGGTGCCGCCGGCGCGCCTTCACCCTGCCACGTATTCAGGCCAACGTGATGGTGATATCCGCCTGCCGAGACGAACGCCATCTGGAACGCCTTCACTGAACCCTGCACGTCAAAGCCCAGCACGCCGTGATAGAAGCCCAGGGCCTCATCGATGTCGCGCACGTGCAAGTGCACGTGCCCAATTCGAGTCTCGGGTGGCATCGGCACATCCAGCTTGTCATCCTTCATCAGGTGACCCAGCAGCGCCTCCACATCCAGCGGCTCGCGGCCGTTGCTGAGCGAGCCATCCGTGCGGCGCGTCACGTATTGGCCATTCGCCAGGCTCCACGTCCCGTCCTCCGGGCTTTCGGCGTAGATCTCAATGCCGTTGCCCTCCGGGTCGTCGAGGTAGGTCGTCTTGGTCATGATGTGATCGGTGGGCGAGCTTGGGTACTTCAAGGCGATCAGCCGGCCCAGCGCCCGCGCCAGCTCGCGACGGTTCGGCAGCAGCACCGCAAAGTGATACAGCCCCGTCACGCCGCGGTAGCGCCGGAAGCTGGGCTCTTCGTGCAGGCGCACGATCGTCCTGCCCTGCGTCCCTCCCACCGACGATGCCCCTAGCGCGGCCTCGTTGCCCTTCTGCCATTGCACCACCAGGCCAAAATAGTCGCGGTAGAAGGTGACCTGCCGCTCCAGGTTCTCAACGGTCAGCGCCAGGTCGCCAATCATGGTCTTCGGATGGATGGAGAATTCAGTCTGAGTATCGATCTGTGGCTCGCTCATGCTCATCCTCTGGCTCCCGCCCACTCTGAGGCGCGTGGAGACTCCTGCTCCGCGCGCCGCCGCCCCTCCAGCCTTCCCCAACGCTACTTCCGTCGCGTAAACAAGAACAGCACGACGCCTGCAACGAGGCTGATCGCGCCGTACACAGCCCATTTAATCTGGCCCGTCATAAAGCTTCCGGGCAGCACGTTGATGCCCTGCAGGATCCACACAATGCCGGTCAGGGCCAACAAGACGCTGACAACTCGCAGGAATGCCTTCACGCTCTCTCCTATACGGCGGCGCAGATATCGCGCGCGACCGCCTCTTCCGCCTCGCGCCCTAGAATCCCAGCTCTTCTTTCACAATGATCATCGTGATCCGGTTGGGACGCGCTTCACGGTTCACGATCAGGATCTTGTTGAGGCCGGTACTCGCCTTGTACAGCTCCTGCATGTGCTGCTCTTCACGCGGCACGCAGTACTCCTGGATGCGCTTCATCGCCTCATCCATGTCCCTCACCAGCTTTTGTGCACCCACCACCCAGATCACCTTCCCGGCGCCCGACGCATAGGGCCCCAGCTGGCTGCCCGTCTTGGAGGCGATCAGCACGTGCCCATCCTCGGTGACCGCGTGCACACTGCCGGCGGCGTAATCCGGCGCGCTTCCAAGCTTGCGGATCTCGCGCGCCTGCGTCTCGCGGTTCAACGCGAACATCTTGGGCCTCAGCGGGTCGTATTTCCCGGACTTGTCGATCTCTTCCTTGATACCCAGCTGCTCGAGCGTTACCGACGCCCCCATGTACACCTCGGCCCCCTCCGGCACCAGCTCGAAGAACATCTTCCTGGCCTGCGCGCCGGTCTCCGCGATCAGCGTGTGGATGCCATTGGCCTCGAGCGCCTTGGCCGTCTTCGCGATCCGTTCATCGGTGGCCAGCACCGAGAACGCCTTCGCAGTCACCGGGCTTCCTTCCTTCATATGTACTCCTACCTCGCCATCCTACCTGCAGCCCGAGCCAGGATGCGTGCTCGCCCCCTGCCGCAGATAGCTGCCTTCACGACCAACGCCGTCTCACCCAGAGACGCCGTTTCGCCAGCCCCTCTTACCGGGAGCCGGGCAGCCGTGTGTGCCAACGGTAGCATAGCCGCCGCACATTGGATTTCCATTAACGTCCTGCGAGCCGCACGCCGGGTGACAAAACGCGCAATTGGAGACGGGCGCGCGCAGCGACTCAAATATGACAAACGTTGCCCGCTTATGGGTCATTAGGCATTGCCGCCCTCGCCGAATCCATGTAAGATTCACCAGCAATGACGGTGCTTTCGACGTCACTTCTCATGGACTTACGAATGCCATGAGCCGGCGAGATGGGGCCTGAAGGGTCGCAGCATACCCTCAGGCCTTTTGCATCTATAGGGCGAGACGGGCTACTGCCGCCGCCCGCTCCGCTGCCACTTGTCGGCGGAGGCAGAGACGCGAGCACCTGCACAGGCGACCACGCGGATCGCCCGGCGGAGGGACGCAGCCCAATGCGCCCCGCGAACGTGCCGTTCATCAAGGAGCGTGAATGCAGACACCCTGGGAGTACAGATACGCCCACCGCATGAAGACCATGGGCAGTTCGGTCATACGTGAGCTCCTCAAGTATGCCGAGCAGCCAGATATCATCTCATTCGCCGGAGGCCTGCCGGCGCCGGAGGTCTTCCCGGTCAGGGAATTCCAGGCCGCCTGCAACGTCGTGCTGGCCGAACAGGGCGCCGCGGCGCTGCAGTACAGCACCACCGAGGGCTATCGCCCGCTGCGCGATATGATCGCCCGCCACAGCACGCGCTACATGGCGCCCATCACACCCGAGAACATCCTCATCACCTCGGGTTCACAGCAGGCGCTGGATTTCATCGGCCGCGTGTTCATCAACCGCGGCGATTACGTCGTCGTGGAGTCGCCCACCTACCTGGGCGCCCTGCAGGCCTGGAACGCCTACGGCGCGCAGTACATCTCCGTGCCCATGGACGAGGATGGCATGATCGTGGATGAGCTCGAAGCCGCGCTGCGCTACGGGCCCAAGTTCATCTACGTGCTGCCCAACTTCCAGAATCCCAGCGGCGCCACCCTCAGCCTCGAGCGCCGCAAGAAGGTCATCGAGCTGGCGGATAAGTACGGCGTCCCGATCGTCGAGGATGACCCGTACGGACAGCTGCGGTATGAGGGCGAACACATCCCCTCCCTGGTGCAACTGGATGGCGAGTACCGCGGCTACGACGGCGGCTGCTACAGCGGCAACGTCATCTACATGAGCACGTTCTCCAAGCTGCTGGCGCCGGGCCTGCGCCTGGCGTGGGTGGTCGCACCGGAGCAGGTCATCCGCAAGCTCGTGATCACCAAGCAGGGCGCCGACCTGCACACCGCCTCCTTCAACCAGTACGTCGCTTTCGAGGTGGCCAAGGGCGGCTTCCTCGACGAGCATGTCAAGGTCATCCGCGCCACGTATAAGGAGCGCCGCGACGTGATGCTGGAGATGATGGAGGAGATGTTCCCCGCGGGCGTCTCGTGGACGCGCCCTCAGGGAGGCATGTTCCTGTACGGTATCCTGCCGGAGCACATGGACGCGGCCGATGTGCTGAAGGTGGCCCTGGAACGCAAGGTCGCGTTCGTGCCGGGCGGCGCCTTCCATGCCAACGGCGGCGGCAACAACACCATGCGCATCAACTTCTCATACTGCCGGCCCGAGATCATCCGCGAGGGGATCACGCGCCTGGGCCTGACGCTGAAGGAAGCACTGCACACAAAGGAGAAGGTAGCCACACCTTAGGGGCCAGCTCACCATCTTCCGGTGGACAGGACGTAAGGAGGGTACGCGATCCCTGTGCCCATGGCACAGGGATGCGCAGCAGCGGTCGGACTGCTGCGCCAGGGGCGCCACCACATCTTCCCCCAGGGCATACGCCCTGGGGGATTCTTTTTCGGACGGAAGATCGCGCCCCCACCGGCGGCTTCGCCGCCACCTCCCCCAAATGCAGCAAAGGGATGTAGTCGTGTGACGGGCGGCGCACTCGCTGAATTTAGGGGAGGAAGAACATGGCGGGGCCAGTGGACTCCGCGCCCCTTGGCGCGGAGTGGACGGCGCTCGCTTGACGCTCGCCCGTCCGATCGCGGGCCGTGGATGAAACTATGAGGAACAATGGATTCCAAGGGTGAATCCGCACCCGGCCGAAATTCAATGCATTGCCACGGGTAGATCGGGCGCATTGTTCCTCCGAACAATGCGACGACAATGAGAGCCGCGGGGCTTATTGGGGGAGGAGGGCTTCTGCGGGGACGCGGCTGGACAACCAGTCCAGCATGGAGCGGATGGAGGCGGTCGCCATGGCAACGGACGTATCCGCAGCGCCATAGTACAGGTTGAGACCGTCGCCGTCGGCAGCGACGGTGTAGCCGCAGGGGAAGATCACGTTGTCCACGTCGCCGTGCCGTTCATATGATTCTTCGGGGCCCATGATCCACTCGTCGCCGCGGTTGATGCAGCGGCTGGGATCGTCGATGTCAAATAGCGCCAGGCCGAGCCGATAGATGTGACCGGCGGCGTTGGCCTTGACGCCGTGATAGATCGTCAGCCAGCCCTCGGCCGTCTCGATCGGCGGACAGGCAAGGCCGATCTTGTTGGCGTCCCACCAGCCGCCGAGGCGCGCTTCCAGCATGAGCGTGTGACCACCCCAATTGTGCAGGTCGTCCGAGTAGGAGATCCACATGTGCGCGGCGGTGGCGCCCGCGGGCCGGTGGATCAGCGCCCAGTGTCCATTGATGCGGCGCGGCAGCAGGCAGGCGTCCTTGTCCTCGGGCTGCATGATGGCGCCGAAGCGCTCGAAGTGATGGAAATCCTCCGTCAGCGCCAGGGCCACGCACGGGCCGCCGCGCGCGTAGGCGGTGTAGACGACGGCGTAGCGCCCCAGCTCCGGCACGAAGGTGATGCGCGGATCCTCGATGCCCCAGGTTTCCTCGGGAAAATGCTCGGGGTCGGCCGTCAGCGTCGGCAGCGGATCGATCGTCCAGTCATCCCGCCCGTCGACCGAGCGCGCCGCGGTCAAATGCGAAAGCCCGCGCCGATCCTCGACGCGGCACAAGAGCAGCGTGGTGCCATCTGCCAGGCGCGTGGCGCCGGGGTTGAAGACGCTATTTACCGGATACGGCCACTTGGCCGCGGTCAGAATGGGATTCTGCGGGTGTCGACGAAAGAGTTCCGAAGGTTGAGGGGTCATGGATGGTCAGCTCGTTAGCTCCTGCGGGATTTTCGGTGAGACGCATCTCCAGCAAAGCCTGAAGGAAGGCCAGCGTGGATTCGGCGCCCTGGTTCTCGTTGGGCCGGTCCGGGTGCAAGCCATCACGGCAGCCCCCGGTGGTCGGATCGTATAGCGGCAGATGCAGGTCGTTGCGGCCCAGGAACCACTCGAAGGTCCGGCGGGCCTCCTTGCGCCAGGTCTTATCGCCGGTGATGCGGAAGGCCTCGATGCAGGCTGAGACCATCGCCTGCGCCTCGATCGGCTGTTGATCGAAACGGGCGCGTTCGCCGCCGCGCGGATAGAAACCGTTGGAGCCGATCGGCACAAAGTGCTTGCCGGGAGTATCGGCATGCTGCACGTTGGCCAGCCAGGTCAGAGAGTCCAGCCCGGCGGCCGTCATGGCGGCGTTCGACGTGGATTCGCCGCACAACAGCATGGCGTGCGACAGCGCTGCATTGCAGTAGGTCAGGCGGTCCTCGAACCAGCGCCATTCATCTGAATTGTTTTCCTGATACAGCCCGAGCAGGCGCGCGGCCAGCTCGTCACGCACCTGGCCCGCCCTGCGGTCCCCGGAGAAGCGCGAAAGGTAGTCGTGGATGCCGATGAGCGCGAAGGCCCAGGCGCGCGGGCTGGTGGTCTCGAGAATCGTGAGCATGGATTGCTCGAAGAGCCGGCCGGCCATCTGGTGCAATGCGGGGTTGATCGAACGCCCCAGCACCGCGCCCAGCGCCCACAGGGAGCGGCCGTGGCTGTCATCGGATTCATTGGAGGCGCTGGGTTCCACCCAGTTACGCTGGTAGTCCATTTCATTGCGGAAGCGCCGGGTCCGGCCGTCGAAGGCGTACCAGGTGAAGGCCAGGTAGCGCGTCGCCAGCTCGCTGGCTTCGTCGATGCCGGCCTGCTCCAGCAGTGTGGTGACCATCAACGCACGCGCGTTGTCGTCCGTGCTGTAACCTTCGCGATAGTTGGGGATGGTGAAGACCGCGTGCTCCAGGATGCCGGTCTCGTCGGTCATGTGGCGCAGATGGTCCAGCTTGAGCGGCGGCAGCTCCTCGGGGCGCCTATCCAAGGGCTTGAACGCGTACTCGGCCTGAGCAAAGACACGGCGTTCGGCGCGGGCGCGCTCAAAACTGCTCATGTAGCGCCGGGCAACCTGCGGCCAGATCATGTCGCGCCCAAAGAGGTAGGCGCGCTTGCGCATGGCATGCCGGTGGGCTTCGTTATCCAGCAGATCGATGACGTTCGCGGCCAGCGCCTGTGGGTCACGGAACGGCACCAGCACCCCGCGGTCATCCGCCAGCATTTCCTCGGCGTACCAGTAGGGCGTTGAGACGACTGCCTTGCCGGCACCCAGGGTGTATGCAAGCGTGCCCGAAACGATCTGTGCGGGATCCAAGTAGGGCGTGATGTAGATGTCGGCGGCGCCGATGAACTGCACCAGCTCTTCCAGGTCCACGAAACGGTTGTAGAAGATCACGTTGCTGGCCACGCCCTGTTCCTGGGCCAGCCACTGCAGCGAGAGCCGGTAGGTTTCGCCTTCGTTGCGCAGCACGTGAGGGTGCGTTGCGCCCAGCACGATGTACACCACGTTGGGGTGGCGCTCTAAAATGGCGGGCAGCGCCTGGATCACATTCTCAATGCCCTTGTTGGGCGAGAGCAGACCAAAGCTCAGCAGCACGATCTTGCCTTCGACGCCGAAGAGGTCCTTGTGGAAGCTCGGGTCCACGAACGGGATATCGGGGATGCCGTGGGGGATCAGGTCGATCTTCCCGGCGGGGATGTGATACACGTCCTGCAGGAATTCGGCGCCGCGCTCGCTCATCACGACCAGGCGGTCCGAGAGCGACCCGATCTCCTCCAGCACGCGGCGCTGATCGGCATCCGGCTCACGCAGCACCGTGTGCAGCGTGGTGACGATGGGCATGCGCAGCTCGCGCAGCAGCGTCAGGATGTAGGCACCGGCGCGGCCGCCAAAGATGCCGTACTCGTGCTGCAGGCTGACCATGTCGACATTGTTGATGTTCAGGAAATCCGCGGCGCGCCGGTAAGACTCGATGTCCTTCTCGGTCAGCTCAAAGCGCACGCGGGATGGGTACTGGTAGCCTGCAGCCGTGTCGTTGACAGGCAGGGCGATGCAGGACGTGCCTTTATATTGCCCGGCGATGGCCTCGCACAGGTCGGTGGTGAAGGTCGCAATGCCGCACTGACGCGGCAGATAGTTGCCTATGAAGGCGATGCGTTGGATGATCGAATGGGTGGACTTGTCCATGGCACACTTTTCCTTCCGGTCCGCCGGCGCCGGGGCGGGAACTTGCAGGTGAAGCGCATGAGAGAGAACGCAGAAGCCCGAGGGCTGTGGTTCAGCTGGCTTCCAAAATGGTCTTAAGCAGCTTCAAGTCGTCCTTGAGCTGCTTCTGCATGTACTTTTCGAGCGCCGGTTCCTGGACCTGCAGCGAGTTGGTAGGGCTGGCCTGCGTGCTGACCTTTAGCTCGGTCCGGCCGTCGACGGCCGCGAAGGTCCACAGGGTGCGCAGATGCAGCGGCCCCGAAAGCGACTTGTATCCGTATTGACGGTCGGCCTCGAATTCTGTTACTTCAAAGGTACTCTGGTTCCTGCGGCCCACCAGGTGGCCGATGGTACCGAAAGCGGTGCCCAGGCGGGCTTTGCCGCCGGATGACTGGCCCGAAGCCAGCGTCCCGTACTGCCACTCGGAGTCGTTGGCAGACGAACTTATGAAATTGAAGACCTGGCCCAGGGGCCGGGAGATCACGATGCTGGAACCGATATTGATCATATTTCCTTCTCTACATATCTTAAAGGCGGGGCAAAAAGAAAAGCCGCCAGCCCATAACAGGGCCGGCGGCAAAGGTACCGCGCTCAACCAGTTATCCGAATTTCAGACTGTCTGAATGAGTATACCACACCCGA
>DATDCZ010000090.1:0-4168 GCA_036524055.1 Anaerolineales bacterium | reverse complement strand
GATGATCGGCAAGTTGGGGTGCTTCTGGTGGATGCGGCGTGTCGCTTCGTAGCCATCCATCACGGGCAGGGCAATGTCCATGATCACCAGGTCCGGATTCTTCTCATCTGCCAGGGCCACGCCCTGTGCGCCGTCCTTGGCCACGAGCAGCGAATACTCATCCTCCAATAATTGAGTGAGCAGGTCGATGTTCAGGTCGATATCTTCGACGATCAGGATGGTCTTCATTTATGCTGCCTCTCAGGCTTGCGGTGTTGCCGCTGCCTCGGTCTCTTCGGATGGCGCCGCCTTCTGATAGTGAAGGGGGATCCGGAGTGTGAATGTGGAGCCCTTGCCCAGTTCGCTTTCGGCGGTCAGGTCTCCGCCAAGCAGATGGGCCAGGTCGCGGCTGATGGTGAGTCCGAGCCCGGTGCCGCCGTACTTGCGCGTCGTGCTGTTATCCGCCTGTTGGAACTCGAGGAAGACGCGCGGCAGGTCTTCGGGGCTGATGCCGATGCCGGTATCGCTGACGGAAACGCTTAGCGTCTCGTCGCCCTCCGGCATCGCCGCGAGCACGATGCTGCCCTCGGCGGTGAACTTGGCTGCATTGCTGAGCAGGTTCAGCACGATCTGCCGGATCTTGTCCTGGTCCGAGAAGACGATATTGAGCCGCTCGTCGATGCGTTTTTCGAGTGTCACGCCGGGCTTGACCAGTGGCTGCGCCGTGTTGGCGCACAGGTCGATCAGCGAGCCCAGGCGGAAGTTGGCGGCCATCACATCCATGCGCCCGGCCTCGATCTTGGCAATGTCCAACACCGTGTTGATCAGCCCCAGCAGGTGTTCGGCGCTGAGCAGCACTTTGTCCAGGTTCTCGAGCTGCTTCCCGGGGAGCAACTCCTCGCCCTTGCGCCGGACGATGCGCGTGAAACCGATGATGGCATTCAACGGGGTGCGCAGTTCATGGCTCATGTTGGCCAGGAAAGCGCTCTTGGCCTGGTTGGCCTGCTCTGCATCCAGTCGCGCCTGCCGCGCCTGCGCGTACAGGCGCGCGTTCTGCAGCGCCGTGCCCACATTCGATGCGATCGTCGCCAGAAGGCGCTCATCGGCTTCATCAAAGGCGCCCTCATGGCTGGTGCTCTGTACGCTGAGCACCCCCACGGCGCGGCCGCCTACCATGATCGGCACGCCCAGGTAGGATTGCGACATTTGGCCCACGATCGTGGCGCCCAGCTCACGTGTATGACGGTCGGCCTCCTGGTTGATCAAAAGTGGTTTCCCGGTCTGGATGATTTTGCTGGTGAGCCCCTCCCCGTAGCGCATCGGGGTTAGATCCTCACCGTATGTATACGGGAAGTTGATCATGCTTCCAGATTCGTCCAGCAGCGCCACATAGACGATATCGGCCTTGAAGACGGAACGTGTCTGTTCGCCAACAAGGTTGATCAGTGTGCCAACGTCCAATTCGCTGGCCAGGGCGGAGCTGACGGTGTTGACCGTGGCGAGTTCGGCGGCGCGCTGCTTTTCGGCTTCAAACAGGCGCGCATTCTCGATGGCCGTGCCCACGCCCGATGAGATGGTCTGCAGCAGGATCAACTGACGCTCGTTGAACGAGCGCGGCGCGGCCGAGGCGAGCGCCATCAGGCCGACCGCCTGGTCCTTGACCATGATCGGCACGCCCAGCCATGAATGTGCAAGGTCGCTGTAGCCCTTCTCGATGATCTCGGGCGGGAAGTAGGCGCCGTTGGCGATCTCCTCCTCGACGGTTCCGAGCATCAGGGGCTGCCTGGTAGTTATCACCTTCGATGCAAGTCCTGTCCCCAGAGGGAACGGCTCCACGTAGTCGATGTATCCACCGCCGTTTCGGTCGTATTCATACGGCACGTGAATCAGGTTTGTCTCCGGGTCCAGCAGCATGATCTCCACCGAGTCGGAATGGAAGATCTCGCCAATCTTGTCGCCGACGATGCGCGTCAGGGCTCTCACGTCCAGGGACTGGGACATGGCGTCGCCGATGTTGTTGAGGATCGCCAGCTCGGCGGCCCGCTGCTCGGTCTCCTTCAGCAGGCGCGTGGTCTCTTCGAACAGGCGCACATTCTCGATCGCAATGACGGCTTGATCGGCGAAGATCTTTAGCAGGGCCACCTGCTTGTCGCTGAAAGGATTGACCTCACGCCGGGGCAGGAAGATGGCGCCGATGGCCCGCCCCTCGCGCAGCAGGGGAGTCGCCACCAGGGTGCGCTGTCCCGTAGGACCGTTCAGGGCCCGGCTGATCTTGTACTCGGATTCCGGCTCGGCAAGCACATCCACCACCTGGATCGTCCGCTGCTCAAGGATGGCGCGGCCGGTGACCGAATCGCGATTGAGCGGAATGCCATTGGAGATGCTCTCCTCCGGCACATGTACGGGTCCCCAGTGGGAGACCACCCGGAACACATCCCCTTCTACAAGCACAATTTCGGCATCGTACGAATCGCATAATCTGGCGGCTCTTTCCGCGACCGCCTGCAAGGTCGGCTGCATGTCGGTGGGCGAGGCTGCCATAACCTGCAGCACCTCGCTCATGGCGGTCTGCTGGGCCAACGCTTCCAGGATCTGCTGATTGCGCTGCTGGGTCTCGTCGAACAGGCGGGCGTTCTCGAGCGCCACACCCATGCTGGCTGCGAGCGTCGAAAGCAGCCGGATGTCCCCTTCCCCAAAAGCATGGGATTCGTGGCTCTGGAGGCTGGCGACCCCTATCACGGTGTCACCCAGGAAGATCGGTACGCCCAGGTATGAGTCGGACCGCTCGTCCTCTTCAAATAGCGCTCCCAGCGCCACAGCCTGCTCTCTTGAGTCCACCACCAGCGGCTTGCCGGACTGGATGGCAATAGAGGTCAGCCCCTCCCCCAGGGCCATGGGGGGGATCTGGAGACGCCGGCCCCCATCCACGTAGTAGGGGAATTCGATCTGCTGCAAATCCTCCCCGGTGCGGATAGCCAGGTAAACCATCTCCGCCTTGAAGATATCGCGGATCTTGTCCCCAACCAGGTCATAGATCGCCTGCATATCCAGCTTGGACGCCAAGCCGCGCTGAACGCTGTTCACGACCGAGAGCTCAGCCGCGCGCTGCTCAGTTTCCTTCAACAGCCGCTGGGTCTCATTGAACAGGCGGGCGTTCTCGAGCGCCACGCCCATGTTGGCCGTGATGGTGGTCAAGAGCCGAACGTTCGCCTCAGTGAATGCCTGCTCGCGATCCAGGTTCTGGAGGCTGATGATTCCGGTCACCTTGCCGCCGGCGATCATGGGGACGAAAAGGAGCGACTTCGGCATCTCGCCGGCCAACACCAGCTCCTCGCCGAGATCAGCGGCCACCTTCGTATAGTCGCTGTTGATGAGCCAGGGCTGACGCGTTTCCACAACCCTGCGCCGGAAGGCATCGATGGGCAGGGGGTGACCAATTTCCAAACGGACACCGCGTTCGATCAGGTATCTGTGATCGATCTGCTGCGTGGTTTCGTCATAGAGCGAGACAAGCACGGCCTGTGCGTCGAAGATCTCCTTGATCTTGTCTCCGACGAGGTCGATGATCGCCTGGAAATCGAGCTTGGAGGCGAGCCCCTGCCCGACGCTGTTGATCACCGCCAGCTCCGCGGCGCGCTGCTCGGTATCCTCGAGCAGCCTCTGGGTCTCATCGAACAGTCGTGCGTTCTCCAGCGCCACGCTCATGGAATTGGCCAGGGTTTGAAGCAGGCGCACATCGGATTCGGTGAAGGCATCTTCCCGGTCGATGTGTTGAAGGCTGATCGCTCCTTTGACGGTATTGCCGGCGGTCATCGGCACTACCAGCATGGATTTCGCCATTTCGCCCACGATCAGCGGATTGCCGTATTCCTTGGCCAGCCGGGCAAGGTCCCGATTGATGAGCATCGGCTTGGCGGTCTCGATCACGTGCTTGCGGAAGCCGACGGCGGCCCAGGGTTTCACCACGTAGCGCTTCCCTTTTTCGATTACGTAGCGCGGATGGAGCATGCCTGTGGTGCTCTCATAGGTCAGGATGTCTACCACTTGGGCCTCGGGGAAGATCTCGTGAATCTTCTCGCCCACCAGGTCGTAGATGGCCTGCATCTCCAGTTTGGAGGCGAGCCCTTCCTGCACGCTATTGATGATGGCCAGCTCTGCCGCGCGCTGCTCTGTCTCCTTCAACAACCGC
>DATDCZ010000089.1:0-2931 GCA_036524055.1 Anaerolineales bacterium | reverse complement strand
GAATTTGGAGGCGAGATCAACTACCTGCTGCATGTGAACTCCCGGAGGTCAGGGTGGATTCAAGCACGTCGAGGAGCTTGCGCGCCAATTGTTCGCGGCTGAAATTGCTCTCCAAGTAAAGGCGAGCGCTGGCGCCCATTTGGCGAGAAGCGACCGGGTCTGCTTCCAGGCGGCGGATGCCTTCCGCAAGTGCATCGGCGCTGCCCGGCTGCACGAACAGGCCTGCATGTGCGCTTTCCACGACCTCACGGATGACACCGTCAATGGCCAAGATGACGGGTTTCCCGGCAGCCATGTAGTCGAAGACCTTGTTCGGGTAGGTAGTCTTGTAGGCTTCGAGGGGCTTCAGGATGGCAATTCCGGCATCAGTTGCAGCAAGGACCGCGGGCATTTCGCTTTTGGGAACGGAAGCCAGAAAGGTCACGTTCCGGAGACCAAGAGCGGCGGCACGGGCGCGGAGCCGCGGTTTCTCCTTGCCGTCGCCAACGAGAACGACCTGAACGTTCGTATCCTGGAGCTGCGCGGCGGCATCGATGACCACCTCGAGATCATTGGACATGCCGTGCGCACCGGCGTAGAGGGCCACGAAACGATCCACGAGGCCATTCCTGCGCCGGAAGTCAGTCCCATCGGCACTTGCGACGAACATAGCAGGATCAGCACCGTTGGGCACCAACTCGATGCGGCGTGCGCCACGCTTGCGGACATGGTCCAAAAAACCGGGGCTGTTGAGCACGACGCAGTCCGCGGCGCGATAGAGGCGGCGCTCGAGCCATTCAGAGAGACGAATCAGCAGCGGACTCTTGAGGACGCCGACGGCAACCGCAAATTCGGGCCATAGGTCACGGACCTCAAAGAGGAAGCGGGCGCGCTTCGAGCGCGCCACGAGCCACGCCGTGACGCCCTGAAAGATGGGCGGCGAGGTGCCCCAGACGAGGTCGACACCGGAAACGCGCAGCCCGAGCCAGAATGACGACCACATGAAGGTGAAGAAGGCCCACATGCGGTGCATGAAGGACTTGTGATGTGCCTCATACACGGCGGCGCGCAGGATCTGCAAACCGGGCAGAGTTGAATCCGGTTCGGATGCAACGTGTGGGACAACGCGGCTTCCAGTGATGTAGCTTACCGGGCTGGCGATGACCGTGACGCGGTGACCGTTGGCGACGAGCCAGCGTGCCAGCTCGTAGTGCCGCGTGCCGCCGGGTTCGTCCAAGGAGGCAAATGCCTGATGAATGATGAGGATGTGCATGGTGATGTTTGCCGGGAAAGCCCGCTACTTCGGCAAGATGAATTCGGTCGTGAAGGAGAAGCTGCCCGATGCGGAGGTCTCCACGGCCAATGATAATGCCGGGACCTTCAGGCCATAGCCCGGCGAGATCCAGCCCTCAAATGGCAGCGCCTTTCCCGTTCCGCGCAGCAAACGACCAGCGCGAATGAGAGTCACTTGCAGGGGTGAGGCGGGGTTGGAACCAGAGACGACCAAGGTCACGGTGCCTTCGGGAAGCCGGAGCCGGAGGCGTGTTTCCGCGCCGGGCTGCTGCAGACTCCAAGCCGCATCTGTAAGCAGCCAGTGGAGGCGCACCTTGTGCGATCCGGTCTTGATGAAGCGGAGATCATCCCGGATCTGCCAGCGGTGACCCTCGACCAGGCTCACAGTCCGCTCGTGATGAACACCCAACCGGTCGTAACCCCGATGCGAGGCAGCGACGCGTGCCAAGACCGGCTCCGCCACCGACAACACCGGATGCCACTCTGCCGGGAACCAATCGAGCACCAAGAAGCGACCGGCGCGCAGCATCTGGTCGCGGCCATCGATGGTGATGCCGTTATGGACGCGAGAGGAGACGAGAGGATTGTCCCAAGGTGGTTCGGCATTATAAAGATAGGTGCCGGCATCGGAGGCAAGGCTGCGACCGCGCCACCATAGATCGACATGCAGCTGATCCATGTGTCCGAGGCGGGACTTGAATGAGGAGGCCCGGAGGTAGGTCCAAGAGTCCTTGCTACGCAGGTGCTCCGCGGCATAGGCTGAGGAGGCGGCGGTCCGCGCAGTCTCCTGCAGGCCGAGCCATAAGGAGAGCTCATCCCAGTCACCGGGCGGCAGGCCCGTGCGAAGGAAAGCGCGGGCCGCAGCCTGTACGGTGGGCCGGTAATCATCGAACGCGAGGGAGCTCAAGGGAAGAAGCAGCGCCCCGTCATTCGCACCGAGATTCGGAACGCGTCCGGACTCCGGATCCAGCATGGAGAAGAGCCAATGGGACGCCCGGCTGAGGGCTTGCTGAGTTGCCGTGGGCCAGAACTGGCCCCGCGTGCGCCGTACGGCGTCGGCCAGCAAGGCGGAATGAAGAACAAGGCGATGATAGTTGGCACTGTGCTGAATGTATTCGCCGTAGGAACTGATCTGGCTCTGAAGGGCGCGATTCAGCCAGCGCCAGCCCAGGTCGAGCCAAGGTTGATATCCAAGCACGGCACCGGCCAGGTAGAGAGCTGTGGATTCGGTGATGAGATGGTTGTTGTTCTGCGAGCGCGCGTAGATCAGCGTAGGAGGAATGCGAGCCGCGTGCCGCGCGATGGCGCGCGACAACCGCAGGCGGCGTGCGGGCGTAGATGAGCGGGCACCGGCGAAGACCTGCGCACTCCAGACGAGGGCCATAAGGCGAATGGCGACCTCTTGTCCGTTCATCCAATGGGGGCCCAGGTAAGGCGGATTGCCCTTTTCGAATTGCTCAAAGAGCGCCCAGAAGCGGCGTGCGAACTTTTCATCGCGGGTCAGCAGGAAGGCGCGGCCTAGGGCGTACACCCACCCGAAACGCGCCGGCTCCCACAGGTACTTGACGTCCTGATATGGAATGTCGAAGGCCGATAGCAACGTAGGGTTGATCTCATACGCGGACCAGTGTTGAAGCGAGCGGCCTGGGACAAGCTGAA
>DATDCZ010000088.1:0-4440 GCA_036524055.1 Anaerolineales bacterium | reverse complement strand
GAGTTCGACCGCCTCATCGAGTCCAGGTAATGCCGGCAGGTATAGGTGAATAACTACCTGGCTGCCGATCCAGAGTTGCGCGAATATGCGTGCATAGCTCGTATTTTGGAAAAGGCGGGTACGGCGTTGTACAGAGCAGGGCTAAATCAGTCTACCGCGTGTGCGGCTTCCACCGCGTGTGTCACCCCCGCGGCACGCGGAAGAGGAGAAGCGACTCTTTTCGCATTTTGCCCGAATGGCATGATAACGGCGCGGGCAGGAATTTCGATTACTGCAGCGCAAAAGCCTCGTCCAATTGGCCGCTGAGGAACCCGGGGGCGGATTGGCCGTAGGGATACGACATGCGGGCGCTGACCGCCTCTGCGGCGCTCCATTCGGGGAGAACCTCCCCGACCCCCTCAGGTCGGTTCGGGTCACGCCGCGCTTCCCCAGTGGACGCGCGCTTGTCCTTGCCCCAATCAGGTCTCGTTCGGCAGGATCTGCTGCAGCGCGCCGCGCGGCGCTCCGTCGCGCGGCCACCGATTGCGAGGCGATGCCTCACTTCTGTGTCGCGCCCGAGTCGAAGATCACGGTCTCTTGCCCAACTTCTACTTCGCCATACTTGAGCCCGCCGGCACGCTCGTACACGTGCAGGACAGCACCCGCAGCGGTCTCTTGTGTTTCGACCAGCCGGAAGGCGCGCGGCATGGTTCCTGCGCCGAACAGGCGTTTGCCGGTGCCGATAACCACGGGAAACTGCCAGATGCGCAGTGTATCGATGAGATCATGCTTGAGCAGCGTTTGGAGCAGGTCGCCGCTGCCGTGGACTTGGAGCTCGCCGCCATCCACTGCCTTGAGCTTCGCGACCTCATCGACCACATCCCCCTTCAGCAAGTGAGAGTTGTTCCAGGTCACTTCTTTGAGCGTCCGCGAGGCGACGTATTTCGGTAGCGTGTTGAGCACTCTCGCGTTTTCGTCCGCCGGGTCGGTGGAGTTGGGCCAGGAGCCCGCAAAGATCTGATATGTCTTGCGGCCGAGAAGGAGGGCGCCAGCACGCTTGGTCCACTCGGTCATGATGCCAAGGAACTTCTCGTCGAAATAGGGTACCAGCCATCCGCCATGCTGAAAGCCACCCTCGCGGTCCTCGTCTGGGCCGCCGGGCGCCTGCATCACACCATCCAGGGTCACGAAAGTACCCACAACCAGCTTTCGCATATGCCTCTCCTCCTTGCCTAAATAGCCTGACACACTCAGTCTTTTGGCCCGGTGGGTGCCTTTCTGAGCTCCCTTACTCAATAGTCCGGTCTCCTCCCTGCAGCGCAACACATCGAAGATGGGTGACGCCGCCCGTCTCCGTCCAACTGTCCGCCCGTAAGCACCGCTGAGTGGCTACGGCGGCCCTCATTGACCCTCCATTCAATGTCCGCCGCCTACCCGTAGAATTCCATTGTTCCTCTGCGGCAACCCGGGAATAGCCGTGAATTCCATTGATCCTCATAGTTTCATCCACGGCGCGAGTTCGGCCGGGTGGCCCCATCACGGACAGTATGGCGTCCGAGTCCGTGTGTGTCCTGCCTCAGCCCGGCATGAAAGAAAGACGCCGCCCTTGGGCGGTGTCTTTCGCGCTTCTCTTATGGCTGGGGGCAATGGATTTGAACCACTATTAACTGATCCAGAGTCAGTCGTCCTGCCATTAGACGAGCCCCCAGAGCGATAGCGGGCGAAATTCTAACACGCCGCCCGCGTGCGGGCAAGGGCGCGCTACTGATTGCGCGCCGCGCGCCGCGTGTTCTCCTCCATATCCAGCGCGATCAGCAGTCCCTTCGATAGCGCCTGCAGCAGGGCAAAGTACAGGATCCCGTGCACGGGCCGCTCCACAATATACAGGATCTGCTGCAACACATCCGTGAGCCCCATCATCGTGGTGATGCCCCGCAGATACTGCAGCGCCATCACGGTTGACCCGACGAGCAGGTCCACTGCATAGATGCCGCCTACGACCCACGCCAGGATCTCGATGATCCGCGACCAGCGGATGACCACGTCGCGGTCGAAGTACGTGCCGAGGAAGTGTTCTTTCGATTCGCCCATGTTCACGCTCCTGTTGTCGTCAACTGTCCTGCGCAAGTATTTCCATGGCCGCCCGCAGGCGCTTGAGCACCGTTTCGCGGCCAACGATTTCCATGCTTTGGAATAGCGGCGGGCTTACCTTCTGCCCCGTAACCGCCACCCGCAAGACGCCGAAGACCTCTCCTGCTGAGCGCTGCATGCGCTCCACCAGCTGGCGGAAGGGTGGCTCCGCAGCCTCCGCCGTGAACTGCGGCAGCGCCTGGATCAGCGTGATCGACTCGTTGAGTATCTCCGACGCCAGCCGGGCATCCATACCCTTCGGCGTGAGCTCCTCACGCAGCGGCGTCACTTCGGGCCGGAAGAAGAAAGCGGCTAGATTGGGCGCCTCGTCGAGGGTTGTGACCCGTTCCTTGATCAGGGGTGCGATACGTTCCAACATTTCGTCTTTCACGGGCAGAGCCTGGCTGGCGAAGAACGGCCGGACTCGCCTGGCGAAATCCGTGTCGCTAAGCAGGCGTATGTGCGTGCCGTTGAAGTGGTCCAGCTTTGTAAAGTTGATCGCCGCCGGCGAGGCCGTCAGATGCCGCACGTCGAATCGCTCTACCATGTCCTTGAGCGTCAGGACATCATCCTCGGCAACGCCCCAGCCCATCAGCACAATCCAGTTCAGCACGCCTTCGGGGATGAAGCCCAGGTCCTGCAAGTCCTTCACAAATACTGAGTAACCATCCTTGATGGCCTCGGATGCATCCCGCTTCGAGAGTTTGCCCTTGCCGCTTGGCTTGAGGAAAAGTGACAGGTGCACCCATTCGGGCTCTTCCCATCCGAAGGCGCGCACCACATTCACGTGCAGCGGAAACGTGCTCAGCCACTCCGCGCCGCGCAGGACGTGCGTGATCTGCATATGGTGGTCGTCCACCATCGCCGCAAGGTGATAGGTTGGCAATCCGTCCGACTTGAGGATCACGTAGTCATCGATGTTCTTGTTCTCGATGACGATGTCTCCGCGCAAGGCGTCGCGGGCAGTCGTGGTTCCTTCTTTCGGCATCTTGAACCGGATAACATGCCTCTCGCCACTGGCAACGCGGCGGCGGGCTTCGTCCCGGTCAAGCCGCCTGCACAGTCCGTCATAGTGTGGCGGCAGCTTCTGCTTTTGCTGTTCGGCGCGCATCTTCTCCAGGCGTTCCGGCGTGCAGAAACATGGATATGCGGCGCCGCGCTCCACCAGGATATTCGCGTGCTCGAGATACAGGTCGCGCCGTTCAGTTTGCCGATACGGCCCGAATGGCCCTCCGATATCGGGCCCTTCGTCATATTCCAGCCCCAGCCAGCGCAGGCCGTCCATGAGTTCCTGCTCGGAGCCAGGCACGGTCCGCCGCACGTCCGTGTCCTCGATGCGCAGCACAAACTTGCCGCCCGTCTGCCGCGCCAGCAGGTAGTCGTACAGCGCTGTTCGCGCCGTCGCCAGATGCATGTGACCCGTCGGTGATGGTGCCACGCGCACGCGTGCGGGCTTCCTCATCTTGTCTTGATCGGTCAAGTAGTCTTCTCCGCTTCCCTGCCGCCCAAGCTGGCAGCTAGAACTCCAGCTCTTTGTGGCGCATTACGACACTCTCCACCAAACCCACGCCTATCATTAAGGCCATCAGTCCCGATCCGCCATAGCTGATGAATGGCAGCGGCAAGCCCGAAACCGGGATCAGCCGTAGATTAACCGCGATATTCGCCGCGCTCTGGAAGAAGAGCAGCATGGCCACGCCATAGGCGATCATCGCCCCCGAAATGTCCCGCGCCTTCTGCGCCGCCCGCAGGCACCTGTAGATGACAAAGGCTTCGATGAGCACGATCAGGATCGCTCCGATCATACCGAATTCCTCCGCGGTCACCGAGAAGATGAAGTCGGTATGGCGCACCTTCATGAAACGTAACTGTGTTTGTGTCCCGTGTCCGTAGCCCTTGCCGAACAGGCCGCCCGAGCCGATGGCGATGAGCGCCTGCAGCACGTTGTAGGTTGCGCCGGTGCGCGCCTCCGGATCCGGTATGGCAAAGTTGATCACGCGCGCCTGCTGGTAGGGCTCCAGGAACGGGAAGGCGATGACGGCCAGCACGACTGCTGCCAGCGCCATCCAGCCGATCTGCTTCACGGGGACGCCGTTCATCCATACCATGCTCAGCCAGATGAACATCGTAACGATCACATTGGACAGGTTGGGTTGCAGCAGGATCCAGATGACCAGCCCCCACACCCATGCCAGGCTCTTCAGCAACCACTTGAGGTCGCGCGCATCGTGACGGCTGCGCTCGAAAAAGCGAGCCAATGTCAGGATGACCGCGATCTTGGCAAATTCTGTCGGCTGAATGAACAGAATGCCCACCTGGAACCAGCGTTGC
>DATDCZ010000087.1:0-2235 GCA_036524055.1 Anaerolineales bacterium | reverse complement strand
GTAGGTTTATGCTGCGATTTCCAGACGTCATGCCAATACAGAGACAAAAGTAAAACTTCCTGATCAATATTGAACGCATTCCCCGTGGATCTGAAAAATTGATTAGCGCTCTTGAGCAAATGATTAAGATGATCGATCCCGTGACTGGGGTCTTTTGTATTGATCATGAATTCTCCCTCGCTCCATTCGCCGGAGCGCATCGGCCCGGAGGCGGCCCATTTCGCTTGGGGTGCTGGCTTAGGCTGCTTCTTTGGCGGGAACAGGTTCGGGGGAGGTCTGCGGCCGAATGCCGCGATACACATGCGTCCCCCCGATGGTTCGAAGGATGGTTTCGGCTGGCCGGCCCAAATGCTTGGCGAGCTCCGTTGCACTCATGGGATGGTTGCCGTTGGTAAGCATGAGTCGGAAGACCGCCTCCACGACCGTCGTATGCTCATTGACGAAATCGGGCTGCAGCGCGCAGTGGGTCATCAGCGCGTGCTGGATGCCGTCCACTTGCTTGATCTCGGCGGTCTTTGGATCGATCCAGTCGATCCTGGCATCCGCAGCCACGTCCGCAAGACTCACTTGATGCTCAGCGCACAAGAGCGAGCGCATGAACACGTTCCAATCCCGGTCGTTATTCCTCCACCAGTCGAAATCGATGTGGAAGGGCGTATTGATCGTGGGTTTGAGCAGGCTCATGATGATTCTTCCAGCCTGTAATGGAGATCGCCGACATGCACGAAGCGCGGCTCAGTGGCCAGCAGCGAGAGCAGCGGCGCGGGCGGGACCCGGCGGACGAGGTTGAGCGCGGCGTACAGCTCCTGGGCGTGGACGTGTCCCTGCGGATTGACCTTCATCAATTCCCGCATCATCGACACGACCTGTTCCGCAAAGGGACGTTTCTTCTCCCACAGCGGGTCCAGTGCATGGAAGTCGCCCACATAGATGGCCATGCGATCATTGAACTCGGCGGTGATGGGCTGCTTCAACATGGCGAACACCAGGCCGCCGTCGTTGCCGACGATGAGCGTCCGGATCCAGTCTTTCGAGGCGCGCTGTGTCTTCGCTTCGACGATCACCTCGCCGGGCTTCTGCCCGCGGCGTACAGCCACCAGGCTGCCGGGGATAAGCTGGTGCGATTTGTACCAATCCCGCAGGCCAAAGGCATATCCGTGCTCGCGCACGATCCAAGCGGGCATCCTGACGCCGCTGCGTGCGTCCACCAGTGTGAAGCGTACCCGCGGCGACTCGTATGCCGTGGGGAAAAGCGAACGCGTACGTTCAGAAAGCGGAAGAGTCCCGGCCCGCAGATGGGGGTAGATCAGACTGATTGTTACTTCCTTGACTTCCTTGCGCTCGCCGGCCGGGGTGCCATCGCTGAGCTCATCGTCGAGCTGAGCCTCCAGGGCGCGCATCGAGTCATCCATCACGCTCGGATCGTGATCGATCCGCGTATATTGCAGGAACGCGGGCACCTGTCGGACACCGTCCGGCTCGAGGCGGCGCAGGCACCACAGCACCTGTCCTGCCGGCCCCACCTCGTCGAAGCGCTCGTCATCCTGCAGCGCCCGATTGAGCGAGAATTCCGCAAGTTTGGGATTTACGCCATCTGAAAGCTCAACATCCTTTAAGAGGGCCGAAGTTGGCTGCGGTTCACCCTGGGCCATATCCAGAACGGCCTCGGCCAGGTTCAACTGGCCCTCATTGACGGCCACCAGCAGCCCTCGCGGGAACCAGCGCCCGGCGATCTTCACCAGGGCTGAATCCGCCTCCAGCGCGGCTTCGAGCTTCTTTTGCAGCGAGGCGCCGTACGCCTCGACGATCTCTCCAACGTCTTCGCCCTCTGCCTGCGCGCCCGGCTCCGGAGCTTCATTGAGCGCGTGCGCCTCAAGCCCGGCCGCAAACATGCGTTGGCCGCCGTTTTCCATCTCGACCGTGATCACATCGAAATTGCCGACCTCAGGATTCACGCCGGCGCGGCCCGCAACGACGCGCCCCTTCTTCCATTCCAGGAGGGGAAATACCAACTCATCGCCATCCGCATAGCGATCGCGCGGCAGATACGCACGACCCGCGGACTTCATCTTGTCATCGCGGGCTTGCTGCTCCGCCTTGATGCGTTGCGCGATGAAGACCGGCGTCAGATCCTGAGCCGTCAGCGGAGTCTCGACCTCCAGCAGGTGAGTTTGAAGTGCCTCGAGGTCTTTCTTGCCGATTTGGAGTTTCGCCCAGTAGTCGGGGGAAAGGAGT
>DATDCZ010000086.1:0-2978 GCA_036524055.1 Anaerolineales bacterium | reverse complement strand
GGCTTAGAGGCAGTTTTGGAGCCTACTCCAGTGTAGACTGCAGCCGGAAGTTGAATGGAAGGGGCGACAAGGACTCCGGTGGGACGCAGGACTAGAATTGTGCTGTGGAGGGACGCCGAGGCATGACCCGTATGTGCTCAGTGGCAGCTGTGACAGACTCGGCAGGCGCGTTGCTGGATCAACAGCGCTGCATGCCGCCCCCTCTGCCCTGTCCCTGCGACTCATGTCGCAGGGACTCGCAACGGCGGCTGGACGCCTTGTTGCGTGGCGGGCATCTCCCCCAATTAGGCCGATTCGCGAGACGGCATGGGGCTGGAGGTTGCGGCCGAATTGGGGGAGAGAAAGCGGAATGGATTGGGTGAGGTGCGCGAGAACGTGGGCACGATCACGCAGACCGACTTCGCCTATACCGGGCAGCCCCTGCGCCTCAGGGCGCCGGGACGCGCAATGGCGGCTGGATGCCGCCTTGCGCGGCGTGATCTATCCCTGATGGGGCTGATGGACTATAAGGCGCGGATGTACGACGCGGGACTGGGGAGGTTCATCCAGCCGGATACGATTGTTCCGAACGCGGCCGATCCGCAGGCGTGGAATAGGTATGGGTATGTGAGGAACGCCCCGCTTCGCTATACCGACCCCTCCGGGCATTTCATTGTGGAGGATGATGAGTGCACGCAACTTAGTTGCTTGGGCGATCCAGACCATCCGAAGAAGACACGCCCGGGGAAGGATGATGAGGAGAACTCCGGATCATCCATAGGTACTGCCCTGGGAAAAGTTGGCGAGGAGGGTTGCTCGATGCAGGGGCGGACGTGCACCGGCGTTCCACAAAGGCCCTCGATACCTCTGGGGACACCGCCGACAAATCTTGGAAAATGGTACGCCGGGATGCTTGCTGCCATAGCAGGCGAACTAACTATGGCAATTGGAGTCGCGGTTGTGGGCAGTGCCCTGGGGGAGATCGCAGCCGCGCAGGTGGCAGCCGTGCCCACCTTCGGTCTGTCGGAGGTGCTGGCCCTTATTCATGCCCCGGTTGTGTTGGCAATCGGCGGTTTGATCTTCGCGGGCGGAGCCGGCCTGACCTATTTTGGCGGCAAGACAATGTGGGAGTCTGGCGTGCTCCAAGATTCCTGCCAGCAAGTCGACGACATACTTTCCGCTGCAGATGCATAGAGGGGTATGATGCAGCGCCGGAGGCAACTATGATTGACTTGCAGGATTGGCTCAGTCGTCCATCGTGGATTTCACTGCTGGGCATCGCTGGCGGTCTACTGCTTTTCGCATCTGGACTCCTTTGGAGGAAACCCCGCGACCGCGTCTTAGGAATCCTCGTGTTCTTGCTGAGCGTCTTTGGTGGCGTACTGCTGTATTACTTCGGCTAGCAGAAATCAGGGGGCGCCACCCCGAATCTAAGTCATATCGAAGGTCTGTACGAGGAGACCGATGGCGTCGCGCGCAAGTATTACGCGATCTCGCCTGCGACGATGGCGGTTGGATGCCGCCTCGCTGCGCAGGCATGACCGTGGCGATGAAGGAAGGCGGCAACCTGAACTTCCTACTCACTGACCACCTCGGCTCGGTGGCCGCCACTACCGACTCGGCGGGCGCGTTGCTTGACCAGCAGCGGTACATGCCGTTTGGCAAGGTGCGCGAGAACGCGGGCACCATCACGCAGACCGACTTCGGCTACACGGGCCAGCGCGACCTGCCCTCGATGGGGCTAATGGACTACAAGGCACGCATGTACGACGCGGGACTGGGGCGGTTCATCCAGCCCGATACGATCATTCCGAACGCGGCCGATCCGCAGGGGTGGAATAGGTACAGCTACGTCCAAAACGCACCCATCATGTATACGGATCCAAGCGGTATGCACAGGGACTGCGGGTTGATGGACAGTTCCTGCATTGGGACTCGCAGAGAATGGTCCGAGTGGCGAAAATACTCGAAGAGTGACTACGACACATTCAATCGGGCGAAGGATGCATACGAGGAGTATTACAAGAATCCAGAAAAGGCCTTTCAGGACATGCTGGCGCCAGCTTCATCGGAGACCACTGGATCGACGGACTCTTATGTGCTCGCCGGCATCTACTCAGAAAATGTAGTGCATCACGTTTTCGATCCCCTGTCCGACAACTTCGTAATGGACAAGATCAACGATGCGGCATCCTCTGGCCAGCCCGTGCCGCAAACCATCTGGGCGCTGTTCTTCGGCCTGGGAATCGAGCAGTGGCTGCTCGATAACTATGGCACCAACGGTGCGGTGCATGTGGGCAAGTTTCCCGCCACGTCTAGCTCCTCTTACTTGTATCGGACTGATCGAAGCGGGGTTATCACTGCATTCGCGGCGTATGACGACGCCGGAGACGTGATCTATCGGGTGGACCTGATCGGCAAGCCTCACGGGGGCGTACCCACGCCCCACATCCAATATTCGGTTTGGGACGTCAATCCGACCACTGGCAGACGGTACATGCGGGGTTGGACGCGGGCCTTGCCTTGGCCCTAGGAGGTGGCATACATATGGCAGCAAAATCCAGATTCGACATTTCGACGTTGCCTGAATTCCACAAGTTGGCACGCGCAAATCCTCAGAATCCGCCGCTTGACGCGCTCGGCGCCATCACGGTTTTCGGCCGTGCCATACATTGGGCCGCTATTCTCGATGTGATTTGGCCGGACTTTGAAAACCAGAACTACTTGACGCTGGAGGCGGCGTACCTGACCGTAAACGATCCCGATGATCAAGAGTTGCCAGAGGCCTTCCACAAATACCTTGCAAAGATGATCACTATGTTTTGGGATCTGCAACTGCGAACCCATCATCCGGATTGGAAATGGAACATTTCGATTGACGACGATCCAGAGATTACCCTGGAGGTACAGATCCTCGCGCGCGGGCACACCACCTAGAACGCACGTATCTGGCCCATCGAGCCTCGGAACCATCATCGGTCTCTGGACGCTGCCGCCTC
>DATDCZ010000085.1:0-7246 GCA_036524055.1 Anaerolineales bacterium | reverse complement strand
AACGCGGAGGCGCACCGCCGCACCTTCTCGCTGACGCCGGAATACCTGGCGCATGAAGCCCGCGGCCTGGCGGGCGGAGACCTGTGGTTCAGCGACTACGGCGTGCAGCTTTCGCGCCAATTTCGAGCGCTCAAAGTGTGGATGTCGATCAAGGAACATGGCCTCGACCGGTTCGGGCGCATGATCGCGCGCAACGTCGAACAGGCGCACTACTTTGGCCGGCTGGTGGAAAAGGAAGCAGACCTGGAGCTGATGGCACCCATCGGCATGGACATTGTTTGTTTTCGCTTCAATCCCGGCGGGCTGGAGGAGAAGCAGCTGGAGGCCTTGAACAAGGAGATCCTGGTGGAATTGCAGGAGGGCGGAATCGCCGCGCCTTCGTACACCACCCTGGACGGCCGCTACTGTCTGCGGGTGGCCATCGCCAACCATCGCAGCCGCCAGGAGGACTTCGATGTGCTGGCACACGAGGTCGTCCGGATCGGCCGGGAGCTGGCGCCGAAATTTCGATGATCCGGCCGGTTGGTCTGCTGCCGGCGAGCATCCGTATCGCAATTGCAGTCCGAGCCAGGAAACACAAAGCCCCCGCGCGGTCAACCGCGCGGGGGCTTTTCATTCGTAAGTCGCTCAGGCTTCGAGAACCTGCTTGAGCTTTTCGAAGTCCCGCTCGAAGGTCTTTTCCAGTTCCTTTTGGATCAACCCCTCGGCCAGCTTGAAGAAACCGCCTGGTTCGCCCTTGGCATTGATCGTCACGTGTGTTCCGCCGCCCATCTCCTCCAGGCTCGCCAGGATCTCGAACTGCACCGGCCCGGAAGTGGTCTTCATGCCGAAGCGCTTGGGCGCCTCATACACGGTGACAACCACGTCGTTCTTCATTTCCTTGCCCATCAGCTTCTGCACGTATAAGCCCGTGGTGCCGACGGCGATGGGTCCCTCGGATGTCTTCTCAGAGCGGACCAGGTCGGACTGCCATTTCGCGTCATTGGCGAAATCGCTCATGAACGCGAAGACCTCGGAAATCGGCTTGTTTATGTGAACGCTCTTCTCAACAGTAATCATGGAATGCCTCCTCGAGCTGAATCTGGATCTACCTTTGGCAACAGCTTCCGCCCGTGGTCGGGATCCACGTACAGGGCGGTTCAATCACATCCCTACGAGTTCAAGCTGGCGATCACCTTCTGCAGCTTCGACTGCGCTTCGCTGGCAACCGCGCTGACGGTCGCGTCGGCCTCCAGCGCACCCAGCATCGCCTGGGGCTTGACCGCCGTGACGGCGATCTGACCGCCCTGTTCCTGCACCGTGACATTGCAGGGCAGTAGCAGTCCCACGTCCGGATTCGCCGAGAGCGAGCGATGCGCAAGCGGCGGGTTGCACGCTCCCAGTATCACGTACTTGCGAAAATCCACGCCTAGTTTCTCTTTGAACGTGCTCTGCATATCGATGCGCGTCAGCACGCCGAAACCCTCGGCTTTCAGCGCCGACGTTGTCTTCTCCACCGCCTCGTCAAATGACGTCTTCATTATTGCCTGCAATCCAATCTCAGTCGCCATGGATGTGCCCTCCGGTCGACGATTCTAACGTATGCATCGCCGTCGCCTGTGAGGAAACACACGAGCCCTCAGTCTAGATCGCCAGGCTTTTGAACTGGCTCACATACAGGTGATGGAAGAAGCCCTTCGCCTCGAGCAACTGCTGATGCGTGCCTTGCTCGACGATCTCCCCTTCGTTGATGACGTATACGTTATCCGCATCGCGGATGGTCGACAAACGGTGTGCGATGACGAAGCTCGTTCGCCCGTGCATCAGGCGCAGCAAGGCCTTCTGGATACGTGCTTCTGTGCGCGTGTCCACGCTGGAGGTGGCCTCGTCCAGGATCAGGATGCTCGGGTCCGCCAGCACCGCCCGCGCGATCGAAAGCATCTGGCGCTGTCCCTGGCTCAGATTGCTGGCGCGCTCCGAGAGCTGCGTCTGATATCCGCTGGGCAGCTGGCGGATGAAATGGTCCGCGTCCGCCAGGCGCGCCGCCTCGATGCACTCCTCGTCAGTGGCATCCAGCCGCCCGTAACGGATATTTTCCATCACCGTATCGGCAAAGAGGAATGTATCTTGCAGCACGATGCCGAGGCGTTGGCGCAGGTCGGCCTTCGAGATATCCCGGATGTCGCGCCCATCGATCGTGATGCGCCCGCTGTTCACCTCGTAGAAGCGGCTCAACAGGTTGATCAGCGTGGTCTTGCCCGCGCCCGTCGGTCCGACCAGCGCCACGGTCTGCCCGGCGTGTGCCTCCAGGCTCATGCTCTTGATCACCGGCTTCCCGCTGAGGTAACCGAACGACACATTCTCGAACCGAACTTCGCCGTGAACCGGTGTCGGCAGCGCCGTATCCGCGGCGGCATCCACCTCGGCGGTCGTGTCGATGATCTCGAAGACTCTCTCGGCCCCCGCGAGGGCAGCCTGGATCGAGTTGTACATATTCGCCAGCTGCCTCAACGGCTGGATGAAGTTCTGGGCATACGCAATGAACGCGGCGATCATACCGACCGTGACCAGATCCTTCAGCGCCAGGTAGCCGCCCAAGCCTGCCAGCACGATGACGAACAGGTTTCCCAGGACGTTTGTCAGGGGCATCAGCATCAGGGCGTAGGTATTGGCGTACACGCCCGCCTTGTACACGCGTTGGTTGCTCGCCCGGAAGCGCTCAATCGTCGATTCGGTGCGCCGGAAGGCCTTGACCACGCGCTGCCCGCTGATGGATTCCTCCATCACACCGTTGATCCCGCCCAATTCCTTCTGCAGCTCTCGAAAGCCCTTGCGCGTGTAGCGCGCCACAAACTGCGTGAACCAGGCGATGATCGGCACCACCAGCACGGCCGCCAGCGCCAGCCATACGTTCAGCACGAACATGGCGATCAGGATGCCGACCAGCGAGAGTACGCTGGCAACCAGGGAGACGACGTTCTGCGACACGGCCTGGTTGATGGCATCGATGTCGTTGGTAAGCCGGCTCATCAGGTCGCCCGCGCTCCTGCCATCGAAAAAGCCGATCGAGAGCTTCTGCATGTGCTCAAAGAGGTCCCGCCGTAGACGGCGCAGGGCATCCTGCGAGATGCGCGCCATCAGCCAGCTGGAAATGGCCTGGAAGCCGTTGTCCAGGAAATACACCGCCAGCATGAGGATCGCGAGACCGGAGAGACCCGCGATCTGCCGGGTGGAGATGAACCTATCGATGGCGCGGCCGATAAGATATGGCTCCAGCAGCCCCAACAGGATATAGATCAATACCAAGACAAGCACCAACACCAGTGAGACCCAGTATGGGCTCAGGTACATGGTCAGGCGCCGCAGAGCGCGGCGCGGATCTGCGGCCTGCTCGATGGTTGTGGAGTGCACGTGCCCATGCCCCAGGGCGCGGCGCAGATCCGGCACGCGGCGTTCAGAAGAGGGCATCGGGGCGTTCATGCTTTCTCCTGGAGCTTCGCGCCGTCGCCCAACTGCGAATCGTAGATCTCCTGGTACACGGGGCTGGATTCCATAAGCTCGGCGTGTGTGCCCTGCGCTACCACCCGGCCCTCGTCCACGACGACGATCTTATCGGCGCGCAGCACCGTGCTGATGCGCTGCGCCACCACGAAGGCCGTGCTGTCGCGCGTCCATTCCCGCATCGCCTCCTGGATGCGCGTCTCGGTCTCGACGTCCACGGAACTCGTGGCGTCATCCAGGATCAGGATCGAGGGCCTTAGCAGCAGGGCGCGTGCGATGGCGATGCGCTGCTTCTGACCTCCCGAGAGATTGACGCCCCGCTCCTCGACGTGCGTGTCGTAGCCTTCCGGCAGTTCCATGATGAAATCATGCGCCTGGGCGGCGCGAGCCGCCGCGACCAGCTCTTGCTCGCTGGCTTGCGGTTTCCCGTACCGGATGTTGTCCCGGACGCTGCCTGAGAACAGGACGGTGTCCTGCGGCACGATGCCAACCTGCTTGAGCAGGTCAGCCTGCCTTACCCGGCGCACATCCATTCCATTCCAGGTGAGCTTGCCGTCTGCCACGTCATAGAAGCGCGGCACCAATTCGACCAGCGAGGACTTGCCGGCACCCGTCGCGCCCAGGATGGCGACCGTTTGTCCGGGTTCAGCGATCAGGTCCACGTCGTCCAACACCAGGCCATCGTTCACGCCGTCATAGCGGAAGTCCACGCGCACGAAAGCCACGCGCTGGTCGCGCCCGGGCGGCAGCCGCTGCGGATCGACCGGGTCCTGCACCTCGGGCACGGTATCCAGAACTTCATTGATGCGCTCGGCCGAGGCTGTGGCTGCCGCCACGACGTTGGCCAGCATCACCATGATGCCCAGCGGACCGAGCGTGGTGTGCAGGTAGTTGATGAAGGCCACGATCTGCCCGACCGTAACGCCACCGGCAGCGGATTGGATGCCGCCGGCCCAAATGACGATCACGATCGCTATATTGACCAGCACATTCATTGACGGGAAAAGCGTCGCCACGAATCGCATCACGCGAATGTTGCGCTGGGTGTATTCCTCATTGATGGTGGCGAAACGCTGTCCCTCGTGGTCGGCGCGCACAAAGGATTTGACCAACCGCACGCCGGCGATGTTCTCCTGCAGCACGGTATTGAGTTTGTCCAGGGTCCGCTGGACAGTGAGGAACAATGGACCCATGCGTGCGACGAAGAATGCGATCACCAGCGTGGTCGCCAGCAGCACCGGCAGGATCATCAGCGCCAGGTGGCGGTCGGTCACAAACATCAGGATCAGGCTTCCGATCATCAGCACCGGCGCGCGCGTCCCGATGCGCAGCGACACCTGCACGGAGCGCTGGAAGGCCGTCGTATCGCTGGAGAGGCGCACCATCAGCTGGCCAGTATTGAGATGGTCCAGGTTGCCGAATGAGAACGACTGGATCTTGAGGAACAACGCCTCGCGCACGTCGCGCGCCACGCCCTCACCCACCTGGATGGAGAGGATGTTGTTCCACACCGCGAAGGCGGTCTGCACCAGCGAGATGCCCAGCATGATCAGGGTCGTGTTGATCACGACCTGAAGATTGCCGGCGCTGATACCCTCATCGATGATGCGCTGGACCAGGCGCGGGATCGCCAGGTCAATCAGCACCACGGCGATCAGCAGGACCAGCGAGGCCAGGCTCCGGCGCCAGTACGGGGCCACGAAGGTCAGGAGCTTGCGAAGGTGCTTCATGGTTTCTTGACCGCCGGGTTCGCAGGTTCGTCCATCATCTTCCTTAGCGCCGGCATGGCATTCGTGATGGCCTCCAGTTCAGTCTCGCTCAGGGATCTCATCCGCTGACGCATCCAGGCGCGGGTCTCATCGAATACCGCGTCCAGCAAGTCATTCCCCGCACGGGTCAATTCAAGTTCAACATAGCGGCGGTCGTCGCTGCGCCCGACGCGCCTCACGTAGCCCTTGCGCTCCAGGGCGTCTGCCGCCTGGCTGATGGCGGGGCGGCTGATGTTCTTGGCAGCCGCCAGTTGGCTCATCGATCCCGGACCGCGCCGTACAAATCGCAGCACGTGGAACTGCTCGACGGTGATATCGAAGTTGGCGGTGGCGACCTCGCGGATATGGGAACGGATCAGGCCCCACAGGGGAGGCACCGTTTCCCAGAAACGTTCGATGGCTTGTTCGCGCGTTCTCGAGCTGGAGGGCATTGCGACCTTGACCTGCAGTTGACCGGATAATAGTTAAGTAACGAAACTATTATACCGAGCCCCTGGCGCGAACGTCAAGCGGCCGCGACGGTGCCCGGAAACAAAGGCACCGCCTTGAAGGCAGTGCCTGGATGCAAAGGCATATGCGTGCCGGCCTCCCGGACGGGTTTATCTTGGTGCTTGGGAAGTAGATTAGTCTTCCATCTCGACCAAGTCCGCGAACGACACCTTGTCATAGTTGTATTGCGCCAGGATTGTCCCGCCCGATTCCATTACATAGTCCAGCATATAGGTGCGCACGTCGGTGCCGTCGGGAACATCCAGCACGCTCGAAAAGACGAACCACGTTCGTCTACCATGGGGCAATTTGTCCATGGCCAGCCGATACTGACGAGGATGATTGCGATCCGCCTCCAGACGCCAGACTTCTGCGTCCTTCAAACCATAGAAGGGCGCATAGAACTCGTATGTGATCCACGCCTGATCGTAGAGCACAACGAGGTCGCCGGCCCGCCAGTTCTGTTGCATGAACGCCAGCACCGGTTTGATGTCTTCCCGATAAGGCGCGGACCGGCGCGGTGAGAGCGTGTCATACGCATTCTGTGCAGGCGACCAGAGCAAGGCCAGCACCAGCAGCGCTACGAGAACATGATCGAACCATCGCCTGGTGCCCAAAATCAGGGCCAACCGATCTATGCCCTCGCCCATCGCCAGAAGCGCTACAGGCACGAGGAACAGGATCAACCTGCCTTTGAAGGGATAGTTGACCGCCCCCGAAGCCGCGAGCGTGAGCAGCACGGTGCCGAAGAGGGCCAATGACCACTGCCACTGTCGCCTCCAGTAGAAGGCCATCACGCCGAGCACTAGGAGCCCCGCATTCAGCAGGATCTGGCGCGACAGGCTCGTGACGCTGCTGAAGAACGAGCCGATGCGGATCACAAACCAGGCCGGGTCCTCCCACGGCGGCACCGGCATGAGACCATCCAGGTTGTTCCAGTAATCCACTACACTTCGTTCCTGGCCCACGACCCGGTAGTAGCTGAAGTACAACAGCGCGAAGGCGGTCATCCAGGCCAGTGCCAGCGCCACAGAAAGCCACAGCTCACGCCGACTGCGGTGATGGTGGATCAGCAGAACGGCTGCAACGGCAGCCAGCACGAAGATGGCAGGATGCGAGAAGGCCACGGCAACAACGCCGCCGAGCCCCAGCGCAACCGCTTTAGAGACCGTTTCATCGTTGAGGTAGACTGCCAGCAGGAGCAGCAGCAGCACGACAAAAAAGACATCCGTGGAGTACTGCTTCAAGTCCGAAGAGTACAACAGCAGCATCCAGTTGACAGCGAAGACGCCCAGTGCGAACGTCGTGCCCAGGTGCCCCAGCAAGCGCCGGCACAGGAAGTACATCAAGATCACGGCCGCGCATCCCGCAATCAGCGGCAGCAGGCGGAAGACGTAGTCGGAGTTGCCGAACGCGGAGATGATCAACCGCTCCAGGACCAGGAATCCCACGGGCGCAGTCAGCCCGCCGGGCAGCGGTTGCGAGATCAACTCTTGCAGCGAGTGGCC
>DATDCZ010000084.1:0-4063 GCA_036524055.1 Anaerolineales bacterium | reverse complement strand
CGTGCTGACACCCACCACATTGCAGCTAGCGCGGAGAGCGGCGTCGAAGGCGTCGAGGGTCTCTTCGGTGTTTCCGGAATGCGAAGAAGCAACCACGAGGGTTTGTGGGCCTTCGGCAAACGCCGGCAGCCCGTAATCGCGCTGCACAATCACGGGAACCTTTGACGTATCAGCCACGAAGGACGCCAGGAGATCACCGCCGATGGCGGAGCCACCCAAGCCGGCGATGACGACGCGGGAAATGCCCGAGACGTCGACCACAGGTAGCGCAAATGACTGCCCAAGCGTCCAGGCTCCCGCGAGCTGATCGGGAAGAGCGTCGATCTCGCCGATCATGTTCTGTGTGTCGAGCTTCTTGAATCGCTCAAGATCATCGAGGTTCATGTGTGTGCCTATTTCTGCTCGGGCCACGGGACGATACTATATGTGTCCTTGCAGGCCTCCCAGCATACCAAGGGTGAGTCCTTGAGCAGGAAGATAGTCTTCGTGCCAACGGCCCCATGATACTCGACGCGCACATAGTTTTCGACGAAGTATGGCCGCACGGTGTCGTAGCCCCAGGAGAAGGCTTGAGAGTACGTCGGCCGACGCTGCACGATGGAGTATTCGAGATCGAATTTGTTGTGACCTGGGATGCTCAACCTGCCGCCCCAAGCCGAGTCGCCCGAGACATCGGCACGGAGGTGTGCGATGTACGGATCAGACTTCCCCAGGTAGTCGATGGCATAGCGGTCGGAATAATACGGCAGCGTGCCGGCCCAGATCACACCGATCGTCGCCTCGGGCGAAGTCAGCGCCTGAATGGCAATGGCGCTATTGGTATTGATGCGGTTGGCAATGGCTGCCGATGTCGGCGCGCGCACAGCCATATCCGCCAGAAAAGGAAGATCGGGAACAGCAACGGCGACAAGCATGACGATGCTGGCGGCACCCAGTGCAAGCGCTGGCGAAGCGCGGCGGCGGAGGCTGATCGCCAAGGCATAAGCACCCGAGGCAGTCACAATGAAGAGCGCAGGCATGGCTGGAGCAAGCATGCGCCACGAATCCCATGGATCGCCGCCAACGTAGACCTGGTAGGCAAGCGCTGCCAGCGCCAACAGGATGAACAGCAATTGGCGCAGGCGGAATCGCCTCCAGATAGCCGCGGCGGCAAGGAGGAATACGGGCCAGGTCTGCTGAAGAAATCCAAGCACGAAGCGCGAGCCATCGAGAAGGCGAATATTGAGAGGGTAACGTGTGAGTTTGAGGAAGTATGTGTTAGGCAGCCACTGGCCGTAGTAGAGGACGCGAAAGGTGATCTGCGCCAGAATGAACAAGGCAAGAATGCCCGCAGGCAGCAGCATGCTGGAGAGCGAACCGCGGTCGTGCGCGCGCCAGTAGGTGACAAGGGCTACAAAGGCGAAGATGATGGCGCTGGGGATGAGCGAGTCGTTGCGTGTGAGGAAGGCGAGCCCGGCCATCGCCGACATCCATGCCAGATACGCTGGAAGGCCGCGCTTGAGCCAAAGAAGCCCACAACACACCGCGGCAAGAAGGAGCATGGACAGAAGCCCGGTTTCCATGCCCATGAGCGTCCAGTAGCTCAGCGGATAGTAGAGTAAGACTGCGGCGGCGGTTAGGAGACCCAGGAATTCGGACTCCGGACGGTCCTGGTCCAATTCGAGGGCGAGCCTGCGAGCCAGCAAGGCGATACCCAGAATTGTGGGGATGCCCATAATCTGGATCGCCAAGGCCGCCAACCTCTTCTCGAGGATGAGCGAGGCCAACGACATGATCAATGTCATGAGCAGGTTCGTATACCCTTCCACGCGTTCGCCCGCATTCCATGCCAGGCCGAGGCCGTGGGCAAAGTTCCAGGCGTAGCGCATGGAGATCATGGCGTCATCAAACAGCCCGAAGTAGCGCTGGCCATCGAGGGCAATGTAGGAACTCTGATAGATGAAGAGGCCGGCCCAGACCGCGTAGCCAGCCATCAATACAATCAGAGCCAGACGTTCACACTTGAGGCTTTTCAAAATCCGACCTTCGTGCAGGGAAGACGAGGTGAGGAGAAATCAGGCTGCGGCAATGATGGTCTCCAAGATCGGCGTGCCATCGCCATTCGCTAACGCTTTGTGGAGGCCAGTTTGTAGATCTCGCGGCGCGTCCATCCGGACTCCGCGGCCAGTTGGGCCGCCAATGCGGTTGGTGCTTCACCATGGTCGAGGCGCTTGCGGACTGCGGCCTGGACCCGGGCCTGTGTCCACTTGAGGCGCGCGGACTTGGGGCGTCCGCCCACGATAAGGACGAATTCACCCCGAGGTTTCTCAAAATGCCGCAGGGCGCCTTCCACCGTGCCGCGCCAGATCTCCTCATGCAGCTTGGTAAGTTCGCGCGCCACGGCAATAGGGCGGCCAGCCAGTGTCGAGGCGAGATCCGTCAAGGTATCCTTCAACCTGTGCGGAGCTTCCAGGAAGATGAGCGTGTAGGGCAAGTCTGAGATACGTTCCAGCGCTGCCCGACGTTCAGAACTCCTGCGCGGTAAGTAGCCGAGGAAGAGAAAAGAATCCGTGGGAAGACCGGAGGACACAAGCGCGGCGATGGGGGAGGCGGGGCCGGGCACCGGACTAACCTGATGCCCAGCCTGAAGTGCAGCCAACACTATCTCGTAGCCCGGGTCGTTCAAGCCAGGCGTCCCCGCGTCAGACACGAGTGCGACGTCACCATCTGCCAGTTCATGCAAGATGCGATCCTGACGCGCGAGCATGTTGTGCTCAAAGTAGCTAAGCGGATTTCCCCGGATTTCATAGTGCGCCAGTAGCTTCTTGGTAACCCTTGTGTCTTCGGCGGCGATGAGGCGAACCTGGCGCAAAATCCGCAGCGCACGCGCGGAGATGTCCTCTAGATTTCCGATGGGAGTGGAGACCAAATACAGCGTGCCCACGCCCGGATTCTATCATCTGCGTTTTGAGGCAGGCGAGAAAGGTCGGCATAAATGAAACAGGCACCTGCAGGTGCCCGTTTCGGGACTTGACACGCAATGCCAGACGACTAGCCGCAGGCTCTTAGTGGGACCGGATAGGTCACGCAGCCAGCATCAGCAGGTTTGGCCGGCGCGCAGCAGGCATTGTCGTAGTTGTATTCATTGCCCGCTTCACATTGTCCTACGACAGTGCTGGTGGAGGGCGTAGGCTGTGGGATGCAGACCTGCAAGTCGAAAATGGTATTGTTCTCGGGACCGTTGCAGACGATGATCTGCTTATCGCCCTCGACGCGCTTGGCGGTACAGCCGTATTGGGCTCGCTGCGAGGTGTAGGTGGCGCCCAGCGGAATGGCGAGCTCAATGACAGCGTGCTTGACAACGCAGTACTGATTGACCTCCGTGACGGTCGGGGAAGCCAGTTGGGGCACAACGCCTGGAGCGCAGATTGGCGCCATCACCGGCCCCGCGGTGGGTGCCACGGTCGGCGGCTCCGCCGGCGCCTGGGTCGACTGCACTTCGGCAGTGGGTGGTAGCGCCGTGGCGGTTGGAGCAGGGGCGCCAGGCAGCCCGCCGAGCAAGGCGTAGGCGCCTCCGCCGAGGAGCAGAAGGACGAGTACGATCACGCCCGCAATGACGAGACCGCGGTTGCTCTTCTTTGCTGCGGGCGCCTTGCCAGCCATCGTGGCCGCAGTGGCGCGTCCAGCCTGCGTGCCAGGCCGCTTGCCAAATGCAGCCTCCGTCAACGCCTTGGCAAGTTCGGTCGCCGTCTGGTAGCGAAGCGACGGGTCCTTGGCCATAGCGGTCTTGATGATGGTATCGGCTTCTTCAGGAAGGCCGGGACTGATCTTTAGAATCTCAGGGACCGGATCAGTGATGTGCTTTACGGCCACTCCCATCGGCGTGGTCGCCTCATACGGCTGGTGGCCGCTGAGCATCTGGAAGATGATCACACCCAGGCCGTAGATGTCGCTGCGATTGTCAACCGGCTCACCCTGTGCCTGTTCCGGGCTCATGTAGGCCGGCGTTCCGATGATCCCGCTGCCGGTCATGTTCGTGGCCGAGTCGGTAATCTTGGCAACGCCAAAGTCAGAGATGAACGGA
>DATDCZ010000083.1:0-1660 GCA_036524055.1 Anaerolineales bacterium | reverse complement strand
CAGGTAGATCAGGCCCGCTGCGACAGCGGTTCCGACCACCGCCAGAATAACGGCTGACTTCCTGGACATCTCCAAACCTCCCAATATGAATGCCAAGATTTTCTCACAATCCCGCGGCACGGGCAATTACCGCATGCCAAGAGCAGCCCGCCGGCGCGTGGCGCTCATAACTGTCGCAGCGGTGTCCTGGATGGTGGAGCGCCCGTCGAAAATGGGCCCTTGAAAGGCAAACCAGACCCACTCGGTTATAATTCGTGCGTAAGAGTTGGTCCCATCCCTTCATGGAGGAGAACTGTGGATCTCTCGAAGCATGCGTTCTTTGAGGGGAAAATCGTTCCACTGTCCGAAGCCAAGGTCAATATCGCCACACATGCGTTCCTTTACGGCACAGCCGTATTCGGAGGAATGCGCGGCTACTGGAACTCAGACAAGAAGCAGCTCTACCTATTTCGCCCGTATGACCACTTCCGCCGATTGCTGCACTCGGCGCGCCTGCTCACCATGCAGACCAAGTACGACGAAGAAAGCCTGATCCAGCTGACGCTGGACGTGCTGCATACGGATAACTGGCAGCAGGACATCTACATGCGGCCGACGTTCTACAAGGCCGACATGGGCATTGGGGTTCGGCTCCACGACCTGAAGGATGAATTCAGCATGTTCGTGATGGCCATGGAGAAGTACGTCAAGAACGACACCGACGCGCACGTCACCGTCTCCTCATGGCGGCGCATCGACGACAACATGATCCCGGCACGCGGCAAGGTTGCGGGCGCCTACGTCAACTCGGCGCTGATGAAGTCGGACGCGGTACGGGCGGGCTTCGACGAGGTGCTGGCCATGGACGGCAACGGCCACCTCTCCGAGGGCTCGGCCATGAACATCTTCATGGTGCGCGACGGCGTACTGATCACACCCCCGGTCACAGACAACATCCTTGAAGGCATTACGCGGCGCAGCGTGCTCGACCTGGCGCGCAGCGAGTTGGGCGTGCCCGTGGTTGAGCGCTCGATCGACCGTACCGAAGCCTATATCGCCGAGGAGTTCTTCATGACCGGCACGGCGGCCGAGATCACTGCCGTTACGCAGATCGACAACCGCCCGATCGGGAACGGTAAGATGGGGCCGATCACGACGAAGCTGCGCGAGCTCTACGCCGACGTGCTGCGCGGGCGCAATTCCAAGTACAAGGCCTGGAACGTCGCAGTCTGACGTTGCGGACGGGTCTTCAAGATTGGACTTCCGAGGCCGGCTCGATGAGCCGGCCTCTTGTGTTCCGGCTGCACGAGGGCCGGTCCGTGCAGAGCTCGCCGGTCAAAGTAAAATAGTCTGCATGCCAGCATCGCGCGCCGCAACAAGCGCAGCCCCCCGGGCAGATCGCGGTCAGTCGCTCGCGCACGCCGCCTGGATGGTGGCGCCGCTGCTGCTGACGGCTCTTGGAATCGTGCTGCGGCTGCAACGATACTTCCTGGGTCGTTCCTTCCGTAATGACGAGGCTGCCCTGGCGCTCGCCATACAAGGCCACTCGCTGCAAGAGTTGATCTCGCAACCGCTGCCCGGCGGGCTGACTGCGCCCGTGGGATTCCTGGTCCTGGAGCGGTTGATCATCTCCGCGTTCGGCAACTCCGACTACGTCTTCCGCCTGCTGCCGCTGATTGCG
>DATDCZ010000082.1:0-20569 GCA_036524055.1 Anaerolineales bacterium | reverse complement strand
TGGTACCCCTGGCGAGCATCGCGCCCGACGTCAAGCATCCACTCCTCGGCTTGTCCATGCAGCAACTGCTGGAGCATGTCGATGCCAGCGGCATCTCCCCGGTGGCATAGGCAAAATCTGCGACTGATATAATTCGCGCCCACGCAGCCGGAGGAGTATGGACGAGTGACGTCGAGCATCTCCCTTGGTCCAGCGCCATGGGGGACGCCGCAGGGTCATGCGCCTCACAGTAGAGTCAATACCCCGATAGCAAATGAAACCTCTTGAAATTGCAGGACATAGATTGGATTGGGGTTCCCGGACGTACGTGATGGGGATCTTGAACGTCACGCCGGATAGTTTTTCCGGCGACGGACTGCTTCCGACAGCTGAAGGGGCCGGTACAGGCAAATCAGAACCGAGGGCCGCGATGGCTGCGCAGAAGGCCGCGATCGCGGCCGCGGTGGAGCAGGCGCGGAGGTTCGTGAATGCGGGCGTGGACTTTCTGGATGTTGGCGGAGAGTCGACGCGTCCGGGCTCGCAGGGCTTGAGCGCAAACGAAGAGCGAGAGCGGGTGATTCCCGTGATCGGGGCGTTACGCGAAGCATTCCCCGAGACGCTGATCTCCGTCGACACATACAAGGCCGCGATTGCAGAGGAAGCTTTGAAGTCAGGTGCACATGTCATCAATGACGTGTGGGGGCTCCGGGCTGATCCGAGGCTGAGAGAAGTGGCCGCCAAAGCCGGGTGCCCAGTGATTCTGATGCACAATCGCAGCAACCCGGCCAGCGTGGAGGTGCGCGAGCAACTCGGCAGTGCCTACACTGGCGCGGAGTACGGCGATCTGCTCGAGGATGTGAAACGGGAGCTGATGGAAAGCGTGAGGCTGGCGCGAGCCGCGGGCATCCGGGATGAGTGCATCATCCTCGACCCGGGAATTGGGTTCGGGAAGAAGGTGGAGCAGAACCTGGAGCTGATCGACCGCCTGGGCGAGGTTCGCGCGCTGGGTTTCCCTGTGCTGTTGGGCCCCTCCCGCAAGTCGTTCATCGGATATACCCTGGACCTGCCTCCGGATCAACGCGTTGAAGGCACGGCCGCCAGCATCGCGGTCGGCATCGCGCGTGGCGCGGATATTGTGCGCGTACACGATGTGGAACAGATGGTCCGCGTGGCGCGAATGACCGATGCGATCGTGCGACAGAAGAAGACCTGACCGCAAAGTGCGGCATACAGCAGGGGGACTCATTCATCGCGACCGTTTGTGCCAGTACTCGCCGGTGAAATGTACTCGCATTGCCCCTGCCTGTGGGCTGCTGGAATAGCCTGGAGATCTGCTGGAGAGATGACAGCATGAGCGAAAGCGCGAAGAGCACGATGCAACCCACTGAGAAGCGCAATCGGATCCTGGCACTGCTCGGATTGATCGCCGTCGTGCTTGCGGCCTACTTTCTGTGGGCGCGGCCGTATCAATTCCGCTGGGGCGCGACTGAGGAAGAGGTAAAGCGAACGATGCCGGGCGATGAGCTGGCCGCGGATCCAACCTTCCTGGCGACTCGCGCGATTACCATCAACGGGACACCGCAACAAATCTGGCCCTGGCTGATGCAGATGGGGTACGGTCGTGCGGGTTTCTATGGATACGACATTCTCGACAATGGCGGACAACCGAGCGCGGAGCGTATCTGGCCGCAATACCAGGACTACAAGGTCGGTGATGCAGTACCGATGATGCCGAGTGTGAATTTGAATTTCGCAGTAATCGAGCCCTATGATGCAATTGTTTGGCGTGGGACGGGCAGTGATGTCTTTACTTGGGCCCTCTACCCCCTGGCTTCAAACGAAACCAGATTTGTGAGCCGCGTTCGCTGGAGTTACCACTGGTCGAAGCCCTGGCTGCTGCCCTTTGATGTGTTCGCGGAGTTCACCGACCACTTGGCGGTGAGAAAGCTGATGCAGGGTGTGCGGGATCGGGCAGAAGGCCATATTCAGCCAACACTCGACACCAATATTGAGTTCTTCATCTATGTGGGTACATTTTTGGCGTTTGTGTGGGCCGCGAGATCTGTGCTTCGGCTGCCTCTTGCTTGGACAAGCTGGCTGGTGGGAGTGGCGGGAGGTTTGGCGTGGCTGCTGTCTTGGTACGGGCCGGTGTCGTTATGGACCGGCGCGCTTCTATCTTTCTTGGTTATATGGGCGGTCCGCGTCGAGTTCCGCGATGCAAAACGCGCGCTGATCCAAGAGGAATTGCGCGATAAGGGTCATTGGAAGCAAAAACGATGAAGATTGGGGCGCGTGCCTGAGAAAAGACTCCAGAAGATCAGTCCAAAGACGGATTGAAATTGACCTGGACGCACCATATAATGAAATGTGATGACGATCCAATTGTGGATCGTTGCTGAGGAAAGTGAGACTGGAGGAACGACAATGGCAATGGAAGATATTCTGAAGGCGCTCATGCAATCTTCGGCGCCGCAGCAGCAACCCGCGAACAGCGGGGACGCGATGTCGCAGGCTCTGGGGGGCCTGCTGGGCGGGGGTCAGCAAGGCGGTGGCGCTGGGGATGCACTCTCCCAGGTATTGGGGGGATTGCTTGGCGGAGGTCAGCAGGCCGGCAGTTCGCCGGCAAGCCAGCTGCTGGGGGGCCTGGAACAGATCATCGGTGCCCAATCGGGCGCAGCAGCCGCACCGGCACCCAGCACGGGCGATCCCTTGATGGTGCTGCTCCAACCCTTGGTGAACAAGTTGGCGGCGAAAGTCAACATTTCACCGGCGATCGCAACCATCATTGTCTCGATCGTGCTGAAGTATCTATTGAAGAGCCATCCGTCCACGCCCGATCAGAGTCCGCTTGATCTGGGCAGTGTGATGCAGACTCTGGCTTCCGGCGGCCGACTAAGCGAGAGCACGCTGCGCAGCAGCGGCATGGTGAGCGAGGTTGTGCGGGCAACCGGCATGGACGAGCAGCGGGCCGTGACCAGTCTCAACACCACCTTCAGTGTGCTCGGCGGGCAATTGACGCCGGTGAGGAACGTAAGCGGCGCGCAGGGCGTGAAGTCGGCCCGAGGCGTGAAGAGCAAGGCTACACTGAAGCGCAGCAGGCGTTGAAAACGAGCAAAACCGTAGCACAGGCTGTGTGCCTGACGTTATTTAGTGAGGCGCAGACCGCGGTATGGTTGCGCCAAGGTAGCCGCGAATGTAGAATGCTGGCTGAGGGCGCGGCGTGACGAAGGATCCCTTCTGACAGCGTGAACTCCTGGTTTCCGCATAAAGAAGAAAGGAAGAGGACGCAATGCAAATCACTTGCTACAACGACCAGAATACGTGGAAAGTGGGCCCGATAGAGATCGCTGCGGCGAAGCTTCGCTTTGCCCTGGGGTTCCCGGAGGAGACATTTATCTGCCCCAAGTGCCACAAGGGGAACAAGGTATCGAAGGCTGACTTCCAGGCTGCAATGGCGGCGCCCGCCGCGGCCCCCAAGCCCGCCGGACCAGCGGCACCCAAGCCGGCGGCGTATGTGCCAACGGATGCAATGATTGCGGGTCACCAGGCCCAGCCCGCCGTGGCGGGACCCGGTCCGTCCATGACCAAGCGGAGTGGCACAGTCCTCGCCCGCAGCCTGCGCGTTCGATCGGGTCACAGCAAGAAGGATCCGGTGGTTGCAGGCTTGGTCAAGGGGCAGAAGGTCGATGTGATCGCTACGTGGACGGATGGCAAGGACACGTGGGCCCAGCTGGGGCCGGATCAGTGGTCGGCAGTAGTTTATGACGGCCAAGCAATGATCGACCTGGACTAGCCGGGACCGAAACCAAGCTCCTTCAGAGAACATCGAGCGGCCGCGATCGCGGCCGCTCGATGTTCTCTTCGACTGAGTGTAGTATCACCTCTCAATCCGTGGTTTAATCGTTGCATGCCTTCACCTGCGTCCATAGTCCGAACGCGACGTGAACGCCGCCGGCAGCAGGCCGATAGACGGACCGGACTCTGGCGTGCGAGCGGAGTAGGACTGGGTGCCGTGCTCTCGATCGCGATAGCGCTGGCGATTCTGGCAGGTGGACTTGCATACGCTGACTTGACGCACGACCTCCCCAACGTTGAATATCTACGCGTACTTCTCAACCCACCGGATGGATTACTTCTGCAGCCAACGCGGCTCTATGATCGCACGGGCAAGCACCTTTTGTTGAGTCTGGCACCGACCGATTCGCCTCGCCGATACTTGCCGCTTAATTCACAGAATCCGCAGCACTTTCCGGAGGCGCTGGCCGGGGCCTTGGTGGCGGTCGAAGATCCCGGATTCTGGTCGCACAGCGGATATTCCGCGGACGGGTGGACGGATCCTGCTTCACACCCTACGCTGGCGCAGAGACTGGTGGGTGATCTGCTGCTGTTCAACGAGGCGCCGTCCATCCGGCGAGCAGTCCGCGAGCGCATGTTGGCGGCACAGGCTACGCGTCTATTCGGACGAACACAGATCCTCGAATGGACTCTGAATTATGCGGATTTCGGGCGGCAGGCCTACGGCGCCGAGGCCGCCGCGAGACTTTACCTGGGCAAGTCTGCAACGGATCTCACGCTCGGCGAGGCCGCCCTGCTGGCAGCAGCGGCCCGGAATCCGGAGCTGAATCCCATCGACGCGCCCCAAGTGGCCCGCGAGCGCAGAGACGCCACCCTGGAGGTAATGAAGGCGCTCGGTGTAATTACGGACGCGCAGGCCTCGGCTGCAAGAGCTGAGACGACACCGCCGGCCCCCGCCGGCAGCCAGACGGAGTCCCGGGTGGCGCCCGCGTTCCTGCGGCTGGTTCGCAGCCAGTTGGATCAGGAATTCACACGGAGCCGCATCGAGCGCGGCGGCGTGATCATCACCACGACGCTGGACTACGATCTTCAACTGCAGGCGGCGTGCACGACGCTGACGTTCGCAGCCAGGCTGGAAGGGGCGGGGGATCCCGCTGAGGAATGCGCAGGGGCAGACCTGCTGCCTGCACTCCCTCCCGACGCGATCGTGCAGGGGCCGTCGGCCAGCGCTCTTATCCTTGATCCGCGCACGGGACAGGTGCTGGCGGCGGTAGGCGAAACGGTCAGCGACCTTGAGAGTTCAGTGTTGAATGCGCATGATCCGGGTTCATTGATGTACCCGTTCGTCTACCTGACGGCATTCACGCGCGGCTTCAGCCCCGCATCCATGGTCTGGGATATTCCGCCCGCCGACCAGGCCCCGCGGCCGGGCACGCATTACTACGGACCCGTCAGGATGCGACTTGCGCTGGCAAATGACCTGGCTGTCCCGGCCGAGGCCCTGGCGGCGCAACTGGGCCCTGAGGCCATTGCCGGCACGGAGAGCTCGTTTGGATTGCGACCGGGCGCTGACACATTGATGGAAGTTGCGGCCGCCTATGGCATCCTTGCGACAGAGGGTGTCCGCTTCGGACAACCAGGCCCATCGACCGTATTGCGCGTGGAAGGCTTGGACCACTCGATCTGGCTGGACCTTCAGGACGCAAAGGCGCAGCCGGTGGTGGACACGCCCCTGGCGTACGTGATGAACAACGTCTTGAGCGACGAGAATGCCCGACAGCCGACACTGGGGACATCCAATCCGTTGGAGATCGATAGGCCAGCAGGGGCAAAGGTCGGCCGCACGGACTCGGGCACAGAATCGTGGATGGTGGGGTACACCCCCTCGCGCGTGACGGCCGTGTGGGTGGGAACACAGCAGCCGGATCCGACGCTGGGCCGTTCGCCCAGGATCGCCGCGAGTCTGTGGAATGCCGTGATGCAGGCAGCTACGCAGGGACTCCCGCCGGATGGTTGGCTTGCGCCTGCGGGCGTGACGGCCATCGATGTCTGTGATCCATCCGGCATGCTGCCCACCGCGGATTGCCCTTCGATCGTCAGCGAGATCTTCCTGAATGGCAATGAGCCCACGCAGAGCGACACGTTGTATCGTAGGGTGGCCATAAATCGTGAGACTGGTTTGCAGGCAACGGTCTTTACGCCGCCGGCGCTCGTGGAGCAGCGCGTGTTCATGCGGCTGCCCGACGAAGCCCTGGAGTGGGCAAAGTCCGCAGGCATCGCGGTAGCTCCAGCGGGTTACGACGCCATCCAGGCGGCGCCGGTCAACCCGAATGTGCACATCAGTGCACCGGCGATGTTTGCGAACGTGAGCGGGCCGGTACAGATCACGGGAACGGCCACGGCCGATGACTTCGACCGGTACCGGGTGCTGGTGGGCCGGGGAATAAACCCCGATGAGTGGATCACCGTTGGGAATGAGCCGATCGATCCGGTGACCGACGGCATACTGGCAACCTGGGACACAACCGGCCTCAGCGGCCTGTACGCGATCCAACTTCAGGTGCTCCACGCGGATTCGCGCGTGGAGACGGCGATCATCCAGGTGACAGTAGGGGGATAACCGGGCAGGCTGACCTCTGGCTGCGGGCGAAACGCGCGAATGGTGCATAATAGGCCCGCAACATGGCTACTCTCACGGAAAGACTAAAGGTCCTGGGCGTCAAGACTGGCGCTGCGGACCTGCCTGTGCCACAGCCGCCAGCGCAATACGGAATCGATTCGGTGCTGGCAGGCACGGTCCTGTCCACCGAAATGGGCGAGACGTTCGTATATGAGGAACGTTTCGCCGCGGATTACCGGCATGGGCACGCGGCCATCCGTCTCGCTTCCCCGTTGACCGTAGTTTCCGCCTGGGCCACAGAGCCGCGGCTGCGTGAACTTCCGATCGAGGCTTTTGCCTTCCTGGATACAGAGACGTCCGGACTGGCAGGGGGCACCGGGACGTATGCATTCCTGGTGGGCGCGGCCCGGTTTACGCAAGAGGGGGAATTTGTCCTGCAGCAATTCTTCATGCGTGACCCCACCGAGGAACCCGCGCTGCTGGATGCACTGAGCAGATTCCTCGCACCTGCGCAAGCGCTCGTGACCTTCAACGGCAAAGCATTCGACGGACCCCTGTTGAAAACGCGCTACCTTATGCACCGGATGCCCAATCCGATGCGGGATTTCGCGCACCTGGACCTTCTGCCCCTGGCTCGACGGCTGTGGCGGGATCGGCTGGAATCCCGCGCGCTCAAGTATCTTGAGGAGAACGTGCTGCAAGCGCCGCGCAGCATGGAAGAGGTACCGGGCTACGAGATCCCGTACATCTACTTTGATTATCTGCGCACCGGTGATGCGCGGCCGCTCAAGGGGGTCTTCTATCACAATGCCATGGACGTTGTTGCCATGGCTGCGCTGCTTAGCCACACTGCCAGCATGCTCGAGGATCCCTTTCATGAAGGGATCCAGCACGGATTGGACGTGATCGCCATGGCGAAGCTCTACGAACACTTGGGCGAGTGGGAAACGGCGGCGCGGCTCTTCGAGCGGGGTCTACAGATGAACCTAGGCGAGGAGTCCTTCTGGCAGGCCGTCCAGCAGTTGGCGGTCCTGCAGAAGCGGCGAGGTGATTTTGAGCAGGCACTGCCGCTGTGGGAACAGGCCGCGGCGCAAGGGCATGTTTATGCATATGTGGAGCTGGCAAAGTTTCACGAACACCGCCTTAGGGACCCGCGAGGGGCGTTGGACTGGACGATTTCTGCCGTGAAGCTGGTGAAGCAGGGCGGAATGCCAACCTATGTGCGAAAGCATTGGGAGCAGGAATTGAAGCACCGGCGCGAGCGGCTTGAGCAAAAGGCGGGAAAGCATCCTGCTCGCACCGCCGCCTCAGCGAAGGGCCGGCGCAAGAGCTAGCCCCGCGGAGGCGCGCACCATGGCATACCTTGTCGCTCATGCTAAAGCGACTGACTCAGACGTCGTAACGGCAGCTCTGTCTTCAGTCGACTCTCCTAGAATTCCTCCGCGGGGCACCGCCGGCAGACGATCCCAAAATCACGGCACGACTGTGTACGATCGGAAGGGGCTTCGGGTCTACCGGCTCGGCTGCCTTTGCGATGCGTCTCACGGAGCCGCGTCAGCGGTTATTCAGATAAATCCGGTATGACCGCGCCAATAGGGGCCGCACTATTCCTCGGTCCGAGCGTTCAGCGAGTCGATAGACGCGCACGCGATTCGCTTTTTCCTCTTCCTCCAATTCTCTGCTGCGGGCTGGATGTTATAATCACTTCGACCCCGCAGGAGGCGCAATGGAAATCAATGTGACGACGCAACAGGGCAAAGTGCCCGTCACCGTGGTGCAGCCGCACGGCGACATCGATGCCTCTAATTATGCAGAGTTGGTCGGCAAAGTGGAATCACTGATGAAGGGCGGCGCGCAGGACTTCGTGATCGATCTGAGCGACGTGCCGTTCATGTCGAGCGCGGGCCTGGCCGGCCTGCACACCCTGGCCATGCTCCTGCGCGGTGAGAAGCTGGCGGATCCTGAGGCCGGGTGGCAAGTGTTCAAGTCCATGGATCGGAGCCGGTCGAGCGGGATGCAAAAGCACGTCAAGCTGCTCAGCCCGCAGCAGGGCGTCGCAGACACCTTCGATAAGGCGGGCTTCACGTTATTCTTTGAGATCTACACTGACCTGAAGAAAGCCGTCGCTTCCTTCTAGGGTGATTCAAGGACCAAGAAAAGCGCGCCGTTCGCCGGCGCGCTTTTGGTTTTAAGGCAGCCCGGCGGTTCGGCTCGGAGCTGGCACCCTCCCCGCCGGAGTGCTGGACCCGTGGCAGGTATCGGCAACGGTCCACGATGACAGCAACGCGCTGAGGACGTTCGCGCAGATTCAGGCAAGACCCGGACGCGAGCTCGATGGGCGCTTGTATTTTGGCTGCGGACTTGCTACGATGTGAAGTGCCAACTGGCTGCAGATTGGGCTCGCACACAGGAAAGGAAAGTCCATGAACCTGTACGGCGGCGGCATCGTCATACGCACCCTTAAGCGCTTTGAGGTCGAGCACATCTTCTCCCTCCCGGGGCACCAGACACTCTCAGTGTTCGACGCGGCGAAGACCGAAAGGCTCGACCTTGTCTCCACGCGGGATGAAGCTGCAGCAGCCTATATGGCGCAGGCTGATGCATTCGTAAGGCGTGAACCTGGTGTGGTGGTGCTGGCGGGCGGGCCCGAGCTGACCAATGCACTGACAGGTATCGCGCAGGCCATGTACGCATGCACTCCCATGGTGGTCATCTCGGGATCGAATACGCTGGAGAAGCGGGATCGCGGTTTTCCCCAGGATATGGATCAGCTGCAGGTGGTACGGTCCTTCACGAAATGGGCGAGGAGCTGCCACGATGCCAAGCGCATCCCCGAATATATCGAGGCCGCCTTCCGGTACGCGCTGCGCGGCCGGCCGGGTCCCACGTATGTGGAGATCCCTTACAACGTGATGGAAACCCGGATCTCCGAACGGGAGCTGGTGTATCCGTCGAAGCCCGAACTCCTGCGTCCGGCGCCGGAGCCGCGACTGCTGCAGCAGTTGGCGGAGATGCTGCGGAAGGCTAAAACGCCGATCATCATTGCCGGAAGCGGGGCTTTCTGGTCGGGCGCGGATGAGGACCTGCTGCAGTTGGTGCAGCGGACGCGCATCCCGCTCTTGCTCAACAATGCTGCGCTGGCGATGCCATTACCAGCGGACGAGTATTTCGGCATGGGCAGCCCGGGCGCCGGCAGGCCGGTGTTGAACGCCATCATGAATGCCGACCTGATCATCCTGCTGGGAACGCGGCTGAACTACCAACTGGGGTTTGGTCAGCCGCCTTTCATCAGTGCCAGGCAGAAGGTTGTACAAGTAGACATCGCCCCTGAGCATATCGGCGGCAGCCGGGCAATCGATCTTCAAATCAGCGCGGACGTCCGCGCTACGGTTTCGGCGCTTAATGGACTGGAGACCGCGGCCCCTCGGCGTGAGGTGCTGGCATGGCGCGCCGGGCTCGAGAGGGAGCGCGCTCAATTCGAGAAGATCCTTGCTGGACTTGGGAAGCGCGGTCGCGGGCCGATCCATCCCATGCAGTTGGCGCGTGAAGTAGAAGCGATCCGATCTGATGACTCGATGTTGGTGCTGGACGGGGCGAACTCGATCCTGTGGGCAGTGATGGCATCCAAGCCGCACCCGCAAGGCGGTGTGTTGATCTCGAGCATGGGCGAGCTTCAAGCGATCGGTGCTGGCGTACCCCAAGCAGTGGCGCTGAAGCGTGCAAGCCCCAATCGGCAGGTGCTCCTCTACACAGGTGACGGATCGCTCGGATACGGATTTATGGAGCTCGAAACGGCTGTACGCCACGGGATATCGTTCGTTGTGGTGGTGCACAATGATTCAGGTTGGGGCATGACACGGGACATGCAGGCCAGGTTCTTCGGAAGAGGAGGCGGACGCGGGAACCAGCTTGGCGTGGTGCATTATGAAGCCATGGTTGCGGCGCTGGGTGGTCATGGAGAATTCGTCGAGCGCATTGACGATCTTCGGCCGGCGCTGGATCGTGCCCTCGCCTCAAACAAGGTGGCGTGCGTCAATGTGATGGTGGATCCAAAGCCGCAGAGTCCGGGGCTGAAGATGTTCATGCTCATGGAAGTGATGCTTGGTAAGCAAACCTACTTTGATCGTGTGCCGGCCTGGACCCGCAGACTACAGGGCGCAGGATTGGATCGGGCCGCGCGCGCTGCAATGCTGCGATATCTTGATCAAATGCTGCACGCCGACATGTGAGAAAGGCGGACCGGCCGCTTGGAAGAATTGGGGCACGGGCAGAGGTGACGGGCGCCCAGCTGATCAGCGGCTGGGCGCATCCCTTTGTCCGTCCGAACGAGCGCAAGAGCCGATTAGTGCTCTTGACAATTACATATAGTAGCACTATACTGAATACATGAAAACTGCATGTAATATGGCGAAACCAGGGTGACCAGGAAAATCAAGACGACGCAGGCTGGGCCACGGCGGCGGTACGACTCCTCGCGCCGGAAGGAGCAGCAGCGTCAGACTCGATTGGAGATCGCGAAGGCCGCCCGCGATGTCTTTCTGGAGCGCGGATATGCAGGCGCCACGCTGGAGGCCATCGCGGCCCAAGCGGGTGTCGCGGTTGAGACCCTGTACGCCGCCTTTGAGAACAAGCGCAGCCTGCTGGCGTTTGTGCTCGATATCTCGCTGGCGGGCGACGACCAACCCATCCCCATAATCGAACGGGCGCGGCCCCAGGCCGTGCTGCGCGACACCGATCAGAGACGGCAACTTGAGGCCTTTGCAGCCGACATCACCGAGATTCTGGCCAGAGGCGCGGCGGTATTCGAAGTGACCCGCATCGCCGGCAAGACGGAACCCGAGATCGGCGAGCGTGTAGAGCACCTACTCGAGGAGCGCTTGCGGAACATGCGGCTGATGGCAGAACGGGTCGCCGCAAACGGGCCGCTTCATCCCGGTATTGATGTGAGCCGCGCCGCCCAAACAATATGGATTGTCACCAGCCCGGATGTGTACATGCTGACAACTGCGTACCTGGGCTGGGCGAAGGAGGAATATCGCCGGTGGTTGATTGAGACCTTGAAACGATTGCTGCTCCCTTAGCTTCAAGAAGGGCATTATGGGTTCGCCCCGATGCATTTTAGACATAAGGAGAGAAAATGAACCAGAAGTTCGATCATCCCCTGCTCGTCGTAAATCCACTCCTGCTGATGGCCGCAGCCATTGTCGTCACGCTCCTTCTGGGATGGCTGGTGCCCCTGCCATTCTTCGGCGACGGACCGCTACGTCTGGTGGGCGCGGTCATGTTCATTGCTGCGCCCATTCTTGGCTTCCCCGCCCTGAGGGGCATGTTGACAGCACGCACGAGTCCGGATCCCCGCCAACCGACGACCGCCCTTGTGGAAGGCGGAACCTACAAGCTGACTCGTAATCCGATGTACCTGAGCATGGTGATTGCGTACGCCGGCCTGTTCATCTTCCTGCAAAACCTGTGGTTCCTGCCTTTTGTTCCGGTGCTGGTATGGTTGCTGACCAAATGGGTCATTGTTCCCGAAGAACGCTACCTTGAACAGAAATTCGGGTCCGAGTACCACAACTTCGTGTCGCGAGTGCCGCGCTGGATCTAGACAAACCGCCTCAACAGGCATACGGGGCAGCCGATCGGCTGCCCCGTATGCGTTTACACATCTGGGCGAGGCCCCAATCATTGTTAATGGACGTGAGCGTGGACATTATCGGCTTCGGGACCGAGGAGCGGGCGCCAGGCGCCCAGGCGCGACTGATGCACTATCAGCGCGGCGGCCAGGAAGGTCGAGATCGGTACCGCCGCCATGAGGCCAAGTGAACCGACCAGCGTGCGCACGACCTCCTCGGCGATGAACTCGGAATTCAGCAGATAGCCATAGCTGCCGCGGGCCAGTGTGAACATGAGCAGCAGCGGCAGGGATGCGCCGGTGTAGGCCAACACCAGGGTGTTGACAGTCGCGGCAACGTGATCTCTGCCGACGCGCATGGCCTTCTCGAAGACGCGCCGGAAGCCCAGTGACGGATTGGCATCGTGGATCTCGACCACGGCAGCAGACTGCGACGTGACCAGGTCATCCAGCACGCCAAGGGAGCCAATGATCATGCCGCCGAGTAGCAGGCCGCGCGGATCGATCTGGACGGCCGAATACTGCATGAGGAACATGGAACTCTCGTCGCCGTAGCCCGTGAGCCGCGTCAGACCCACGAAAAGCAGGGCAAGTGCGCCCGCGATGGAGAGTGTAATGAACATACTGAGCACGGACGCGTGGGTTTTCAGGTTCCAGCCATAAGTGAAGTACAAGGTGACGCCCAGCAGGACCGTCGAACCGATCAGGCTGACCTTGACCGGCCCTTCGCCGGCGAGGATGTGCGGGATGATGTAGCCGATGATCACGAGCATGCTGAATGCGAGCGCCACCAGGCTGCGCAGGCCCTTCCAACGACCGAGTACCAGGATGGAAAGGACGAATGCCGCGAATAGTGTCAGCAGAGGGCGGGTGCGCACGAAGTCATCGTAGTAGGCAGTAATGGTATTGTCCGGAAGTTTGTTGATCAGCAGATAGACCTCGTCGCCGGGCGCAAATCGCGCCTCATCGAAACGCATGTTGCGCTTGCCGTAATCGACATCGAAGGGGATGTCCTTGAATTCTCCCTCCAGCACCCGCACGCGCATAACCTGGTACAGCTGGCTTCGACCGTCGACCTCCAGCCGGCCCTCGTCCACGATTGCGGTAACGACGCCACGGGCGCTCTGCGAGCCAAACGTCGCCGTGGAATAGGCGGCGCCCACGGGGCGGAAGAAGTAGGGAACTCCCCAGATGGCGAATGTGACTATGGCGATCAGAACGATGAGCGCCGCGACCAGAACCGGTGTAGTCGGCTTGTGCATCTTGCCTCCTGAATGCATTATATGTGAGGGGCGATGAGCAGCGGCGGGGCGCTGTGCTATACTAATTGAAAACCGTTTTCACTAAGGTTATGCCCTGTGTTGTCTGAGATGTGGCTGCACCAGTTGCGGCAGAATGGCTATCGGTTGACGCCGGCACGGAAGGCGGTGGTGCAGACCGTGGCGGCGAGTCCCCGCGCCATCACCCCGCTGGAGGTGTATGACTCGGCCCGCAGCCGCCATCGGCCGCTTGGATTGGTCAGCGTCTATCGCACCCTGGAGATGCTGGAGGACCTGGGCCTGATACAACGCGTGCATCACCCCGAAGGCTGCCAGGCCTTCGTCTCGACCAGCGAGGGTCACAAACACCTGTTGATCTGCCAGGAATGCGGAAAGGCTGCGTTCTTCGAGGGCGATCGCCTCCAACCTCTGATCCGTTCGATTTCCAAGAGCACGGGGTACTTGATCGGTGAGCATTGGCTGCAACTGTTCGGCCTGTGCAAGGACTGCCAGACCAGGGTGCACAAGCGTGGGCATCCGGCTTAGGTTCCAGATCGTCACCTGCACGGCTGCGGTCCTTCTGGCTGCTTGTGCCCCTGCGGCAACTGTCCAGACTGGGAGAGTGCGCGTGCTTGCCGCCGAGACCTTCCTGGCGGACATTGCGCAAAACGTGGCTGGCGATCGACTGGCCGTGGAGTCTTTGCTTGGCCCCGGGATCGATCCGCATGAGTTCCAGGCAACGCCCCGCGATGCCATCCGGATAGCCCAGGCGCAAGTGCTGATTGTCAACGGGCGCGGCTACGAAACCTGGCTGCAGAAGACGCTGGATGCAACCGAGAACCCGCCGCTCGTAGTTGAGGCCAGCGCCGGAGTGGCGGGCGATCAGAAAGATCCACATCTCTGGATGAGCCCCGGAAATGTTATTCGGTATGTTGAGAACATCCGGGATGGGTTCTCACGGGCGGACCCGGATGGAGCGAGCGAATACGCGGCCAACGCGGACGCATACATTTCGGGGCTGCGCGACCTGGACGCCTGGATCTTGCAGCAGGTGGCAAATGTACCGGAGGCTCGACGAGTCCTCATCACGAACCATCATGCATTGGAGTCTTTCGCCCGGGCCTATGGGTTTCAGATCGCAGGCGTGGTGATTCCGGGTTACACCAGTGAATCGGCGCCATCGGCTCAGCAAATGGCGGAGCTGATACGGACAATCCAGACGATGCAGGTGCCAGCGATCTTCCTGGATGTGAGCGAGAACCCGGACCTGGCTCGGCAGCTGGCATCTGAGAGCGGCGCCCGGGTGATAACTGGACTCTATGTCGAGACGCTTTCAGGACCCGACGGGCCGGCGCCCTCCTACGTGGAAATGCTGAAGTACGACGTGAACCTGATCGTGGATGCGCTGAAATGAAGGACACAACGGATCAGCTCGAAGTGCAGGGAGCCAGCATCGGATACGGCGACAAGGTCGTGCTGAGCGACCTGACTTTCAGCGTGCCCCACGGCGCGCGCGTCGCCGTGGTTGGGCCCAACGGCGCAGGAAAATCCACACTCTTCAAAGCACTGGTTGGGCTTCTGCCCCTGCGCAGCGGGCGCATCTATGTGCACGGGCGGCCGCTCGGGAACCACAAAGACTGCGTAGCCTACGTGCCTCAACGCGAGGAGGTGGACTGGCACTTCCCCGTGACCGTCGGCGACGTGGTGATGATGGGGCGCTATGACCGCCAGGGGTGGATCGGCGGCGATTCGCGCGCTGACAAGCAGGCCGTGAAACGCAGCCTGCAAGAGATGGGCGTGGCCCACCTGGAGACCAGGTCCATTGCGGACCTCTCTGGCGGAGAGCAGCAGCGGGTATTCCTGGCGCGGGCACTGGCGCAGGAGCCGCACATCCTGTTGATGGACGAGCCGTTCACAGGCGTGGACGCGCCGACCCAGGACTCAACTCTCGGCTTGCTGGACGACCTGCAGGCCGAGGACGTGACGGCGATGATCGCCACTCACGACCTGGGTATCGCGGTCGAAAAGTTTGATCTCATGTTGCTGCTCAATCACAAGCTGATCGCGTTCGGGCCGCCGTCACAGGTGATGACCCAGGAGAACCTTCGGGCAGCCTTTGGTGCGTACATGACGCTGCTGGCGGACGGCAGGATCGTGGTCGACGCGCACTAGGAATTTACAATGGACTTACTTCTGGAGCCCCTTCAATATGCCTTCATGACGCGTGCGTTCGCCGCCAGCGTGATCGTAGGCGTGCTGTGCGCGGTGATGGGAACGTACGTGGTGCTGCGCGGCATGGCCTTCCTGGGCGATGCCATGGCGCACGCCATCCTGCCCGGCGTGGCGATCGCGTACCTGCTGCAGGGTAACCTGCTGATCGGCGCGCTGGTGGCGGCACTCGTTGTTGCGCTGGGAATTGGAGTATTCGCGCGGCAGGGACAGATCAAGGAAGATACAGCCATCGGCATCCTGTTCGCGGCGGCGCTGTCTCTGGGAGTCGCGCTGATCAGCTCGATGAAGTCCTATGCCGTGGATCTCGGGCATATCCTGTTCGGTGATGTGTTGGGCGTTTCTGTGGGCGACTTGTGGCTGACGGCCGGCTTGGGGGTTCTCGTTCTGGTCACGGTGGCACTGCTCTATAAGCCGTTCCTCGTGATCTCATTCGATCCAGTGCTGGCGGCAACGATGCGCCTGCCCGGAGACTTACTGCGAATGCTGATGCTGGTGCTGTTGGCGCTAACCGTAGTAGTCTCGCTGCAGACGGTAGGTGTTGGCCTCGCCGCCGCGATGCTGGTCACCCCTGCCGCGACTGCCTATCTGCTGACGAGGCGGCTGCTGCCCATGATGCTGGTGGCCGCTGGGCTCGGGGCGCTCTCGGCCATCGTCGGCTTGTATGTGAGCTATTACGCCAACATCGTATCTGGGGCAGCGATCGTGCTGACTGCCACAGCGTTCTTCCTTGTGGCATGGCTGTTGAACCCGAAACAGGGAGTCCTGCGACGGCGTCCTCGGGGACTCGTGTAGAGCCAGTTGACCAGGGGGAACTCAGCTCGAACGAAGCTGAATTAGATCCCAAAGATTCCCGTACAGGTCTTCGAATACAGCGACGGTGCCGTATGCTTCTTCCTTTGGCTGCCGCACGAAATGTATGCCGGCGGCCAGCATCTCGTTGTAGTCGCGCCAGAAATCGTCCGTGCCCAGGAACAGGAAGACGCGCCCCCCGGTCTGCCTGCCGATGAAGGCTTCCTGTTCCGGCTTGGAGGCCCGAGCCAGGAGCAGTGTGGTACCTGAAGAGCCCGGAGGCGCAACGACCACCCAGCGCTTGTCCTGTTCGGGCTGATATGTATCCTCGATCAAGGTGAAGTGCAGCTTGTGGCAAAAGAAGTCGATGGCTTCGTCGTAATCGCGAACGACGAGAGCAACATGAAGGATGGATTGCTGCATGGGTTTTCTGGCCTCAGGATGGCAGCTTGTATTCGGGATTCCAGGCAATTTCCCAGAGGTGCCCATCGGGATCCTGGAAGTAGCCGGAGTAGCCACCCCAGAAAGTGTCCTGCGCCGCCTTGACGATGGTTGCACCCGCCCGGCGCGCCTGCTCCATCACCTCATCCACCTCGTGTTTGGAGGCCACGTTGTGAGCGAGAGTGAACTCCGTTGGGTTGGCTTTGCGGGGACGAAGGCCCGTATCCTGCGCGATGCTCTGGCGCGGCCAGAGTGCCAGGATCACGCCGCTCTGCAGCTCAAAGAATGCAACTCCCCCATGCTCGTGCTCCGCGCCGACGATGCCTTTCGTAGGAAGACCGAGCCCATCGCGGTAGAAGCGCAGTGCGCGCTCGAGATGGTCCACACCGATGGTGACGTATGAGATCGTGGGTTTCATCCCGATGCAAAAAGCGAATGGACGCGTGAAAGCGAAGCCTACCTGAGCGGCCTGTTGAGTTCGGTTCGCCAATCGGATGAATCCGGGTGCGACTCGGGATTGGCAAGGTAAACTTCCCACAGGTCGGCAGCTGGCTTGTGCCCGTTCTTCTTTAGCCAGGCGTCAAACTCGCCCCAGGCATCCGACAGGCCATCGTAAGGGCCGCGATAGACCGTCCGGGCGATGCGTCCTGCCGGGAGCTGGCTGGGCTGGACGCGGCCCTCGGGCGTAAATGTCTTGGAAACCGGAACCCCGATCTCAAAGTCGAAGGTATCGGGATCGATCTTGAAGTGGTGGGTAAACCAGGGCCCGGATGGAAACACGAACTGGTCACGCAGTGTGCTCAAGAGCTCGGCATATCCGGGGCCCATGACGTCCTGGATCTGCTCACGCGGAATCTTGAGGTGAATCACGGCAGTCGGTTGCGCGGCGGTCTGCAGGATTCTCGGCTCATCGATCATGGAAATGCTCCTGTGGCGGAGTGCCAGGATTCTTTGCGCCCGCATTGTAGCACGAGCACCCCGTCAACCTGAACAAACCGGCTAACCTTACAAAGGTATAATGCGGGGCGCCGGAGAGAGGAGCCCGCACATGGCAGTCATTGAAACGAGCATCACAATCAATCAGCCCGTTGAGAAGGTGTTCGCGTATATCACAGACATCCAGAAGCAGAAGGACCTAAGTCCGACCATCAATGCCATAGAGATGGATGGCAAACTGGCCGTGGGGTCGCGCTACAAGATAAAGATGAAGGTGGCCGGGCGCGACTTTGTCTCGGAGAACGAGATCGTAGCGCTGGAGCCGAACAAGTCCTTCGGCCTCAAGACGCTTGCGGCTCCGCCGGCCTCGCCGGTGACCAACACCTACACTTTGGAGAAGGAAGGCAGCGGCACGAAGCTGCACCTGGCCATGGACGCGGTGGTGATGCCAGGCACGGAAGGCATGGTGGTGCCGCAGCTACGCGCCGGTCTGGATACAACACTGGCAGGCATCAAGAAGGCGCTCGGCTAGTCGATCAACCATCGAAAAGCTGCGATTAATCAGCGGGTGAAGCATCAACGCCCTTCCGGAAGACCCGGGAGGGTTTTCGTTTAGAATACTGTCCATGCACCGACGCCATTCATCGCTGACAGCTGCTGCGCTGCTATCATTCGCGCTGCTCTCATCCTGTTCCAACCCGACGCCGTTCCCGACGATCACACCTGTGCCGCCAACGGAGACGCCTATACCTCCGAGTGCCACGCCGGTGCCAACAGCAACCTCAACGCCGATCCCCGCACCGGCTCGACCTGCGTATACGATTGCTGCCGTGATGGACTATGCCGCCAAGACGGTTTCAGTGGAGGAAACCGTTGTCTATCCCAATCATTCGGGCTCGCCTCTGCCCGACATCGTGATGGCAGTTGTGCCAAACTATTGGCCCGGCGGTTTCACGCTTGAGAGCCTGAGTGTTGACGGCGCTCCCATCAGCAACTACTCCCTGCAGGGCCAACGCCTGGCATTCCCGATGCCCAAGACGTTCCTGCCGGAGACGACGATCACGATTGCGGTCAATTACCTGCTGGTGTTGCCTCAGATCGAGCCGACCAATCCCGACGTCTCTCGCCCCCGCATTTACGGCTATAGCGCCCGGCAGATCAACCTGACCAATTGGTACCCATTCGTTGTGCCGCGCATAAACGACGAATGGGTGCTGCACGATCCATGGGCGTATGGCGAGCACCTGGTCTACGATGCGGCAGACTTCACGGTCAATCTGAGGCAGGCAGATCCGTCCGTGGCTCCCGTGGTCGCGGCGAGCGGCGCACCCTCGCAGAACGGGGAGTGGACGACCTACACGCTCATGGCCGGGCGCACATTTGCGATCTCGGCCAGTACGGAGTTCCTGACTGTGAGTACGCAGGTTGGCCACGTCACGGTGACCAGCTACTACCTGCAGCAGCTTTACGAGGGATCAGCCAAGGCCGCATTGAACGCGGCTGCGGAGGCGATCCAGATATTCAGCCAGCGCTTCGGGCCGTATCCACACGATACCCTGGCCGTGGTGATGGGCGATTTCAATGATGGCATGGAGTTCTCCGCGCTGTTCTTCCACAGTGTGGGACTGTACAACCTGTACGACGGGACGATGAACAACCTGGTGGTGGCCGTGGCAGCCCATGAGACCGCGCACCAGTGGTGGTTTGAAGAGGTCGCCAACGACCAGGCGCTGCAGCCCTGGTTGGACGAGGCCCTGGCAGCCTACAGCGAGCACATTTTCTATGAGACCGCATCGCCAAGCTCCATCACGCAATGGTGGTGGATCTATCGCGTCGACCTGTACAATCCGCAGGGCTGGGTGGACATCCCGGTGTATGCGGGGGAGGGCTTTCAACCTTACACCAATGCGGTGTACTTCCGCGGGGCGCATTTCCTTGACGATCTGCGCGGTCGCATTGGCGACGAGGCATTCTTTGCCTTCTTGCAGGACTATGTGAAGCAGGAATACGGAAAGATCGCCACGGCCAATGATTTCTTCACGATCCTCCGGCAACATACGACCATCGACTTCACAGATCTCCAGCGGCAGTATTTCCAGAATGTGTACTAACACGGCGCGGCGAGGCCGTGCCTGCAGCCGGCTGCACGCGCGTCTTTGGCCAGAGGTTGCGCACTTGAGGCAGCACCCTCATCGCCAGTATGCGCCCGAAAGACGGCATCGCTTCCGGCCAGCACCCATGCAATGATGCGAAGACATCGCGTTTTCTCCGTTTTCGGCTTGCTCCTGCTTGTGGCTTGCGCGCCCGGCAGGCCCGGATACGGTCCGCCCCCGGCCGACCTGATGACTGTCGATCCGAACTCGACGGCCACCGCGACCCCGTTTCAGCCCGGCGGAACCGTGGACGCGGTCGTCCAAAACATCATCCTCACCGAGATGGCTGGCTGGACGGAGACACCTGCACCGACGGAAACCGCCACGCCTGAGCCAGCCAGTCCGACACCGGCGAACACTTCGGTTCCGCTACCCACCGCCCCCCCCAACAATAATGTCCCTGGCGGCTCGCGGCCGCTGTACACACTTTACGTCACTCTGGACTACTACGGGCATGCGGCCTCGGTGACCGAGAGCGTGCGATACACCAACAACACCGGTCAGGGACTTTCCAACATCGTCATGTCCGTTGAGCCTAACCAGTGGAACGGTTGTTTTTCGCTGAGAGAATTGAGCCAGGACGGGAACCCAGTTGGGGATTACAGCCTGGACGGTCACCGGCTGACGATTACGCTGCCCCGGGTGCTGGAGCCGGGATCCACAACGACCTTTTCCCTCGGATACAGTCTCGAGCTCCCGTGGAAATCCGGCGATGGCACATTCGGATACCGGA
>DATDCZ010000081.1:0-3052 GCA_036524055.1 Anaerolineales bacterium | reverse complement strand
ATGGCGCGTGCCAGCGCCGACCCGGCCCAGCCGGTGGCACCTGCGAGACAAACGCGAATGGTCATGGGCGATGTGGCTCCTTGGCCTCCATGATACAGCCAAACGCTGTCCGCGCGCCCGGTGCCCTGCCAGATACAATAGCCTGGTCTTCGAATGTTCCGGGGGACCAGGGATGTGAACGTCTGGGGAAGGGGCATTCCATGCGACGCGGAAATGTGACAATCGCCGTTTTGCTGCTCCTGGCTAGTTTGGGCCCGGGTTGTGCGCTACCGTCTGAGCCCGCGGTCGGAAGCTCACGCGTGCGCTCCGCGGACGGCATGACGGCCGTGTATGTCCCTGCGGGCACATTCAGGATGGGCAGCGACTACCTGCAGACGCGTTGCGCGCGCGAGTTGTGCAGGCAGTACGCGGACGGCGATTCTGTTGCCGCCTGCCAGCCAGCCAACTTTGGTGATGAATCGCCGTCCCACGATGTGGACTTGAGGGAATTTTGGATCGATCGGACGGAGGTCACGAACGGTGAATATCAGAAATGCGTGCTGGAAGGGACCTGCACCGTGCCGGCCCAGAGCCGCTCGCACTACCGTTCAACGTACTACGGAGACCCCACATACAGTGATTATCCCGTGATCGCTGTGACGCGCCAGCAGGCTTCCGCGTACTGCGCATGGGCCGGGGCGCGTCTCCCGACCGAGGCCGAGTGGGAATATGCGGCCCGCGGACCGGAAGGTCGGATCTTTCCCTGGGGGGCCGCCTTCGATGGCAGCCGACTCAATTTCTGTGACGTGAACTGCGATGCGGGACCCAACGATGTCTCGGTTGACGACGGTTATGCCGATACAGCGCCGGTCGGCACTTATCCTTCCGGAGCGAGCTGGGTTGGGGCTTTAGATATGGCCGGCAATGTGCGCGAGTGGGTGGCAGACAGATACGGGCCGTATACGGCGGATCCGCAGGTCAATCCGCTGGGTCCGAGTGCCGGCGATCTGGACGTGCCGCGCGGCGGCTCATGGATCGACAATCCCAGCCTGGTCCGCAGCGCCAACCGCGGCGGAAATGTGCCGGACTACTACCGCGACTACTACGGTTTTCGCTGCGTCATGGACAATCAATCCGGGACGGCTATCGGCGCCGAGGAATAAGGCGCCAACACGCGGCGCGGGAGCCGCACTTGCTGCCTGGCTCCATATTGCAGTCTAAGGACTTCAAATCGCAAAACAACAAGCAGTTGACGGCTGCAGGAACGAAGCTGGTCCATCACGTGCCGACTGCTCCTACCGCTATAATGCCGCTATGCGCAGGCCACCCATCATCGCTTCGCTCCTGGCGCTGATCGGATTGGGGCTGGTGCTCGCCTCGGTCTACGCTGAGCGTCTGGGTATCGATCCCTCCCCAGGCTGGGGGGCAAGCCGGGTCGCTCTGTTCGTGCTGGGGATCGTTGGCGGTTCTGCAGCCATCCTGGCCCGGATGGCGCCCGGCCGCGCGGAGGCCATTCTGGGACGGTTGATGCCGTTTCTTGAAAGGCTGCGCCGCAGTCGCAGATTAACCAACCTCGCGCGGCTTGCTCGAATCTATTGGCCCGCCCTTCCCATTTCAATGCTGGTCGTCATTGTCTATGTCTGGTTTGCCAGCTCCGCCACGTGGACCACCTGGGAATCACCCACACGTTACTTCGCCGACCTCGCCAAGGGCTTCCAACGCGGGCATCTCTACATGGTAACGAAACCAAGCCCCGGCTTGTTGGCCTCCCCTGATCCTTATGAGCTGCTGCCTGGCGGGCAGATTCAGGGTCCAATAGATGTCTCCTACTATCAGGGAAGATTCTATTTGCCGTGGGGGCCAACACCGGCACTGGTAGTCCTGCTTTTTCGCTGGCTCTTGCACTGGTGGCTCGGAGACTTGCAGTTGGTCTTCGGGTTCTTGTGCGGGATCTACATTGTGGAATCCGCCTTGGCCATGGTACTTTGGGATCGCTACTTCGCGGCCTTGCCCAGATGGCCGTTATGGCTGGCCCTGTTTGTGATGGGACTGGCCGGACCCGCAACTTTCATACTGAACAACTATGTGGCCGGCCGGGTGCATGAAGCTGCTATCACGGGGGCGCAGTTCTTCTTCTTGTGCGGCCTCTTGTGCGTGGTGGCCACCTTGGGCCGGTCCGCCTTTGATCGGGCACTAGTCGCTGCCGGCGCCCTGTGGGCATTGGCCATTGCGGCGCGCGTGAATCTCGCGTTGCCAATCGGTTTCGTTGTGGTGATGATCTTCGGCCAACAGTTGAAGATCCATCAGGGGTGGGCCAGCGCCTTGGCCAGAATGCTTCCGTTCGGGCTCATGCTCTTGCTGGGGATTGCGGCACTGGGTTGGTACAACTCGGCGCGATTCGGCTCGCCACTGGAAACCGGCTACTACTACCAATTGTCTCTCACCCGGACGCGTCAACACTGGCAGGACCTCTTCTCTATCTATTACGTTCTTCCGAATCTATACAACTATCTGGCGGGTCCGCCTGCATTGGGGGCCGAATTCCCGTTCCTGTTTGCGGACTACGGACACCCGCCCAAAGCCTTGCTTGGGAATCCCAAGGGCGCCTATTACTTCGCCCAGATGATTTCAGGCATTGCCTGGTTGGCTCCATTCGCGATCTTCGCGGTGCAGCCGGCCGTCGCAGCGATTCGCAGCCTCTTCAGGCGGGGCTCTGCTTCACGGCCCAAGCTCTCCGGGAATGGCGAGCTCCCGGAATGGATCGTCTGGGTCCTTTTGGGTACGGTCCTGCTGTCCTTTGGATTTCTGCTGGTGTACTACTGGGCTGCCATGCGCTTCGCTGAGGAGTTCCTGCCCGCGCTCGTCCTGCTGGGCATCCTCGGATTCTGGAAGGGCTACGCCAACGTGCGGCAGGGCTCCGGCCGCAGCCGTTTCTACAGCAGTGTGGCCATCTTGCTGGCGGTCTTCTCGATTGTGATAAGCGTGCTGCTTGGGATCTCCGCCAATGCCGCACGGCTGTGGCTGCTGAATCATTTTGCGTGGCTGGCACGGTAGTCAAGTGCGGCCGGTTGCG